>JAZNWS010000178.1:0-2040 GCA_045593485.1 Eubacteriales bacterium | reverse complement strand
GCACGTTTATCTCAACGGCGAGGACTTGGGTGACAAGATCCGTCAACCCGATATATCAATGTACGCATCCGCAGTTTCGTCCGTGCCCTCGGTAAGAGCATTTTTGCTTGAAACTCAAAAGGAAATTGCGCGCAGACAAAGCGTTATTATGGACGGCAGAGACATCGGCACCGTCATTCTTCCCAACGCGGATATAAAGGTTTTCCTTACTGCTTCAAACGAAGCAAGAGCGCAGAGACGCTACAAGGAGCTTGTAGCAAAGGGAGTTGATGTCAGATACGGGGACGTGCTCTCCGAGCTTATAGCTCGTGACGCCGCAGACAGCGGACGTGATATTGCCCCCGCGATAGCCGCGCCCGACGCGATAATTTTTGACAATTCGGACTATACGTTTGAGCAGTCGGTAGAGTACATAATGGGACTCATAGATCAGAAAATCGGAGGATAAGAGCTTGAAAAGCAAGACTTATGAGAACTTTCAGAAGGTTCTTGGCGGTGTTGTGCGAGTGCTTTTCAGAGTACACGCTCACGGAATTGAAAACGAGCCCAAGGATAAGCCTTATATTTTGGTGTCCAACCACGTGTGCAACGCAGACCCCGTGCTTATCTGCGCGTCTATAAAGAATCAGCAGCCGCATTTTATGGCTAAAAAGGAGCTTTTCAAAATACCGCTTCTTCGCGGACTTATAGGAGCGCTCGGCGCGTTTCCCGTTGACAGAAAGGGAAATGACGTTGCAACCATAAAAAAATGTATACAAATGCTCAAGGACGGCATGTGTATTGGAATGTTCCCGCAGGGGCACAGACGTAAAAAGGTCAACCCCAGAGACACCGAGGTCAAGAACGGCGCGTCTATGCTTGCCGTCAGAGCCGAGGTGCAGGTGCTTCCTTGCTACGTCAAGATGAAAAATAACCAGTGGGCGCCCTTCCGCAGAGTAGATATTTACGTCGGTCAGCCCATAAGCTTTGAGGAGCTTGCATACGACCCCGAGGCAAAGGGAGAATATTCGCGTATTTCCGCATATATTTTCGACAAGATCTGCTGTATTGGAGAAGCAAATGAGTAAGAGCGTCAGGGTAGCTGAAAATTCGGGGTTTTGCTTTGGAGTTTCAAGCGCGTGTGGCGAAGTAGAGAGACGTGTTAAGAATAAGTCCGAGGGAGAGAGAATATTCACTCTCGGCAAGCTTATACATAACGACGTTTATAATGCCCGTCTGAAAGAAAAGGGAGTTGAAATAACCTGCGAGCAGGAGCTCGAGGTATTATGCGAGAGTGCCAATGAAAACGCACCCGTTTGCGTGTTTGTACGCGCTCACGGAATACCCGCGCAGACCGAGAGACTTTTGCAGGAACTTGCTGAGAAAAACAAGCATTTTTCGTTTGTGGACTGCACGTGTCCCTTCGTCAAAAAAATACACAGAATAGTGTCCGAGCATTCGGGCGGAGGCAGTCAGCTTTTGGTGTTTGGAAATCCCGAGCACCCCGAGGTTTTGGGCTTTTGCAGTAAGTTTGACGGGGAAAAATTTATTTTCTCAAGGACAGAAGAGCTTGAGATTGCAATCGGTGACGGTATAGTAAAAACGGATTGTGCAAAACAACCAATCATCGTCGCGCAAACAACACAAAATTTAGGCGAATTTGAAAAAACGAAAAAACTTTTGAAAAAGGTATATGCAAATCCTTTAATTTATGATACAATATGTAGTGTTACTGAAAAAAGGCAGACAGAGGCAAAAAGACTTGCGTCAGAGAGCGATTTTATGATAGTTATCGGAAGCCGCGACAGCTCAAATTCGGTAAAGCTTTACGACATTTGTCGGGCGGAGTGTGAAAACACTATTATGGTTGAGACCGCCGGGGAATTAGGCTCCTACAAAAATCTTGACTGCACTAAAATTGGAATAGCCGCCGGCGCATCGACGCCGAGCGACATAATACAGGAGGTACAAAACACCATGAGCGAAGCAATTGAAAACTTTGCAGAATTACTTGAGGATTCACTCAAAACTTTAAATACAGGAGATACTGTTACGGGTTAC
>JAZNWS010000177.1:0-3516 GCA_045593485.1 Eubacteriales bacterium | reverse complement strand
TACGAATATGCTTGAGGTCCTCAACTCCGACTACATACGTACGGCACGAGCTAAGGGTCTTAAGGAAAAGGTAGTTATTTACAAGCACGCATTCAGAAACACGATGATTCCTCTCGTCACGTCTCTGGCGGGACTGCTCCCCGGACTTTTCTCGGGTGCTATAATCACCGAGCAGGTCTTTGGTCTTCCCGGTATAGGTAATAAGGCGTTTGAGGCGATGCTTGTTGCGGACATTCCCTTTATAATGGGCTACAATATGTTCTTGGCGCTTCTCAGCGTTATAGGAGTTCTGCTTGCAGACCTTATGTACGCGGTAGTTGACCCGAGAGTTAAGCTTGAATAAGGAGGTGCGGTATGGAAAACAAAGAACTTGATCTTGAAATGACTGAAAATCAGGAAGCTCCTGATACTACAACATCCGTCGCACCCGTACAAGAGGCAACTCACGAGCAGACTCTCAAGCTTATGTCACCCACTCAGATGGTAATACGCCGCTTTTTCCGCTCAAAGCTCAGCGTTATCGGTCTTATAATGGTTGTTTCCCTCTTTATCTTTTGTTGGGTCGGTCCTCTGTTCTACAGAGTTTCTCCCACCGAAATAGACAAGACGGGTAAGACTGAATATGCGACAAAATGGGTAGAATACACCGACGAGAACGGAAACACCCACGGCTTTTATCAAGTAATTGAAACAAACCTTACCGATAATATGCTCTCCGAGCCCAGTCCCGAGCATCCGCTTGGTACGGACAAGACGGGTAAGGACGTGCTTGCAAGACTTATGAACGGCGGTAAAATTTCGCTTACAATAAGCTTTATGGCGGTGTTTATCATTACCTTCCTCGGAATAATCTTTGGCGGAATCGCGGGATATTTCGGCGGAGTTGTTGACAATATCATAATGAGAATATGCGATATTCTTATGTGTCTGCCCGGCTTCCCTATCCTGCTTATCGTCGGTACTATTATCGACGGCTTGCGCGAGGGCGGAATGTCAATGTTTGACTATCAGTATAAGATATACTGGCTTATGGGATTCTTGACACTTATCTCCTGGTCAGGCACCGCGCGCCTTGTCCGCGGTCAGATCCTTTCGCTTCGCGAACAGGAATATATGGTTGCCGCAGAAGCAATGGGATATTCCACAGGAAGAAAGATATTCAAGCACCTTATCCCTAACGTAATGCCTCAGCTTATCGTTTCAATGACTTTGAGCCTTGGCAGTATGATTCTTTATGAGGCTTCCTTGTCCTACCTTGGTCTTGGCGCTCCCGAGCAGTACGCCGCTTGGGGTACTATGATCAACGCAGCAAAGGACCCTGATATTCTTTCCAACTTTTTCAACGTATGGGGCCCTCCCGGCATCTGCATTATCATCGCCGTTCTTGGATTCAACTTTATCGGCGACGGACTGCGTGACGCCCTTGACCCCAAGATGAGGAGGTAATATATGAGCAAACTGAATAAAAAAGCTAACAGCTCCGACAAGCATTACCTCTCAAACAAAGAGATCCGCGCGATAGCCAAGGCTAACGCCAAGGTTATGAAGGCTCTTGAGAAAAAGAAGTATCGAAAGGTTGACGAGAGCGCATTCATCACCCAAATGAAGGACGACAGAAACATTCTCGAGATAGAAGACCTCCACACCTACTTTTTCACCGACCAGGGTGTAGTTAAGGCGGTAAACGGTGTTTCCTTTGAAATTCCCAAGGGCGCGACGGTTGGTATCGTTGGCGAGTCGGGATGCGGAAAATCCGTCACAAGTATGTCTGTAATGAGACTGCTTCAGGGCCCTCAGGGTCAGATTTATTCGGGTAGCATTCGCTTTAAGTCCTACGACTACAAGCGCGACGAGTTCGGCAACCCTATTCCTCGCTTCAAGCGCAAGGAAAACGGCAAGATACTTTTTGAAAACAAAAAGGATAAGGACGGAAATGACATCATCGGCAAGAACGGCAAGCCCGTCAGAGTTCCCGCATACGTGACGAACGCCTCAGGCGTTCCCGAGTATGAGATGGAGGAAAAGGTATACGACATTGCCGAGATGCCTATGAACGAGATCCACCGCATCCGCGGACGTCAGATCTCCATGATATTCCAGGAGCCTATGACCTCCCTCAACCCTGTTTTCACAATAGGAAATCAGCTTGACGAGGTCGTGTTCATTCACACGCCCGGCGCAACACCCGAAATGGCAAAGCGCCGCTCGCTTGAAATGCTGAGCCTTGTTGGAATCGCCGCTCCCGAGCGCGTGTATAAATCATATCCCCACGAGCTTTCGGGTGGTATGAGACAGCGTGTTATGATCTCTATGGCCCTTGCATGCGATCCCCGTCTTATTATTGCGGACGAGCCCACGACAGCTCTTGACGTGACTATTCAGGCGCAGATACTCGATCTGTTCCGCGATCTCAAGAAAAAGATTGACGGCTCTATTCTTCTTATCACTCACGACCTTGGAGTTATCGCCGAAATGGCGGATTACGTGGTCGTAATGTACGCAGGACGCGTAATTGAGCGCGGTACTGTCAGAGAAATATTCAACAATCCCCTGCACCCCTACACGATAGGACTGCAGAAGTCCAAGCCCACTATGGACTCGGATGACGATACGCTCTTTAACATTCCAGGAAACGTTCCTAACCCTGTAAATATGCCTAAGCATTGCTTCTTTAAGGAAAGATGCTCTATGTGTAAGAACAGATGCTCGGGCGACTATCCCGGAATGGTACAGGTAAGCCCCACTCACTACGTAGCTTGCCACTTGTATAAAGACGACGAGGAGGTTTAACATGGAAGAAAAATTGAATAATATCAATGAAGAAACAGAAACCACCGTCGTTTATGATGACGCGGCAGAGGCAAAAAAGCAGGCGGAGGAGCGCAAGGCAACGATTGAGGCGGATTACGCAAAGCCCTATGACCCCGAAGCGCTGCTTGAGGTGAGACATCTTCGCAAGTGCTTCCCGTTAAAGAAATCCCTCACGGGTAAGGTTCAGCAGGAGCTTGTAGCGGTCGATGACGTATCCTTCACTCTTAAGCCCGGAGAGACGCTTGGTATCGTTGGTGAGTCTGGATGCGGTAAGACCACCATGGGTAGAACCATTCTGAAGCTCCACCCCTCCAGCGGCGGTCAGATAATTTTTGACGGTCATGATATCACAAAGTACAACTCCTCGCAGATGCGTCCCATCCGCACGCAGATGCAGATAATCTTCCAGGATCCTTACTCCTCCCTCCCCCCAAGAAGCACTATAGGAGATATTCTCTCCGAGCCTGTTCTGGTACATAATATAGTGCCAAAGTCCGAGGTCAAGGATTACGTTATGGATCTTATGGAAAAATGCGGACTGCGCGACTACTACTATGAGAGATATCCTCACGAGTTCTCGGGCGGTCAGCGTCAGAGAATATGTATCGCGCGTGCATTGTCTGTAAATCCTAAGCTTGTGGTTTGCGACGAGCCCGTATCCGCGCTTGACGTTTCCATTCAGGCGCAGATAATCAATCTTCTCAA
>JAZNWS010000176.1:0-13609 GCA_045593485.1 Eubacteriales bacterium | reverse complement strand
ATCCGAATTGTCAGACAATTAAAGAGCCAGGGCTTGCTATTGTCTGACAACTCGCGAAATATTCATAGAAAATGTATGTACAAAATGTATATACAAAGTGATAGAATAGACTTTGAAAGGAGGGCTAACAAATGGCTAGATTTTATCCAGTAGGAATGCCGGAGCAAGCGCGCCGCGAGTATGATAGTTATTTAGATTCTATTGAAGAGGTAAAGAAAAATAACGCGCATAGAATAACCGAAATACAAGCGGAATTATTGAGAAAAGGCTATGACACTATTTATATAGCTCGAAAAATATGCGATAGCCAGTGTTACATCTATGTGAGAGCCAGCAATCGTTGTATGCACGGGCAAACATTTATTGTAGGCTTTATAAACGCGGCCAGTATAGACAAATTCGGCGTAAAGCATTTGATTTGGGATATTGAACGATTAAGCGGGAGGAGGTAAGCAATGGCAAAATTTAAATTGTTTCATTTAGCTTCATTATTGGAGCAAATGCCTGACTATGAGCGGGTAGAGGTAGAAATAAAAGGAGAGGCCGGAACTAAAGCGGGCTATGCTCGAGATATTCGAGTTGAATTTCAAGAGGTTTACATAGTAGATAGATTGTATACGGGCTACGACCCTGAAATTAAGGACAGCTATCTATATATAGAAGTAAGGAGAAATAGAAAAGAGGATTAACAATGGCAAAAGAGAAAGTTTTAAACATCAGATTAAATCAGGAGACATTAGACCAGCTCGACGCGCTGGTGACACTAGAGGGCGCAGACTCGCGCTCTAGTTACTTGAGGGACTTAATAACAGAGCGCTACGAAATGAGTCAATTTATAGCAGCTGACACAATGGCAGCTACTTTAAATCAAGTCGCTAAAGAGGGCTTAAAGTAATGGAGCTCTATCTATTGGGATTATTTATATTTATGGCTATTGTAGCAATATTTTCAGATTAAGGGAGGTTACAAAATGGGAGATGAAATAAAAGTAGAGAAGAATCTAGAGAGCGTACACGCTCCAAATCACGACGACGTAAAAACAGTAATTTTCAGATACAACGCCGCCGCTCATTGCGGGCTCACAAATGCTCAAACTGATTACGTTGTAGAAGAGCTGCTGGAGACTATCAACTATTTAACAGAGCGCGTCGTGTTCTGTGATACAATGCGCTTTCAGGGTAAGGAGGTTTAATTAATGCCAACACCAAAAGCAGACGAAAACTATACTTACGCAGAGCTGCGTAAAATGAGCTTTACCGACTTGCAAAAAATGCGCGTCCGTCTAGCTAAAAGAGCAAATCAGCGTTTAGTCAGACTGGAGCGCTCAGAATCTCCAATTTCAGGCAAGCCCTACAAGGCCGGCGCGTATGATATAGCGCTCCAGTATCTCAAGGAGACGAGAGGCGACAAGCGTCGCTTCTCCGAGTCGAAGAACTACACAAAAGAGGTTGACGCCGAAACGGGTAAAACTTCCTATGATATGTATCGGATACGTCGCGACGTCCTAGAGCTGCAGACGTTCTTACACTCAAAATCGAGTACAGTCTCAGGCAACAAGGACATAGAGCAGAAGAGAGTTGAAACGTTTGTAGAACAAGGCATTGACGTAGCAACGGCTAGTAGTGACGAATTTTACGATTTCTTAAATTCAAACGCTTACGACTTTTTTATAAAAGGAGACTTCGACTCAGAGACAATTGTCGATATATACAATCAGTATAGAGAAGCCGGACTTGACGGCAAGCGTATACAAGAAGCGTTTAACAAGCTAAAGAGAAACGAGCTCGCAAGAGCTAAGAGAGCAACAGCAAGAGGCAAAGACTGGCGACATACAACGCTCAAAGACATTGACAAAGAGCTTGCAAGTCAGCTTGACATACAACAACGTGCAAAGGAAAAGGGAGGAGCTGTACTATAACATGGCTCGAGTAGTGCAATTATTACGCAACGACGGAACTAAAGATTTAAAAAAGGCATACTTTTGGGACGAGTTCCCGTTTGAGCAAATTACAGAGTACGGCCTCATAGGAGGCAAGGGCAAGCAGAAAGTCGACTATTATCGCAATATTGCCACGTTTGACATAGAGACGACTTCTATCGTAGACGTCGAGAAGCCTTTCGGCTTTATGTACTTTTGGGCTATGTGCGTTGATAATATACTTGTCTACGGCAGAACATGGCCTCAATGGGTTTCTTTTATGCTAAAGCTGGCCGACGTTATGGAGCTCGACCACGAGCACCGGCTCGTTGTTCCAGTGCATAACTTGAGCTTTGAAATGCAGTTTTCTAAAGAGTTTGCAAATACATATTTTGACGGCGTCGAAGTGTTCGCGACGGATAGGCGCAAGCCGATAAAGTTTGTTACTGGTAACGGCTTTGAGTTTCGCTGCACCTATCGGCAAAGCAATATGTCACTTGATAAAGCTGTTAAATTTGAAAAAGGCGTGACGCACATCAAAAGAGCTGGAGACTTAGACTATAAGAAAATAAGGACGCCGGAGACAAAGCTCACGCTGACAGAGTTTTCTTATAATATGTCAGACGTGCAAAGTCTTTACGAGTATTATCTTGCTACGCTTGATAATAACGGCGACGACTTGCGCACAATTCCGTTAACGTCTACGGGCTTTGTACGTCGAGACGTTAGGAAAGCGACAAAGAAAGACCCGAACTATAGGCGTTATTTTTGGAAGAATGCTCTTAGGCCGTCCGTGTATATGTTACTCAAGGAAGCCGGAAGAGGCGGCGATACTCACGCGCATAGACTATTTACTGGTAGACTCTTAGAAAACTGTATCCTTTCTTATGATAAGAAGAGCTCCTACCCGTGGCAAATGTGCAGCCAGCAATTTCCTATAACTAAATTTACTCCGTACGGCAAAGTTGATAATATAGCAGAATTTAACGCGCTGCTGCGCGATTATGCTTGTTTATTCAGAATCGGCTTTGTCAATATCCGAGTTAAAAACGATATTAGTCGCACATATATAAGTGCGAGTAAAGTCCGTAACTCTGTAGGCCATTTCACTTATGACAACGGGCGCATACTGGCAACAGAGAAGAGTGAAACAAGCCCCTACGGATATTTTGAGACAACTATCACTGACGTAGATTTTAAAATTATAAAAGAAAATTACGAGTGGGATAATATTATAGTTTGGGATATGCACTTTGCAAAATACGGCTTGCTGCCGGAGTGTATCCGCTCCGAAGTCTTTAGCTGGTTTAAAGAGAAGTGTGAGCGGGAGTATTTAAAGGACGCGGAGCCCTCGGAAGATAATGACTATAAATATGGAAAGTTTAAGAACAAGTTGAACGGCATTTTTGGCATGGCCTACACCGACCCAGTGCGCGACCAGTACGCGCTCGACGATAATATGGAGTGGCTGCCTCCGCAGCCGGCAGACATAGCCGAAGCGCTTGAACAGTTTAACAAAAGTTTTAATAGCTTTATGGTGTACGCTGTCGGCGTTTGGACGACTTGTTGGGGTCGTAAAGAGCTCGACGACTTGCTCAAAGCGACAAGCACCGGCGGGAACATGGTAGCATACTGGGACACCGACTCCAGCAAGTGTGATATAGTTAACTTTGAGCCAATAGAAGAGCTCAACCGGAAATTAAAAGAAAAAGCTGAGCGCATGGGCTTAGTCGTAGACAGTCACGGCAAAAAGAAATATTTAGGACTCTGCGAGCTTGAGACTCAGGACAAGGACGGGAACCCAAAACCCTACTATGAATTTAAAACACTAGGCGCCAAAAAATACGCCTATCGCGATGATAAAGGGCTGCACGTTACTATTTCAGGAGTAGGAAAGAAAACAGCTCCTAAAGAATTAAAGAGCGTCGCCAACTTAAAGAACGGCTTTATATTTTCCGGCGAAGCTGGCGGCAAAGAATTATACTATAATGATGAAGCAATACACACAATAGAAGTTGACGGCTGCGAGATTGTGACAGCGTCAAACGTAGCGCTTAAAGACTCGACTTACACTGTAGGCATTACTCGAGATTATGGCCAGTTGATAGCGCTATACGATAATATTGAATATGAGGAGATACGAAGTGAGTACGAAAGACAATAAAATTTATACATACATATATAATTATTTTAATCCGAAGTATCCTTTTCAATTCTTTATCGGCAGCCGTGGAGACGGCAAAACATACGGAGCACTAGGCGGAGCTATAGAGGAGCCTCGCATAGAAAAATTTATGTACTCCCGTTTGACTGATAAAGAATATCAGATTGTATTAGATAAAAAGGGTGTCGAGTCCGGCAATCCTTTTAAAAAGTATAACGCTAATAACGGGACTAATTACGGAATTACTTCTATTAATAAGGCGTTAGGCGGAATATACAATAGAGAGGTTGACGACGCTGGAAAATATATTTGCGTCGGCGCTCCGATTGGATACGCGACAGCCCTTTATAATATTTCAGATATAAGAGGCCTCGACTTCTCAGACTTGACGGACTGGATTCTTGACGAGTTCGTGCCTGAGAAGCATAAGCACGGCATGGCAGATATGGCCGACGCTCTCTTTAATGCTTATGAGACACTAAATCGAAATAGGGAGCTGGAGGGGCAGCCGCCTTTATACTTTTGGGGCATTTCCAACTCTAACAATATATATAATGATATGTTTAAGGGTTTGGGCATAGTCGCAGACGTTGAGAAAATGAAGCGTAAAAAGCAATATGATAAGTATTACCCCGACAGAGGGCTTGCTATTCATCTAATAAAAAATAGTAAAATCTTTGAAGAGGAAAAGGCTCAGACAGCGCTCTATAAGCTAGCGCGCGGGACTAAGTTTGCAGATATGGCTCTCAACAATAACTTCGCCTATGATGATTTTTCTCTTGTCGGCTATGAGAGATTAGACGACAAGCACCCGCTTGTTGCTTGCTCAAAAAATGGCGTCAATATATTTATATATAAGAAGAAAGGCTCCGCAAATATGTATTGTAGCTATGGAGCAAATAAGCAAGTCGAGCGCTACAATCTCGACAAGGAGCACGAGAAGAGGCTCTTTAAATCGACATACGGAAGCCGACTTTATTCGCTATTTATTCAAGGCCTTGTCACTTTTGAGAGTTACGAAATTAAAGCTATACTTCTTGAGTTCTTACTCAAGAGATAGTATAATTGTCGTAGCAGCTGGAGCGCCCGCAGCTATTAGATAGTGTGAGACGGAGTCAGGAGCCGGAAGCTCCGCGCACGGCAATGACAAGCCAATAACCAGCAGCAAAAAAATAAAGCCCCTCCCGAACTGGGAGGAGCTTTTTTATTGTTATGATACTACATCAAAAACGTGTAGTGGGCCCGACGCCTGAGTGATAATTACTACATCGCCCGCCGATAATTTGTAGAAGATGTTATTAATGTATGAAACGCCGTTTGTATCATTAAAGTATGAACTAGCAACGTTTGTGCCATTAATACTAAGGGTGTTAACCTGATTATTAACAGTAGTAAGCGAGCCGGCAAGATAACACTCTTTAGTAGCTGTAAATGTTAAGTTGCCGCTGCTGAATGTATGCAATGGTGAAGCAAAATCTAATGTTGGCATTGAAGCACCTCCTATATCAATATTAATCCATGTCGAGCCGTCGAACTGCTGTAGATTTCCATTATAGAAACGAACAGCACCAACTGAGAGCCCGAGCTCTGTCGCTACGTTAGTAGCTGCACAGTTTGTGTTTGGGACAATTGTCTCGCCTACATTAATAACGGCAGTAGTCTTATAGAGAATATCGTTATATCTAAAGTAGTAATTAGCCCCGTCCTTTGTTGGGTCGTGCTTGTACTGCGCTGTAGCTGTAGTCTCTACTACTGCGCAAATCATATCAAGCGCGTCGTCCTTTGCCTCAGCAACTGCTGCGACTGCCTCGTTTGCTGCTGTAGCTGCTGCGCCAGCTGTAGCTGTTGCAGCGTTAGCTGTAGCTGTAGCACTTTGAGCCTCTGTCTTTGCTTCGTTTGCAACTGTAAGAGCGTTGCCAGCTGTGCCAACTGCTCCGGCTGCGTTTGTCTGCGCTTCAAAAAGCGCGGTGTCGGCTGCCTCTAAACTTTCGTTATAATCCATAGGCACAGTTAGGTCTGCAGCTAAAGGAAGAGGGAAGCCGTAATGTACTGTTTCATTTGTATAAGCCATTTTCTACCTCCTTAATTGAGTAATAAATAATATCTCCTGAAGTTGTCAGTCAAGAGAGTGTTTAAATCTGCGTTAGTAAGTCCGTTCGCTTCCATATAAGAAGCAAGCTCGCCGTTGCTAACGCCTCCGCCTACCAAAACAATAATATTTGATAGCTCGTTTGTCAAGTTCTGACGCTTGCCAGTGATAGGACTAAAAGGATAACCTCTTTTAAATCGCTTCTTAGCAAATAGAGCGAAGTCTCTGTTATTGTGCACTAAGCTAGCGACGTTCTCGTTTGACTGGCCGAAGCTCGAGAGCTCTGCGTTTGTAAAACCTAAATAGCGTAAGTCTTCATATATATTATAGTTGTTGTGATTTAAGTCTAAGCGCTTGCCGGCTACTCTGTTAAATACGTCTACTGGGACAAGCTCTTTTAATTTCTCCTGAATTTCTGCGAGCTGTCTGTCGTAGTCAATTGTAATAAGAGCTATCCTGTTTGCGAGCTTGTCGTCGTCAGCTTTTCGCTCTGTCGCCTCAATTGCGATTTTGTTTAACATTTCAACGCGCACTGACTCAATTAAAGCAGTGTAGGCGTCTGTTATTCCGTCGAGCGAGCCCTTGAGCTTATCCAACTGCTGATAAATATCCGCGTCAGTCGCTTTAAGATTTGCAATATCAGCGGCGCTCTGCTCGATAGTGCTCTTTAAGGCTTCGAGAGCTGTTAGTCTTGCATCGAACTCGTTAATCTCTGTGAGCGCTGCTTGTAGCTCTGTGATTGTTGCAATCCAGCTATCGAGAGTAGCCTCGAACTCTTTAACCTTATTAATCAGCCAGTCGCTGTTATGTCTGTTTGGGTCGGTATATGGATATTCATAATTATAAGCCATTTCTAAAACCTCCTATTAATATATTTGTACCATGAGCTCACGCTCGAACATTTGAGCAATACGCTCGTATAAATCATACTCACGAAGCTCGAGCTCCGACTCAATCATTTGTTGAGTTGTTGTTACGCCAATGTTGCCGTGTAGTCGTCCCTCGTGGTCGAGATAGTGCAAGTGGTCGCGCTTTTGGTGAGAGCTGTTAGTCGTTAACGCGCTAGACGTTCCGGCTGTCTGCCCGTTCGCCGCTGAGTCATTAAGTAAATTATTTGTATTCATTGGCGACACCTGAGACAGCTGCGAGTTACTAGTCGAGTCGCTAGTGTGGTCGGAAGCGCTTCCGCTGGTGCTCTCGCTGGTGCTCTCGCTAATAGAATCGCTCCAGTGCTCATACCTATTATAATTTTCTATAGGGTCGTACTCAGAATATAGTGCGTCGTACATACGCTTAAAGTCTTCATATTTACGAGCGAACCAGTTTGTTATATTTCTCTTCAAATAGTCCGGCTGCTGGTGATAGGTGTACAAGTCGCCGCACTCTGCCAGTATTAACTCTATAAGTTGCTCTTTGTTGAATCTCTCATAAAGCTGTACATCAGAGAAGAGCTGCTTGTCTGAATAAATATAAAAGCCGTATAGTGTTATCCTACTCATTTAAAGCACCTCCTCCGACTGCCTGATTTACAAGGGCGTCGACAACTTCTTTGTTAAAATTCTTTTCAACTGTGAACTCTAGACCGGAAACGTCCTGAACTCGCTCGAAGCTGTCTTTCAAGTTGTAATACATAACATCATAAAGCGTTCTAACTTCGTCGTTGTTAGCGTTAACCTCGTCGGAGTTCAATCTCTCGCGCTTATTGATGTTAGCATTATTTACGCCGACAACTGTCAAAAACTCGTTCATAACAGAGCGCTTCAAGTCGTGCACTTTGTCGCCGATAAACGGACTTGAAATGTCTGCAACTAGATTGCTGACAGTGTACTCGTCGAGTACGTTCTTATTAAGTGCGACGATAGGAATGCCCTCCGTGAGCTGGCCTATAGCGGATTTGATTGTTTCAGCGTCCTTTTTGTCACGAGTTCCAACAAGTTTACCGAGCCCCGTCAACATTAAATTAATGTCTATGGCCTTGTCGCACGCTGCCAGCTTCGAGTCGAAGTGATTAATAATAGAAGCAACTCCTCGATAGTCGTCAAAAAGTCTGACAATCTCACAATTGACACCGACGAGCCCGACTTTTGTCGAATCAAGAAAACGATTAGTAACGACAATCTGCTTCGGCTGATAATAAAAGTCAAACTCGCTTGTAGAATATGGACTAATAACCCAGCCAAATTTTTTAGTGTAAATTGTTGTGTAAGTGCCGTCGAGAAAAAGCCAATATCTCAAGTAATTTTTTGGTATCTTCATCACGAGCCCCTTTTCGGGTATCCCGATTTTAAATAATGAAAGAATTATATTGTAAAGTATTCGCCCGTAATAACTTGTTGTTACATTAGCGGAGCCCCTTACTTCGGTAGGCTGGAGCCCGAAAAAATCTTGTAGACTCTGCTCCTGATAACTTAAAGGAAAATTATACAATTCTTTTTCACCTCCTTATTCAAAATAAAAGCCGTTAGCTAAATAGTTATTGACTTCGTCGATTATGTCGCTCTCAGCTGCCAGCTCAATAGACGGCATACCGCATTTAACAAAACCTTGTAAATTTCCGATTGTCAAATTCTTGCAACAAGGGCGCCCGAACTGGTTCACTGGAAATTCAGCGCTGCGTTTCTGAGTTACTGAAAGAACGATATTAGTGCCCATAGCATGAACGGCGGCCGCCGAACCTCCAGCAGAAACAGACGGCGTATTTTGTACTATGCTTTGAGCTCCTGAAATAGCAGCGCCCGCGATAGCCATTTCGGAAGCGCCGCCAGTAATAACTCCAGCAGCGACTTGCGCGCCGGCTAATAGTAATTGCTGCCCGTTTCCAGTGTCGGAGCTTCCGACAGAGTAAGGAGCATATATATTGCCGGAATATGTCGCGATAGAGACGCCGTCAGCAAGTAGATTGTAGCTAATGCCTCCAGTCTGATACTCAAAACAGTATTTGATTGAGATTGCACTGTCCATAATATCGGGACTGACTTCAATAGTCCCAATGCCTGGCAATGTGAGCGCGTATCTTGAAAAGTTCGCGTCTGTCTTTCTAAAATCAGAATAAATACCCTGAGGGACAGCTATTGACAGCGTTTGCGTTGTAAAACGTGCCGTGACTCTTGTCGCAGTTATTGCGGTATCCCAAAAACCTATATAGACGCGGTCGTCTTCTATACCCTGATATGCTCCGCTTGCTATTGGCGATAGATACGCTCCTATTAAATATTTGCTAGGGTCGCATATAAGCGCTGTTACTAGCTCTTGTAATCCGACGTCTCCGCCGCTACCGCTTGCGATATTTGATAATATCGGATTGAAGACTTGACCTATAGCGCGCGGACTTGTAAAGACATAAGTAGCTATTCCAGTTGTATCTTGTCCAACTAATCGGACAATATAGCTCGTGCCGGCTTCGAATATCTGCGTAGAAGTCTGAGCTCCTATTGTTACTAAGTCCTCAGACGAGAGAGCGGCGTCGGCTATATTCACGTTATAATAGCGGGAGTCTGCGCAGCGCTCAATAAAACAGTTATACGCTGCTATCTCAGTTCGAAAGGTAGCCAGCGAGTCGAGCTTTAGCCCTATCTCCCAGTAACCAACGTTTTGTTGTTTTCGGCTTACTACAAAATAGAAACTTTGAAGCGGCACTAAATAAGCGTAAGTATAAACGGGATATTCCTCCGACTCTATTGTGAATACTGGACTAGAATAAACAGTCTCTCGCTTGAGATATACGTCGCAAGTCTTATCCGGCCTTGTTATATCTACTAACTTTGTTGAGTCTGTGCGCTTTTTAAATGTTTTAAATAGTAATAATTCCATATCAGCACCTCTTAAGCTGGCCTACCTTTGCCAATCTAATCAGTTGTAAATTCTGCGAAGCTAGTCCGCTATAATTACTTATCCCGTTAGCCTGAGCTACTGGGAGACGCTTTGCCTTGTTTCCGTAAGGCGCTCCAATTGCTTTAAATACTACGTCGATATAGTTAGAGCTGCCGCTATATTTTGAATAGTAAGAGCTTGAAGCTGTCGCGCTGGTTATCACCTTGTAAGGCATACAAGCGGCTACAAAGTCGCGACGCCTTGACTGCTGGGAGAGTGTAACGCCCTTGCCCTTATTATTGATAGTATTCTTAGAGCTGCCTATTGACTCGTACATTTTACCAGCACCCGCGCTAATAGCTACGTGCGTGATATGGCTTGTATCTTTGCCGAAGAAAAGAAGCGCTCCGGCTGTGCTCTTGTCGGCCTTGTTAGCTTTAAATCTGTTATAGTAGCCCTGAGCTTTGTCTCTTCCTACTTTAATACCGGCGGTATTTAAAACCTTGTAAATATAACCGGAGCAGTCGAGCCCTCCCTCTTTATCAGATTCGGCGCCCCAAACATACGGCGTCCCGAGTAAAGATTTTGCTGCGTTTATAATTGCTGTCGCTTTAGAGTCCATTTTGTCCCTCCTCATCACAATTATTTAATATCTCCAGCGCGTTCTGTATTGGCTTCGGGACTGCTACCCCGAGACGTGTCCCGTTCTCAATAATAGATATAATTTCATTAATAATATACATGAAGCAGACGCCGACGCGCACAAAATCGTGCTCTATAATATTAAACGAAATAAGCAGCACGTCCAAATGGTGCGCCAGTATCACGTAGACAATTATCATTAATTTACGGCAGATACCTAAAAAGCATTTTCGGCTTGATACTGTATGCGACTCTATCCCGCATAAAATGCCAGTCAGCAAGTCAACTCCCATAGCAATAAACAATAATATTATTGAATAGTCGACCTTGCCAATAATGAGCGAGAACGCAGCCAAAAGCGCGCCGCTGGTAAAACAACTAAACCATTTATCAAATGTTTTTGTTAACATTAGTAACCCTCCTTTTAAAATAGGGCTAGCCGCCAGACTAGCCCTTTAATTTGTCGCGTGTTTTATGGCTGGCCACCAGCTCCGAGATAGAATACACGAGCGTTTTCTGTGTAGTCTGTCCAGTTGTTGAAAGCCCAGTGGACAAACTCGTTCCAATACAAGCCGTTTGCATTGAGAGGAGAAGTGACAGCTCTCTCAAATTTTGGATAGACGCCCATAAATTCTACGTCGTAGATAATACCGAGCACGTAGTCGAGAGTAACAGCCGCGTCTGCGTCCTTGCTCTGTAATGTCTCAGTATCCAAAATAACCGGCTTAATGTTGATAGCTGTTGGAGTTTTCTTATCTTGCCAAAAGTTAACAGTTGAGTACTCGCCGAGATTCAACTCGTCCGGATTAAAGATTGTAGGCATTACGCGAGCCTTTGCCTTAGTAAAGAAAGGCTTTAAGAAGAGCATACGCTGAAAAGCCTTAGGAGTTTCTCTGATAATGTCCTCGTCTGCTGGGTTAGCATGGTAAAGACTAGAAGCGTCCTCCATGTTATCAGAGTCGATATTGATAACAGAGACTACATATTTATAGAAGTCTTCGGCGTAAGTGCTAAGAAGCTGCTCCCTTGTATATGTAGTGTTGTACTCCTCATTGAAACCAGCTACAACGTCTACAGCGTTACCCATTGCGTATACGCCAGCGATAGCGTTATTTACTACGAGACGAGTGCGCGCGTCATTAAGGCGAGTAATGTCGTTGTAAAATGCTAACATCATAGCGCGGATAAAACGCTCCATTTCTGCCTCAGACGTGAAAGCTGTATCAAGCTGCACCATAAAGCGAGTGATGTGAGTCTTCATCAACTTAGTGCCCCAAAAGTCGAGCTCTAAAGGACGAGCTTTTCTTATCTTGTACATATCTACAGAGTTGCCGTCTGCTAATGTCTGAGGGTTTAAGTCAGTGTTAAAAGACTCTGTCTCCTCAGCCTCGAGAGGATAAAACGAAATTTTACGAACTACACCGCCCCAGCGCTCAGCGTCCGCTCTAAGAATATCGAAACGGCGACGTGATACTCTATCACTAAAGATAGTGCGAACTACCATTTGCGAGAGCACTCCGAAAGTGTTCTCTTTCATTTGCTGAGTTTCTGTTAAAACTGAGCCAACTGTCACAAAGCTAGTTGTGTCAATGGCTGCTAAGTCTGTTCTTCCGGTTGCTTGTCTATATGCCGCGTTAACAATTGCGTAGACGTCAATCGGTGTCCATGTATTAGCCATTTGCTAACCTCCTTTTAATTCTGTTCGTTTTTGTTTACTTCGCCGGCTACACCCGCGAACATATTTAGAAGCGCTTGCTCAGCTGTTGGCGGAGTTTCAATAGTTCCGGAAGCTGTCTGAACTGCTACGCCCTGAATTAGCTTTGTAAGCTGTTCAGAGGATAACTGAACGGGAGCCGGAGCTACTGGCTGGGCTGTTGGCTGTTGTGTTGGCGCTGGAGCTACTGGCTGAGCTGTTGGCTGCTGCACTGGTGCCGGAGCTACTGGCTGAGCTGTTGGCTGTGTGTTCTGAGCGTTTAACATAGCTCCGAGAGCTGTTAAAGTTGTCAGAAAGTCGCTTGTTGGAGCCTGAGCTTTTGGCTGCGCAACTGTTGAAGCCTGAGTCTGTACTGGCTGAGCAACTGTTGGAGCCTGAGTCTGTATTGCCTGAGCTGCTGGCTGCTCCATTGCGTCAACTTGTTCCTTTGTGTAACCGAAATTTAATAATTGCAATCTCTCTTGTACTGTCATTTTGTACACCTCCATAATAATTTAAAAAATTAAAGCCGTCAATGCTGCACTCACTGACGGCTATAGTTCTATATAATAAGAAGAGTTTACTCTTCTACTGGCGCAATAATGCGAATTGACTTAAAATCGCGGTCGCTCTTTGTCTTCTGCACTCTACAAACAACCTCAACACCAGCTGGGTAGTCTGCCAAAATGCCAATAAGTGCGTCCATAGAGTCCGCAAGGCCAGCACCGATACCAGTATAAACCGTGCCGTCAGCTGATACATAAGCCGAAGCAGTAACCTCGTTGCCGTCCTTGTCTGTGTCCTGATAAGACCCGCAATCAACGCAAACGAATTTAGTCCCGTCCTCGATTTTTTCGCCGCAAGAGCGCGCATTAAATAAGTCAATTTTTGTCATTTTCTTTACCTCCGATTTGCTTTTCTTTTCGTAACTTAGTTGTAACTTTGATTTCTTTGTGTTTCTTCTCTTTGCTTGTTAATAGTTCCGCGTAGTATAAAACATTGTCCGACTGGCTACTCTATAGGAGAGTCTTGGCATAACATTCGCCAGTCGGAGCTCATTTAAATAAATGAGAGTTCTACGGCGCGAGCGAGTGCAGCGCTCGCTACGTCTATTATAGTAAACTTCTTGTATATACATTTCAAGTATTATTTTCTATGAATATTTCGCGAGTTGTCAGACAATAGCAAGCCCTGGCTCTTTAATTGTCTGACAATTCGGATCAGTTTTGCTGATATTGTCTGACAATTTAACAGTTTTGTGCTCAATTGTGGGAACAACTTGCTGAATTGTGT
>JAZNWS010000175.1:0-6800 GCA_045593485.1 Eubacteriales bacterium | reverse complement strand
TTTTGCTATGCGCTTTTCCTTTCCTCTATCAATTCAGCCCTTTTGATTGTTTGAGGACTTTTGATTATGTCCCTGCTCTTTATGCTTATTGGTTATGATTATAAACGACTCAAAATATACTATGCTCAAAAATCAATTTGTCCGCAGGGCGCCAAGTGCTAACGTCAATCGTCTATTGATGATAAAAAAACAAGGCAACTTTATCTGCGTCAATGTTGCCTTGTGTAATTTGTGTAATTTTATGATGTCAAATCCAAAACCTTGATTTTGTATAATTACATATCCTCTTGGAAATGCTTCTTTTCCCCTCTGTTTTGGGTCGTACACTGGTTTATAGGTGAGATTTCTTCGTCTTATTTATGCGAATAAATTAATCCAGATATTACACATAAATATTCCATTGATTATCTAACCGAATATCCGCCGTCCACTCTTATGACTGTACCTGTGGTATATGATGCCGCAACGGGATCGCTCAAATACTTAAGCGCGCCAACAACCTCGTCGGGTCTGCCAAATCTACCCATAGGTATTGCTTCGAGCAAGGCCTGCGCGGATTCTGTGGGCGTATTGTCTTCATTGTAAAATTCACTCTTGTTGCTTCTTGCAACTATATTCTTATAAACTATTGCGTTTACTCTGATACCCGCATCCGCAAGATTTACAGCCATTTTCTTTGTAAGCTCCTCTGCTGCGCTCTCAATCTCACCGCTTGGATAAATATTTACTACAGAGCATCCAGACTCGCCACTCATATCTCCTATAAATACTTTTGCAGACACTAATGCACAGTCCATCGCATAAGCCGCAGTTGAGCCACCTTGCAAATTATTGACAATTACGTTGCATTTCCCAAATTCTGCGGAAATCAACCCCCGAACACTTGACAAGGAATCATAGTTATAGCAATCTCCTTCATATGCCTTGGCAAGTCCGCCGAAGGTACATATTTCATCTGCAATTCTTTTTGCATTGTCAATACTTGTATCAACTATTGCTGTGACATATCCGTTTTTTGCCATTTCCTTGGCAGAATACGCACATATGACGTCAGCTCCGCCGACAATTACGCAAACCTTATTATTTACCATAAAATCCCTGTCCTTTTACATTAGTTATATAAATTATAACATATATTAAATAAAAAGTAAAGGCTTTTTCCATTCATTTTGAAGACTTTACCGCAACTTTTCCAAAATCTTTAATTTTTTAATAATCACTTGAAATAATGCAAAAACACGTGTATAATTATATTAGAAATATGACCCTTTAAGGAGAATTATATTATGTTAAACGTTGTTATCTGGAACGAATTCCGCCACGAAAGACTTGAGGACTACTGTCGCGAAATATATCCCGACGGTATTCACGGGTGCATCAAAAGCTTTCTCGGTAAAAATACAGACCTAAATATTACTCTTGCCGCTCTTGACGATGAATATCAAGGCATTTCCGATGAGCTTCTGAGCAAGACGGACGTACTTATATGGTGGGGTCACATGGCGCATCACGAGGTAAGCGACGAGCTTGTAGAAAAAATACGTCAGCGAGTGTATGCAGGCAAAATGGGACTAATTGTGCTTCATTCGGGACATCATTCTAAGGTGTTCAAGGCCGTAGTAGGCACTACGGGAGATCTCTCGTGGGGACGTGACCAAAAAGAAGTTATCTGGAATCTTTATCCCACGCATCCTATAGCTAAGGGAATTCCCGAGCATTTCACGCTTGAGCTTGAGGAGCTTTACAGCGAGCCCTTCTATATACCACAGCCTGATGCGCTTGTATTTGGCTCATGGTACGAGGACGGCTTCATATTCAGAAGCGGCGTATGCTTTGAGCGTGGACTTGGCAAGATATTTTATTTTCAGCCCGGTCACGAATTATGCCGTTCCTTCTATAACGAGCATGTCCAAAAAATCATTACAAACGCCGTCTATTGGGTGGCTCCCGTCGAGGTTGGATACCCCTTCCCTCGCGGCTCGTCTCATATTCCTTTCAAGGTCATTGATGAATTTAATAAGTAATTCAAAAGGTCGGTGTGAGATCACACCGACCTTGTTTTTTTATTTTGTTTCAACGGGTTTAATTGAATATTTATCCATATAAGAGTTATAGAGTGCGTCGTATTCCATTCCGCCCGCCTTTACCTTATGCAGATAATCGTGAACGTCAAGCGAATCGTGCTTGGACATTTCTACAAGACAGCCCGCAATATTCGAGCAGTGGTCAGAAACTCTTTCGAGGTTTGTAAGAATATCCGAAAGTACGAATCCATGCTCTATAGTACATTCGCTCTTTTGGAGACGAATAACATGCTGAAGCTTTATCTGATCGCGGAGATAGTCAACTACCTGCTCAAGAGGCTCTACAGTATAAGCCTTGTTTATATCGTCATTTACAAACGCATCTTCGGTAATTGAGAGTATCTCGTTTACCGCACCGTACATAGATTGAAGCTCTCTCTTTGCGTCATCCGAGAATACGAGCTGCTTGTCGTTTATTTCCTCGGCAGATTCAACTACGTTGACTGCGTGGTCGGAAATTCTCTCATGTCTCCGATCATATGGAGAAGCTTCGTCACCTCGTGACTGTCAACCTCATCCATACTCTTGGAGGAAAGCTTAACAAGATACGAACCCAAAACGTCCTCGTATATATCCACCTTATCCTCAAGATCACGAACTTTCTGCGCGACTTTCGCGTCATAGCCATCAAACAGACTTATAGATAAGTGCATCGCCTCTGTTGAAAGCTGAGCCATCTGCTTTGCAACCGCGCGGCATCTGTCAATAGCGACCGTGGGGGTATCAAGGAGACGCTCGTCAAGCATATTGGTGTATTCGTCGCCCTTTTTGTCCGTACCGCGAATAGTTGCAACAGCAAGCTTTTCGAGAAGCTTTGTGAATGGAGCCATAAGGAGCACCGAAAGCAGCTTAAATACCGTATGTACCGCTGCAATTCCCCACATGTTGATCGTAGTTCCGTTTGCAAGACTCATGAAATCAAAGAGTCCGCTTATTCTGAATATCCAGCCTATAAGATAATACATAGCAAGCCAGAAAACAACGCCAATTATATTGAAGTACAGATGAACAACCGCCGCGCGCTTACCGTTCTTGTTTGCGCCAACCGACGATATCATCGCGGTGATGCACGTACCGATATTCTGACCGAGAATTATCGGGATTGCCATACCAAATGATATAGATCCCGTAGTTGATAACGCCTGCAAAATACCGATGGATGCAGACGAGGATTGAACTATTGCCGTGAGTATCGTACCTGCAAGTACGCCGAAAATAGGATTGTTGAACAGGGTTAGTATATTTGCAAAGTTAGGATCATCCTTCAGTCCACTTACAGCGTCGGACATAAGAGACATACCGACCATAAGTACGGCAAATCCCATAAGAATAGAGCCTACGTCCTTCTGCTTGTCCTTTTTAGCGAACATAATAAGGCATATACCCGCAAGAGCAAGTATAGGCATCCATGCATCGGGCTTGAGGTAATTGAGCCATGCGGTAGCCTCCGCTCCGCCTTCAATGCCGTTGAGAGCCGTGAGCCAAGCGGTGACTGCAGTACCAACGTTTGCGCCCATAATAACGCCTACGGCCTGCGACAGAAGCATCGTGCCTGAGTTTACAAAACCGACAACCATTACCGTGGTAGCCGACGACGACTGAATTATCGCCGTGACTAAAAGGCCAAGCAAAAAGCCCTTTACTTTGTTTGACGTGAGATTTCCTAAGATGGTTTTGAGCTTTCTGCCCGCGCTCTTTTTAAGAGCGTCGCCCATAACGTCCATTCCGTAAAGGAACAGAGCAAGGCCGCAGATAAGTCCTAAAATCTCCATAAGACCCATATTAAAATGTCCTCCGTTTTTTGAAAAGTGTTATTTAATAAATAACGCTATTTTAATAATACAATATTTTTTTAAAGATTGCAAGGGCAAGTTTGATAAATTTAGGTAAATTTAAGAAAAATTTAAATTTTTCTTCAACTCATAAATTCGCCTTACATTAACATCTGATTGTTTATAACAAGGCTGAATCTGAGCTTCAGACAATCCGCCGCCTTTTTACACATAATCATTCGCTTGAGGAATATCTCAAAGTAGTCCATTACCGAGCTTATATCGGTATCTATTTCAAGCTTAAGGGATATAACGGTCTTATCATCATTTATCTCAAGCTTGGAGCTGACTACTGAATAATTTACTCGGTCGTGTATATCAAATGTAGCAAAATCGCGGTTGCGTACGCGGCTTCGTCTAACGTCGCTTTTATCGGCAAGAATAAGAGCCGCCGCCACGGGATTCACGGCAACACCCGTTCCCTCGTCGTGATTTCCAATAGCCGTGACTATGGTTGCTATATCACATGCGTCCATATCCATATGGTCAAGTATTCTGAACGCCATTACCGCGCCGCTTTGAGAGTGGTCTATTCTGTTAACGAGATTTCCTATATCGTGCAAATAACCCGCGATTTTGGCTATCTCTATATCGTGGTCGTCATATCCAAGGCTCTCAAGTATATACGCCGCCGTGGTCGCGACCTTTGTCACGTGGGCAAAGCTATGCTCTGTAAAGCCGAGAGCTACGAGCGACTCGTCTGCCTTTTTTATATATTGGTTTATTGTTTCATTGTGCTTTATTTCTTCAAATGTGAGCATTAAAAATCACCTCTTTTTTTGTTTACATATAAATTTTAACATAAAAACTGCAAAAGCGCAATAGTCTAATATACCAATTCCCTACCTTTCCCTAAAAAATCTTATAATAATATTGCACACAAAAATACCGAGGGTTAACCTCGGTATTTTTAGTATGGCTTTGAGCTTCAGCTACCGCAGCCGCATTTGCCGCCTTTATCGAAGGGCTTATCAAAGCAAGGCTTTTCGTTTACTGCGGGAAAGGTCGAAGGACAAAACTCGGACGTTGGGAAGCTCATGGTTCTGAAAACTCCGCAGGGATCGTCTTTCTTTGCCTCAACGCATTCCTTGTCGGGAACGCAGTATTCGGAAGCGCTGATGAGAAGCTGCGCGGGACGAGTAATTCTGACTATGGAGAATATACCAAGCGATACCGCAAGGTATCTTTCCCTGTCCTTGCCATAGTCGCCGCAGAGCGAGCCTGACAGACCGCCGACTACACAGTCGGGCACGTCGCAAGCGCAGCAGCAACAGCAGCAGTCGCTTTCGCGCTCAACAATTCTCGTGTCAAGAATTATGGGCTCTACGACCTCAACCGTAGCTACAGGCAAACTCTTTTCCTGGCAGCAGGGCTTTATCTCTGCGCAGAAGCCGTCGCCTTCGGGGCTGGAACGGAAGGTGCTGACGTTTCCCTCTCCGCCAAACAGAATTATCTTCTTTTCAAGCACAGCCACGCCGTCAAATTCCTGCGCTCTGCCGCCGCCAACGCAAGCCTCGAATATGAGCTTTACGTAGAAGCGGATGTTTACCGAATAAAAGCCTCTGTTGAACTGAACGGGGTCAAGTGTGATGGACGTCCACGCGATGCAAGCGCTCTTTGCGCGGACTGTGTTTGTGTGTTCGATTATCTCGTTGCCGAAGTCGGTAAGAAATACGCGAACGTTCTCAAAGCAATCGCGATCACGACAGGAATCAAGAATTCTGTTGGTCTCTATATAAACAGAATCTCTGCCCACGCCGTTTCCGCCGCAAAATCTGTTATCGGGCATAATATTTCCCCCTGTAATAAATGTAATACGAGATACAAAAAAGCACCTCTCGCTATCATTGTATGTCGAATTTTCGGGAGTGTGCGGGGTTTGTGTCAATAAAAAACACACGGCAGGTTTTCCGTGTGTTTTATAGTTTTATTTATCAATAAAAAGTCGCGACCTCTTTTTCGGGTTTACTTGTGTACGCCGCGCTTGTGGCATAAAGCACGGGGCCGGGGCGACCGTAGAGCTTGTTCTTCTCTATCTTGATCTTTGCTGTGACTGTGAGCCAATCGCGTGTTTTATAAGGAACTGCGGACTCAAACTTGCACACAAGTCCGTTGTAGGCAATGTCCTCAACGCAGCAGGTCATTACGTGTCTGCCGATAACTATCGCGTCCTTGCCGAGCTTTACGTCGCGCGCGATAATTCCCTTGAATTTTACTGTTTTGCCGTCGTATTTCTCGGTCTCCTCGGCGAGATCTCTGTACCATACGGCGTAGTCATTCTCGTCAATTTCAATGATGGGAGCGTTGATATCAAAGGGCAACGGGTCCTCTATCTCGTCATACTCGACGTGTCCGTCGGGATAATCGTAGGTAATGGACGCGCGGCGAGAGATACCGCGGACTATCTTGTGTACCTCCTCCTTGTCGATGTTCTCGGGGGTACGGTTGAGGACTATCATCTCGCAGTCGAGAAGCTTGTCTACCATAAGCGAGCGCATATTCGCGTTATACGTAAAGAACGTGTTTGCATCCGCAAACATCATATTCTGAAAGATAAACCAATCCTTCGGGAGATTTTCGTACAAATCATTAAGCATCCACATACCGTTGTACTCAATTATTACGCGGTCTATTTTATGACCGCCCCTGCAAGCGTCAAGCTTCTCGGGGGTGAGGTCGGAGACGTCGTCAATGCTTGCAAAATATACGTTCTTTCCGTAGAAAAGCGTGGGGTCAAGCTCCTCGATACCCTCCTCGCAGAGAATTATCAGAGTCTTTTCACCCGTGTTGAAGCGCTCGTCGCACATAGACTCCTGAATTATATGGGTCTTACCGCCCTCAAGAAAGCCTGTGAAAAGATATACGGGAATATTGGGTGTCATAT
>JAZNWS010000174.1:0-14485 GCA_045593485.1 Eubacteriales bacterium | reverse complement strand
ATACCCACGCAAAGATCCTTGTCATAGATCAAGGATTTCTGAAAATCCTTTGTGTTGAACTGCAAGCCGCAATCGTAAAGGAAACAGGTGTTGTATTGGAGACCCTTTGACGAGTGCATCGTGACTATGTTGACCGCGTTGGCCACCGGCTTGTCCTCACCGCTTATTGAGCCGTTTTCAATAATATTATCAAAATATCTGATAAATCCCGACAGCCCGTTCCAATAGCTCTTTGTATACTTGCAGGCGGCGTCATACATAAACGCAAACGCATCTCCCTCGGCAAAGCCGAAAAACATATCGTCCGCCGTAAGCACGCGTAAAAACTTGTCTGCGGAGAGCTTTGATGACAGAGAGCGCAGGGAGGTAAGCTTTCGTGTAATTTCTCGGCACTTGCGCGAGAGGATCGTGTCAAGCGGGTCGCCCTCGCCGTCGCCTCCGTATGTGAGAATAGCATCGTAAAGGGAGCTGCTCTTTCCCGAATGCGCGCGTATGCTTACAAGCTCGCCCATTGAAAATCTAAGATTATCGGGGAGAGACTCGCAAGTCAGAACACTGCACAGTGGAACGTCACATCTCGGGTTATCAATTATATTTACAAGCTCGGAGAGCAGGGTCATGTCGCGGCTCTGCAAAAGCTCGCTCTTTGACGCCAAAAGGTATTCTATATTCAGCGCGCGGAGTGCTTTTGTAATAGACGGAATGGACTTATTCTTACGCACGAGAATTGCGATATCGCGCGGCTTTATGGGGGAGCCGTCTGCTTTTTTACCGTGTCGGATAAGGTCGGCGATGCGGTTTGAGATAAATACCGCCTCCTCGTCAAAGCCGTCGTCTCGCGGTTGACTTTCGGGGGTAGAGACATCGTCGATTTCTGCCCAGAGTATATTTTTCCTTGCATCGTTGGGTGAGCCCTTGGCAAATATGTGCACGTCTATCTTTGGGGATATGTATCCCTCGGGGCGTTTTTTGCTGAATACGAGG
Source organism: Eubacteriales bacterium (assembly GCA_045593485.1). Taxonomy (GTDB): domain Bacteria; phylum Bacillota; class Clostridia; order Oscillospirales; family CAG-272; genus SVTX01. The sequence continues at coordinate 13,501 of JAZNWS010000174.1, read as the reverse complement.
TCGTCGTCCGACGAGTAGGATATGGATTTTCCGCAAGCCTCAAACATAGGGGCGCAGACTGTGTTGGAAAAGTCTATAACGCGCTTGTCGCTTCTGAAATTGTTGGACATAAATATAGTTGAGCCCTCGGGTATATCCGCGCCCTCGGATTCGGGGGAATACATAGGATAGCTGTTTCTGTAATTTGAAAAGAAGGTAGGCTCTGCATATCGGAAGCCGTAGATGCTTTGCTTTATATCTCCAACCATAAAGCGATTGTTGCGGCTGATAAGTCTGAATATGCTGTCCTGTATTTCGTTTACATCCTGATATTCGTCAATGTATATCTCGTCATATCCGTCGGCGATTCGTTTTGCCGTGTCGCTGGGCGAGCCATCATCGTTTTGAAGAAGGCGAATCATGTATCTTGGCATATCCGAGAATTCGTATATCCCAAGGTTAATCTTTTCCTGCATATATCTGCGGTCAAAATCAGAGAGCAGAGCATAAAGCACGTCTGTTATTTCCGCGGTCTTGAGATACATTGCGCGTATCTCGTCCTCCTCGTAGCAAAGATACTGATTTCGGAAGCTCTTTATCTGCGCTATTATCTCGTTTCTGGACTCGTGGAGCTTTATGCTCTCGGGTGTTTTCTGCGCTGCCTTAAGCGACCCGATTTTCTGCGAAGGGAACGCGTTTATTCTCTCGCGCAGAGTATCATATCCATTCTTTTTAGACTCGGATATTGAGATAAGCTCATTTTTATCGTCCTCAAACGTGGGAAGATACTTATCCACAAGCAACCCGTCACCCACAAGGAAATCATACGAATTGTCATAGAAAGCAACAGCGCCCTCTACTATCCTGTCAAGCTCGCGGCAGATAAGCTCACCCTCAAGCGTGTCGAGAAAGCCTTTTGTTGAGTCCTTTCTGAGTCTGTTTGCAAAATCCGAAAGAAGCTGAACTCCGCGAGGGGATGTGATAAGGTTGCTGTGAAGCTTTATAAGGAATGGTGCGATTTCGGACGAGTCCTTGACCGTGGTGGTCAATAGAGAGAGCAGATCCGTCAGGGGGGTGTTCAGGTTTATATCTGCGAGATTGCAGTCGTCACAGACGTTGTATTTTTCATACAGAGATGCCATCACATCCTCAAGAACGGAGTGGCTGAGGGAGGCAATCTCCGCATCGTCGGCTATTCTCATAGACACGGGGAGCCCAAGCTTTTCGAAGTTCTCGCGAATGGGACGTGACAAAAACGAGTCTATGGTGCAAATGTCCGCCTCGCCAAGGGAGAGCATCTGGTTTTGCAGATGAGTGTTTTCGGGGTTTTGAGCTATTGCATCCATTATTGCCGAGGAAATGCGGCTTTTAAGCTCGCTTGCCGCAGCGCGCGTGAACGTGACGACCAATAATCTTGATATGTCGGCGTTTTTCTCAAGAATGTTTTTGATTATTCTCTGTGTCAGAGTATAAGTCTTTCCCGAGCCAGCGGCGGCGCTTACAAGCACGTTTCTGCCGCTTATGTCAAGCGCTTGCTGTTGCGCGGGGGTAAACTTTGATTCTGCCATAATGCTACTCCTTTCTCAGAATTTGGACTTAACTGCAACGGGGCAGGATTGACGCACGGGACAGTATTTGCAGCTTTCTGCCGAGGGAGTGCGCGTAGCAACTCCGGAGAATATCTGATTTGCGGTATTCTCGACTGTTTGGGTGAGGAGCTCCTTCATTTCGGACATTTTTGTATCCGAGTAAAGCTCGGAACAGCTGTCAAGCTTGTCCTTTTGCGCGGCGTTTGCCGCGGCGGTGCTGATATAGTCGTAATTAAGATTTTTGTTTGATGCCAGTATGAAATCCTCACCGTTGTATATCATGCCGCTTCGAGCTATGGATATATCTCCTGCGGATTCAACTGCGGATACGTACAGAGAAGCGCCCGGCAAAACTATCTCGGAATTACCAAAGGCAGACTTGTTTTGCTCCGAGGCAATCGCAAACAGATACGCAGGGAGCTGAATGTCCGCGCCGGAGACCACGTTTTCCTCCTTAAAGGAAACGGAGCCCGTCTTATAGTCGATAACTCGAACGTACGTTATACCGTCCTTAGTGAACGTGTCAACTCGGTCTGCGTTGCCGCCAAGATATACGGTGGGAGCGCCTTCAACGGAGCTCAGGGTTATCTCAAAGGGGCGGAGAGATCTTGCTCCGTATTTTGAAATGTTCTGTTCAAAGGAGAACATCCTGAAGTCAGACATCGAGAATTCCTCGGAGATATTGTTTGCCATAAGATACGCCATGTTTCTGAGCTTTGAGAAGGCAAACATAATAGCGGGAGTTCTGGGGCAGTTTGTAAGCTCAATATATTTCTCTACCCACTTATCCGTGAGTTCAAGTATCTGTGAAGACGTCTGAGAGGGCAGAGAGCCGTCACAAAGACGTATTTCACGGAAAAGGTTTTCCAGAACGTAGTGTATAAGCGTTCCGGATTCCGCTGCGCTGACCGCCGCGATCTCGCGCGGACGGAGCTCAAGCATATGCTTGCTCCAATAAAGCATAGGACACTTGACAAAATTCTGTATTTTTGTTTTGGAAAGATAGAGCGAGTCACCGAGAATGGAGTGCAGTGTCTCCGTGGGTATAGTGTCCTCAAGCGACGACTCGGTCCCAAAATATTCTTTGGCGTGCTGCTCAAGCTCGGAAATCTCACTCAGCTTGATCTGTCGCTCGGACAGAGCCTTTACGGCTTTGCCGTTGAAATGCTCCACGGGGGGATCAAAGAGTGTAATAAGTCTGCGCCAAGCCGTTGAGGGAGAGACTGAGCCGCCCGAGATGCTGGACGAATACGTTGTCACTATCAGCTTTTCGGAGGGGGTAGTCATGGCCCTGTAAACGTAGAAAAGCTCGTCGGACATAAGTCTTTCTCGTCTTGCCTTGAAATTAATGCCGACCTCTGAGAGAATTTCCTTGTCGGATTCGCAAAGCAGTCCCGCGTCCTTAGGGATAGACGGGAATATGCCTTCGCAAAGGCCCATAATTATTCCGAGCTTTACGCCCTCAACTCTGAGAGTTGCAGCTGAGCCAATCGTGACACATTCGCTCATTGACGGAACAGAGGCTATCTCCGTACCCGCAAGCATTATTTCGATCGCAGTCATAAGCTCGTCGGAGGTGAGCTTGTCATCGCCTAAGGCAAAGCAAATTTGCGACAGTGTGGATACGAGAATATCATATACCCTTAAAATCTCTCCGGCATCCTTAACGTTTCCGAGCTCAAGCTCGAGCTCGGCGAGATTACACAAACGCTCTGAAAGTCCGTGATACTCCATATAGGAATAGAGAGCGCGACAAAGCTCGGTAGCATTGCCGCCTGCCGCCTTCATTTTTATTTTCAATTCCTCGAGAGGGGAGATGATAGCCTTGCGGACTCTGTTTGCGGCGTCGAGTATATCCGCTGAGCGCTGACTCATATCCGCGACGTATCCCGAGGGGTTCATATTCCATACGTCCGATGTAAAGGTCTTGCCTTGGATATTCCAAGTAAGACAATACTCCTCAAACATATCCGCGTCCTTATCGTCAATTCCGCAAAGACCTGTTTTCAGGAGCGTTAAAACGTCGTTCAATCGGTAGTTTCTTGCCACGCAGCGCAGAGACGAGAGCATAAATCTCGCCGCGGGGGTGGAGGTAAGCTGTGTCTTTTCGGATATAAAATAAGGGATATTATATTTTGAGAAAACCGCGTTTATAATTCCCGATCTATCCTCGGGATTACGCATAATAACCGCAATGTCTGAATATTTCAGACCGTTTTTGCGCGCCTCAAGTATTTTGAGCGCGGCGCATTCGGTTTCCTCGTATTCGTTTTCACACTCTACCATTTCAATGTCGTGCGAAAGCTCCTCGGATATTTCGGGCAGAGTGGATTTTTTAGCGGTGAAATCCCACAGATGCTTTTCAAGCAGCTTGAGCTGAGGGCTGTGCGTGCGAACGTTTCCGCCAAGAATAATATCCTCAAAATCCCGTCCGCTCTCACGAGCAGAGCGGGTCAGCTTTTTTATGGTCTCGGTAATGCTTGAATTATGCGGCGCATGGTATCCGCGCTCCTTCGAGTAGACGGAAATAAACGTATTATCCGCCTGCTTTAAAATTTGCTCGAGTATCTTGTGCTGAACTCCCGTAAAGTCTGTGAAGGAGTCGACGAATACGTTTGAGCCACCAAAGAAGTCGTGTCTGCAGAGGCAGTCATAGAGACGTTCAAGCTTGTTTTCAGCCGCGATCGCGCCCTCTCCGAGCGAAGATTCGAGATTTGCGTAAAACGTTGAAATAACAGCGTTTATGTCGGAAAGCTTGTCCTTTACGTCACTATGCTCCGTATTTTCTATTGCGGTTTCAAGCTCGGTTGAGGATATGGAATTGGCGCGGAGCTCGTCTGCCGTGGCGAGCATAAGGCTTGCAAGGCTTGCGTCGGGCAGAGTGCGGCTGTAGTTTGACATAAAAGGCGAGAGCTCGCGGATGCTTTTCCACATAATGAGGCTGCGCATACCTCCTGTGACGGACGTATAGCTAATGCCACCGTATCTGCCGAATACAAGCTCGCACAGACGAGAGAAGCTTATGACCTCAAAATAAAGGCCCGCGCTATCAGGCAGATCCGCAAGCATGGACTCGGCGGTGAACACCTGCTGCTCGGGGACGAGCAGGTAAGTACGCTTTTTTTGTGATATGGAGTTTTTAATTTCTTGCGTTATGCGACTTGTCTTGCCGCTTCCCGCGCAACCGAAAATGAGATTGATCATACTTGCTCTCCAATACGTCCTGTCGATTTTTGACGATAATAATCTAATACTAACTACATTATACCAAATAATACGCGCAAAAACAAGAATATTTTAATAATTCAATGACTTTTTAATTGTTCGTCATTAAATCGTCACAAATTTTGAATATAATCAAGGTGATAGACTAGGAAAGGAGTAGCTTTATGAATAATTATGACAATAATCAGAACGGTATGAATAATGACTACGACCAATCCTACGAGCAGGGGGGCGCAGGACAGCATTCCTACAGCTATACACCCAAGGACGCCCAAAGGAGCAGAACCCGAACGATTATAATCAGGTTTATAATTCTTGGCGCGGCATCGGTTCTGCTTTCCGTTATGGTAATTTTGCCAGGCGTCGTGCTTGGAGCATTTGCCATAAAGAATTTTTTGAAGAGCCCCGACACCAATGCGACCGCAGCAACGGTAAACGGAAGCTCGACGGTGGCGGATCACGGCATCAGCACTGTTGACGTGACCTCCAAAAATCTGTATTATTACTCCAGATACGGCATAAAATCCACGGGAGTTATAGTGACGGATTCCGAGTATACGGACGAGCTTGAGTTCGGAGACAAGATAGTTTCGGTAAACGGCGAGGATATATCCGTGTCGGACGACATAGAGCAGGCTGTGAGTAATTGCTCCGCGGGAGATGAGATAACCTTGATTATAGAGCGTGAGTCGGAAAGGCTCACTATCTGCATAATTCTGCGCGAGCGTGCGGCGGATTACGTGGATTTTAATAATTAGAACTTGACTTTTTACAGAAAGGACGGGAAAATATGTTTCATATACTTGTAGTTGACGATGAGGCGAGAATTCGCTCGATAATAAAAAAATACGCCGAATTTGAGGGTCATATGGTGACCGAGGCGGGAGATGGAATGGAGGCGGTAAGACTTTGCCGCAGAGAAAAGTTCGACATCATAATAATGGACATTATGATGCCCGAGCTTGACGGATTTTCGGCTTGCAGAGAGATCAGAAAATCATCCAACACACCTATAATAATGCTTTCAGCGCGTGGCGAAGAATACGACAGGATAAACGGATTTGAGCTTGGCGTTGATGATTACGTTGTAAAGCCCTTTTCTCCCAAGGAGCTTATGCTCCGCATAGGCGCGGTAATGAAGCGTGCGTCGGGCAGAGCTGTGGCTGACACGGGCGTACAGAAAAAGCAGAACGTGATCATTGAGCTTGACGGAGGAGGACTCAGGGCAGACGTCACCGCCCGTATAGTTTACATAAAAGGCGAGAGAATAGAAATGTCACCCAAGGAATACGACCTGTTTTTCTATATGCTGGACAACAGAAATATTGCTCTTTCAAGAGAAAAGCTTATCAGCGAGGTCTGGGGATATGATTTTTACGGAGACGCACGCACACTTGACACACACATAAAGCTATTGCGTAAAAGCCTTAGAGAGTACAGCAAATATATAGTCACGCTCCGAGGAGTCGGCTATAGATTTGAGGGTGAGAACTGACAAATTTACTTTGCGACGGAGAGAGTTATGAACAATAACGCGCATCAGATGCACGACAAAAGGAAAAGAATAAATAGCCGCTACGAGATGGGAGTCTCGTGGCGGTTGTTTGGCGCTTTGCTGATATTTGTTGCGGTAATGCTTATAGTAATATGGGTGTTTCAGGTCGCGCTGCTTAACTGGTTTTATGAGCAGAGTAAAATGGATGAGCTTGAGACTACCGACAATGCGCTTTCGTCCTTTCTGACAAATCCGCAGGAGCTTAATAATACCGCAAGCTTTTATGCGGCGGAATATGACGAATGTATACGCGTTTTCATAGTGGAGAACGGAGATGCGAGAGAAATAGTAAAGAATGTTTGCACCTCTCCCGCCTGTCTTATACATCACGTGTCGGGAGAGACCTTGTCGGACTATTGTACCAAGGCAATGAAATCGGAGGATGGAGTTTATATTGAGAAGCACGCTCACTCGGATTCTCACTCAAAGCCCAACACGGGGGATTTTGGAACGGTTTACGTCTCGGTTAAGGAGGCGGAGGGCAGCACCTACGTTATAATGCTCAACTCCGACCATCTGCCGCTCAACGCGACGGTAAACACTCTGCAGATGCAGTTCAGCTGGATAGCGTTTATATTGCTGGTCGCGGCGCTTATCGTGGCGCTTAGCATTTCAAAAACGGTATGTAAGCCCCTAAAGGAGATGGGACAGTCTGCGGAGATGCTTGCAAAGGGTAATTACAATGCGCATTTCAAGGGAGGAAACTACCGAGAATCGCAGGAGCTTGCCGATGCGCTCAACTATGCGGCGTATGAGCTTTCAAAAACCGACGCGCTCCAGAAGGAGCTTGTGGCAAATATATCCCACGATCTGCGAACCCCGCTCACTATGATAAAGGGCTACGGCGAGGTAATGAGAGATATTCCCGACGAGAATACTCCGGAAAATCTTCAGGTAATAATCGACGAGACCGAAAGACTCAACGAGCTTGTAAACGATATGCTTGACCTGTCAAAGATACGTTCGGGAGCGAGAAAGCCCGAGCTGGAGGAATTTAACCTCACTCAGACAGTTAACGAGGTAATGAGCAGATATTCAAAGCTCACCGAGCGAGACGGATACAGCATAACCTTTGATTTTGACAGGGAAATATATGTCCGCGCGGATAGAACTATGATACTTCAGGTTGTTTACAACCTCATAAATAATGCTATAAACTACACAGGCGAGGACAAATACGTCAAGGTTGTACAGAGCCACAATGACGGCATAGTCCGTATTTCAGTCACCGACACGGGAGAGGGAATAGCTGTGGAGGATATGCCTCTCGTCTGGGACAGATACTACAAGGTGGATAAGGTTCACAAGCGCGCAAGAATAGGCACGGGACTTGGACTTTCCATAGTCAAGGGAGTGCTTGAATCTCACAACGCCGCCTACGGACTCAACAGTAAGCTCGGAGAGGGCTCTACCTTCTGGTTTGAGCTTGAAATAGCAAGAAGTGAGTTTATTGCTCTGGAATAAAATTATTATTGCGGCAAAAGACACTTGAATTTTTGGATTTTTAGTGGTATAATTACTTGATAAACGCAACGGAGGTATTTATGACTGATAGAGATAGTATTTTAAAGACAATTATAAAATGCCCCGTGTGCGGATGTGACGTTTACGAGTCTGAGGATAAAAAAAGCCTGTTTTGCGCAGGGCAAAGACGCCATTGCTTTGACTTTTCAGCCGACGGATACGCAAGTCTTTCCCGTCAGGGCGCAGGAGATTCCAAGCAGGCAATAGCGTCAAGACGTTCCTTTCTTTCAAAGGATTATTATCTTCCCCTTGCAAAGAAAATCTGCGAGGTTGCCGCAAGGTATATAGGTAAAGACTCCGTTGTGCTTGACGCGGGCTGCGGCGAGGGATATTATACGAATAAAATAGCGGAAAATTTCGGCTTTGCATTGGGATTTGATCTGTCTAAATTCGGTGTTGCGGCAGGAGCAAGGTCGGCGCGGAGAAAGGGAATATTCAACACGTTTTACGCAACGGGCAGTGTGTTCGAGCTTCCCGTGAAGGATTCAAGTATTGACTGTGTCGTAAATATATTCGCGCCGTGCGCGGAGGGCGAGTATATGCGCGTTCTTAGGGACGGCGGAGTTCTCATAGTTGTCGGCGCGGGTAAGGATCATCTTATGGGACTCAAGCGCGTGCTTTACGAGTCAACGTATGAAAACAGGGAGCGCGCTGACCTGCCTACAAGCACCGAGCTGATAGAACGTCTGACCTTGAAATACGAGATAGATGTAAACGGACCAGCCGACGTGGACAGCCTTTTCTCTATGACGCCGTATTACTGGCGAACGTCTGAGGCAGATAAGGAAAAGCTTTTGGGCATAGAGCAGCTCAGAACTGAGGTTGAGTTTGAGATATACGTGTATAAGAGGGCACAGTAAGTTTTTTGGAAGGGCATAGAGTTAAATGAAATTTTCGCTTTGTATTCCCATGTATAACGAGGAGTCAATAATTGCGGATACCGCGAGGACGCTTTCGGATTATATGTCGGAGCATTTTGATGACTACGAGATAATTTTTTCAAATGATGGCTCGCGAGATAATTGTGGAGAGATTATTGAGAAGTTGTCTCTGCCGCGCGTTAAGGTCATAGGATATAAGGACAATATGGGGAAGGGATATGCGGTGCGTAAGGCTATACTTGAGGCTGTGGGAGACGTTGTTATGTTCACCGATGCCGACCTCGCGTACGGCACGGACGTTATTGGACGAGTGCGCGACGAGTTTGAGAAAAATCCGCAGATGCAGATGCTTATAGGCTCAAGAAACATCTCTAAGGACGGATACGAGGGATATACCTTTATCAGAAAAATAGCATCAAAGATATATATCAAGCTGCTTTGTATGATAGGCGGCTTCAGGCTTTCGGATTCGCAGTGCGGCTGTAAGGCTTTTTCGGGCGAGGCGGCAAAGAAAATCTTTTCGCGTTGTGAGGTCAACCGCTTCGCGTTTGACTTTGAATGTATCCTCTGGGCAAACAAGCTCGGTATAAAAATTGACGAGATGCCCGTAAAAATTATAAACCACCGTGAGTCCACGGTAAACGTCTGGAGCGATTCCTTCAAAATGCTCCGCGATGTGTACAAAATGAAAAAGAGAATCAAAAACACCAAAATATAACAAAAAACGGCAGCTTGTCTGCCGTTTTTTTGTGTATAAATGCTCAAAAAAATATTGACTTTGATTGCCTCAAGTGGTATAATTATCTTGTAATCATACATTACAAATAAATTTTCAGGAGGCATTTTATGACAAACATGAAAAAGTATATTGCAGAGTTTATCGGCACGATGCTTCTCGTGGTTTTCGGCTGCGGCGTTGCAGTGGCAACAGGCTGCATGGGACCTGAGGGTGTCGTAGCTACTGCTCTTGCATTCGGTCTGGTTATCGTTGCGCTGGCATACTCGGTCGGTAATGTTTCGGGATGTCACGTAAATCCCGCGGTTTCCATCGCTATGCTTATCTCAAAGAAGATCACCCTTAGCGAATTTTTCGGCTATATCATCTCCCAGTTCTTGGGCGCAATAGCAGGCGCGGGAATTCTTGGCTTGTTCTTCGGACGCTTTGAATTACTTGGCGGAAACGAGGCACAGAGAGTCTTGCTTGCAAACTATGGAGAGACAGGCGCTTTGTTTGTTGCTCTTATAGTTGAGATAGTATTAACATTTGCTTTTGTTTTTGCAATTTTGGGTGTGACCTCAAAGACAGAAAATAATGCCGTCAGCGGCGTTGTGATCGGCTTATCCCTCACACTTGTTCACCTGCTCGGTATTTACCTCACAGGCACAAGCGTAAACCCTGCCCGTTCCTTTGGCCCTGCGCTTCTTCAGGCGTTTGCGGGAAATACCGCCGCGCTTTCTCAGATCTGGATATTTATCATTGGTCCTCTGGTTGGCGGAGCGATTGCGGCGCTTGTTCATAAGCTTTTGTCTGCAAAAGAATAATCTCTACATAGAATTAAAGTAAAAAGGCTCTGCGGCTATATGCCGCAGGGCCTTTTTACTTTATATGATTATCCACTTTTTCTTTGGCGACCATTTCTTTGCGGGCCTCATTCTTTTGAGAACAGCAATTTTCTTCTGCTTCTTGAGTATGAGCATTCCTGTGGTCTTACTGATCCTGGCGTATTTTCTTATACGTCTGATCTTTTTCTTATGATAATCGGAGTTTGGGTCTCCCATAACGATTCTATTTATCGCCGCCAACACCCGAGCTATTTTTTCGAGCGTGTCCAATATGTCGTATATAATGCTGTTGCCCGATGATGCCTTGAGCTTGTCCCGTCTTACGTAGACGCTCGCGACCTTCTTGTATTTTAATGGATTGGGCATTTTACACCTCCGAAAATTTTGTGTCGGGTCAAGCTAAAAATCAGGAGTTTGCGCGGTCCGTATCAATAAGGTCGGATATTGCCTGAATTGCTACGCGGATAGCAGCCTCCGTGTCGTGAGTCTCGTCGTCACCCGTGTCAAGTCCCGCTTCGAATCGCTCCTGATTCCAGACGACGGAAAAGACAGAGCCGCAACGTACGTCAAGAGATGCAGCAACGGTAAAGAGAGCTCCGGATTCCATCTCGCTTGCAAGCACGCCAAGTCTCTTCCAAGCCTCCCACTGATAAAGAAGCTTCTGACTTGTGGGCATGCGAGCGGGGGAGTGCTGACCGTAGAAGGAGTCCTTTGCCTGAACAACACCCGCGTGATAATTATATCCGAGTTTTTTTGCCGAGCCAACGAGAGAAAAAAGCACCTCGCTATCAGATACAGCAGGGAATTCAAGGGGCGCGTATTCAAGCGATGTTCCGTCCTGACGGACTGCGCCAGACGCGATGACCACGTCACCCGACTTTACCTTGAGAGAAATTCCTCCGCAGGTGCCGACGCGGACAAACGTGTGCGCGCCACACGCCGCAAGCTCCTCCATAGCTATCGCTGCGGAGGGACCGCCGATACCCGTTGAGCAAACTGTGACAAGCTCGCCGTTTATGTATCCGTTATATATGTTATACTCACGATTTAAGGAGATATGCACGGGTCTGTCAAAATGAGCGGCGATCTTCTCGCATCTGCCCGGATCTCCTGGGAGAATGCAATATTTACCCACGTCGCCCTTTCCCACGTTTATATGATACTGAATTGTTTTTGATTCAAGCATAAAATACTCCTTTAGATTAGATTTATTGCCTTATATATTTATTATACCATACGTCTACTGATTTTTCAACAGTTTTTGGCAATAAAAATCGCGTATAGTCAAACGCATATAAAAGCACAATAAAAATAAAAACGGCAGGGATATTAAAATGAGTATAATCAAGCTTGATTCGTCATTTATAAATTACGGAAATGCAGTAGGAAAAAAAGAATTTGAAGGTCCTCTCGGAAATCTTTTCGATATGCACGACCAGACCGATAGATTTGGTCAGAAGACATGGGAGGCGGCAGAGGGTGAGATGCTCCGCCTTGCTTTCAATATAGCGCTTAAGAAGTGCGAGCTTTCATTTGAGGATATAGGAGCGCTTTTTGCGGGCGACCTTCTCAATCAATGCACAAGCTCGGCGTACGGCCTTTTAGGATGCAATATACCTTACTTTGGCATTTACGGTGCTTGCTCAACGTCGGCAGAGGGAATAATACTCGCATCGGTTATGACGACTCACAGAATATATGACATTTGCGCTGCCGCAACGTCATCTCACAACTGTTCTGCGGAAAGGCAGTACAGAACGCCTGTTGAGTACGGCGGTCAGCGTCCCCCCACGGCTCAATGGACTGTCACGGGCGCGGGAGCTTTTATAATAGGAGACGGAAGCGCGGGTAAAGTCAAAATATGCGCCGCTATGCCTGGACGCGTAGTGGAAAAGGGAATTTGCGACGCGGCAAATATGGGAGCGGCGATGGCGCCTGCGATAGCTGATACTTGTGTGAGATTCCTGCGCGAGAGCAAGACTGCGCCTTGTGACTACGACCTTATCCTGACGGGCGATCTCGGTCACGAGGGCGGAAAAATTTTCAAGGAGCTTATGAAGCTTGAGGGATATGACGTGAGTGAAGCTTATAACGACTGCGGGATACTGATGTTTGATAAAAACGAGCAGGACACCCACGCAGGCGGTTCGGGATGCGGCTGCGCGGCAAGCGTGCTTTCTGCTTATATTTTGCCCAAAATGGAGCGCGGAGACTTAAAAAATATATTGTTCATTGCCTCGGGCGCGATGATGAGCCCCGACAGTCTGAAGCAGGGACAGGCGATACCTGCAATTGGACATTTATTAAATTTTAAAAGCGAGTAAGGAGGTAGGATATGTTCGACTGGGCACTGCTCTTAAGAGCAATAATTTTTGGAGGATTTTTGTGCGTTATAGCGCAGATATTGATAGATAAGACCAAGCTCACGCCCGCGAGGATACTCGTGCTTTACGTGGTATTGGGTGTGTTTTTGGGAGCGGTGGGGCTATATGAACCCTTTGCGGAGTTTGCGGGAGCGGGCGCATCTGTACCTCTTACAGGCTTTGGATATAACATCTCAAAGGGAATAAGGGAAGCGGTGGATAAGGACGGAGTTGTGGGTATTTTGAGCGGAAGCCTGACCGCCGCTGCGGCAGGCACGACGGCGGCGCTGTTTTTCGGATATCTTGCGGCGCTTATTTTTAAGGGTAATAGACGGGGGTAAGTTTTCTTCTTGTTCCTTTCTGTCAACAGTGACAGAAAGGAACCAAAGAACACCGCAAAGGGAGGGAGGTTGCGATTCCTCCCTCCCTTTTGAAACCCACCCACGCAAACGCCTACTCGAGCGCGGTTCATATCGGTTAAGACGGGGATTTTCTAACATCACTACATATACGAGTTTGCTTGCAAACTCGTATGCACGTGAAGTCCAATGCCTATGTCAATAAATCCCTCAGCTTCTCAAGCGCTCCCTTTTCAATGCGACTCACATACGAACGAGAAATGCCTATCTTTTCGGACACCTGCTTCTGCGTCTGCTCGGGCGTGCCCATAAGCCCGTACCGCATAATAATTATCTGGCGCTCGCGAGGGGAGAGCCTTGTGTTGATGTATTTGAGAGCCTTGTCGGTAAGGATCTTTCTTTGCACCTCGTCGGTCACGTTCTCGTCACTGCTGAGGACGTCTATGTAAGTTAAGGGATTGCC
>JAZNWS010000173.1:0-8807 GCA_045593485.1 Eubacteriales bacterium | reverse complement strand
GTGCGCGACGACTATTGTCGTTCTGCCGTGGCAGAGCTCGTCAAGCGCCTCCTGAATAAGTATCTCGGTCGCGTTGTCAAGAGCGCTTGTCGCCTCGTCAAGAATTAGTATGGGCGGGTTTTTGAGGAATACTCGCGCGATAGAAAGTCTCTGCTTCTGTCCGCCGGAGAGCTTGACTCCGCGCTCGCCTATCTGGGTCTCATAGCCGTCGGGGAGCGTCATTATATAGTCGTGGATATTGGCGCGCTTTGCCGCCTCAACTATTTCCTCGTCAGTCGCGTCAAGTCTGCCGTAAAGGATATTTTCCCTGATGCTTGCATTGAACAGATAAATGTCCTGCTGAACTATACCTATATTCTTACGCAGAGAGGCTCTCGTCATTGTGCGAATATCTCTGCCGTCAATAAGTATCTCACCCTCGGTGATGTCGTAAAACGCGGGGATGATATGACAGATGGTAGTCTTACCTCCGCCCGAAGGGCCAACAAGCGCAAATTTCTCTCCCTTGCCTATTTTGAGGTTTATATTTTTGATAACCTCCTTGGAGTCATCGTAGGAATGTGTGACGTTTACAAATTCAATCTCGCCCTCAAGCTGACCCGCGTCGGTCGCGTCGGGGTGATCCTGCTCGGGCTCCGTGTCCATTATCTCAATAAAGCGCTCAAAGCCCGTGACACCGTTCTGGAACTGCTCCATAAAGTTTATAAGCGTCAGCACAGGAGAAATAAACACGCCGATAGACACAACAAAAGCCGAATAGTCGCCAAACTCCATATCTCCGCCAAAGCCTGCCGCACCAAAGAGGATAAGTCCTCCCGCAATAAGGAGCACAACGTTGAAAATATCCGTGACAAACGAGGTCGTGGAGTGGAACTGTCCCATAGCCTTGTATGCCTCTTTCCTTGCCTCAACAAACTTCTTATTGCCAACCTCAAACTTTTCGCTCTCCTTCTGGGCATTTCCAAAAGCCTTAGTCACACGAATTCCCGAAATACTGCTCTCAAGGGACGCGTTTATCTCGGCTACCGACTGACGGCTTTTTTTGAACGCCGCGCGCATTTTCTTGCGGAGAACCAATGAAATGATAAGCAAAAAAGGAACGCAGGTGAACAAAATCAGCGTCAGAGGTACGTTGATCGTGCAAAGGTATATGAATGAGATAATAATTGAAATGGACGAAATAAGCAGATTTTCGGGACCGTGGTGAGCAAGCTCGGATATGTCCATAAGGTCGTTGGTCATACGCGACATAATCTTACCCGTCTCGTGATTATCGTAAAACTTGTAGGGCAGCTTTTCAAGGTGATTGAACATATCAGAGCGCATCTGCGCCTGCATACGCACGCCCATTACGTGTCCGTAATACTGTATAAAAAACTGCAACAGCATCCTTACAATATAAAGCAAAAGCAGAGCTATGCCAAGTATGACGAGCATTTTATACTTGCGCTCGGGAAACAGCTCGTTGAGCATATAGCGAGTGATGATGGGATAGGTAATACCGATAAGCGACATCAGAAGAGACGCCAGCATGTCCATCGTGAATATGAACTTGTGCGGCTTGTAGTAAGCGAGAAATCTTTTAAGCATTTTCTTGTCCTTTTGCATTAACTTAATATATTATTTCCATTATACAATCCCTCTCGAAATTTGTCAATGCAAAAATAAAAAGAAGCCGACGGCGTCGGCTTCTTTTCATTTAACCGCAGATTATAAACAGCCAAGCAAGCACCGCGGTGATTATGGAGCTTGCGTTTATCGACGGCAGCGCAAGTATGACTGCCACGAGAGAGCAAACGAAAATAATTATGCCAAACACTCTTCCCGTTTTCTTCTTGAAGCCGAAAAGACCGAAAATTCCCGCAAACAGCATAAGCACGCCAACCGCTGCGGCGGCAATAGCTCCTATGTCAAGCGCAATAACTGCCTTGAGCGCAGACAGGGGCGCGTAAAAGCCCCAGATGATATATATGATGCTTATAATCACTCTCAAAACGTGTTTAGTTTTCTTTTTCATAATTGCCCTCCGATTTATGTCGTATTATGTGGATTCCTTTGTTTAATTATACCATAATCCAAGGGGCTGTGTCAACATAAAAATTGTCCTATTTTGCGGAGTTTATTTGCCTATAAACATCTGCGTCCAGTACCTGCCGTCCGCTACGTACCCTACTCCGATATGAGTAAACGACGGGTTAAGAATATTCGCTCTGTGGCCCGAGGAATTCATCCACGCGTTCACCACCGCCTGCGGAGTAGCCTGGCCTCTTGCTATGTTCTCGCCTGCGCTTCGATATTTTATGCCAAAGCTTTTCATCATCTGAAACGGCGAGCCGTACGTGGGGCTTGTATGTGAAAAATACTTATTGTCCTTCATGTCCTGCGACTTTATGCGAGCCACGCGGCTGAGCTCCCAATCGTGTGTGAGGGGCTTAAGTCCTCCCTTTTCTCTCTCCACGTTAACGAGTCTTACTACCTCGCGCTCAAAATTCAGCACCGACGAGTCCGTCAGCGGTATATAAACCGTCTGACCGGGATATATCAGATCGGGGTTTGTAAATTGTGGGTTCGCGCTTTTT
Source organism: Eubacteriales bacterium (assembly GCA_045593485.1). Taxonomy (GTDB): domain Bacteria; phylum Bacillota; class Clostridia; order Oscillospirales; family CAG-272; genus SVTX01. The sequence goes on along the minus strand of JAZNWS010000173.1, from coordinate 6,228 downwards.
ATCTCGCTGAGCCCTACCTCATATCTGACTGCTATCTTCCATAACGTATCCCCTTTTTCAACGGTATGAGTCACGTTCGAAGCCGACACACTCACGCAAAACAGCATAAAAATTGCAACTATACTAAATATAAATACTACTATTCTCTTCTTCAATACTTCACATTCCTCCTCTGAATTTAATGACGTCATCTATTACATTATACCATATAGCATAAGGGTTTTCAAGCTGTAAATAATGGCAGCTCGGGAGAGCCTTGCGGCTCTCCCGAGCTAATCTTACTTATCAAATTTTGGTGGAGTCACATCATTGCCCGCGAAGGTATTGGGACCGGGGTTTGACAGCGAGAAATACATGCGCGCCGCCTTTGTCGTACCAAAATCGCGGTTAGAGCCGCTGTCCTGAACCTTATTGAACGCGTCACGGAACATCTGATTGTGCGCTTCCTCGCGGTTCAAAAGAAAGTCTATAGTCTCCCTTACCTTTTTGTCGTCGATCTGGCGGTACAGATATTCGTAAACCACCTTTGCTCTCTGCTCCGACGCGATATTGCTGAGCAGATCCGCACACAAGTCACCTGTCACCGTGACGTAGTCAGCCGTCCACGAATATCCCGACGCATTGATGAGCCCCGGATTGAGACCAAGCTGCACGTGCGTCTGTATCTCGCCTGCCGACACCTTCATCGCGTCAACGTCGTGACCGTTCAAAAGGTTTATTGTTTGCGCAACCATCTCCATGTGGCCAAGCTCCTCGGCAGCTATGTCAAGAAAAAGATCCTTGATCTCGGGATCCTTAATACGAAAGCTCTGCGACATATACTGCATCGCCGCCTTAAGCTCTCCGTTTCCGCCTCCAAGCTGTTCCTGAAGTAGAGCCGCATACTGCGGATTGGGTCTTTCGACCTCCACGGGATGAAACAACATTTTCTCGTGTTTGAACATATAACTCCTCTTTCTGCCTATTGGGCTAAAAAATATTTGTTATTTTTATTTTCTCCCATCTAAAGCAAAATATTCCATAAAGAAGCATATATAAAGCAAAATCCTCGGGAAATTTCCCGAGGATCTTTAGTATCAAAAACGGATTTTACGCCACGCATCAATCAACCTCTCAATTGTCCCCGCCGCATTTGCGGGCGATGTCGAGGGCAGACATATCGCCTCCCTGCCGTGCATCTCTTTCATATATTTGTTGTAATATTTTTCAGCGGTCTTACCGTTGACAAATATCTGCTTTATGTCGGTAGCCGCAAGTATATCACTAAGGTCATTCGGAACAACGTCCCTTATCGAGCTGTCCGAGCTTCCCGTGATCTCACAAGAGCCAATGACGTCCCACAGAGCTATGCCGTGTGCCAAAAGCAGCTCTCTTTTCTCGTCTGTCGTCTGCGGCACAGGACACTCAAAAACAGCCGCAATCACCCTCCAGAATCTGTTTTGAGGATGTCCGTAGAAAAACTCTATCTCTCGGGATTTAACCGACGGAAAGCTGCCAAGTATCAGTATTTTTGAATTTTCATCATATATCGGCGGTATGGGGTGGTGTATCATATTCTTTATTCCATTTTCTTTTTGTATTTTTCTTCAATATCCTTTGCCCACTCAACTGCGGCTTGGAATTTAGGAGTCTCTCTGACAGGGTGAAACCACGCCCAGCGGGGATTTGTCAGCAGATCGCGTATATATATGGGATTATAGAACGACAGCCTCACAACGCCAAACAGCTTGTGCTTGTTTCCCTGCTCGTCTATTGCGTAATTCCAATCAGGGCTGACCTTTACCCCCGAGAACAGCTCGCTGCCAAGGTCAAGCCACTCGTCCTCCAAGGAATGGACGTACTTGCAGTTCTCTATAGCCTCGTCAAAATTTACCCAGCCCTCGTCCATCTCTCCGCAGCCAAACAAACACGCGGAAAGTACAAGCTGCTTGTAAGCATAAAACAGCTTCCAACCGTCAGGCACAACGCCGTTTCCAAATGAGCGTATAGTCATCAAAACGTCCTTCTGGAATACAACCTTTCTCCGCGCGCCCATAGCATCGGGACAGCGTACCTCGAGCTGATCCGCCATAGTCTCAAGCATTTCAAGCCCGTGCTGGACGTATGCCTCGGTATGTGTTCCCTTGACCGATGCGCGAGATACAAGGCAGGCACGTCTTGAAAATCCTGCGCGGTACGGGGACATATTAAGCCATCGTGACAGATCCTTATCGTCACATACAGTCACCATAAGCTGAATGACGGCATTGCGGTATTGCGTTTCAAGCAACCCCTGCGCGTGCTTGAGCATAAGCGGCATATATTTCTCCGTGTCAGCCGCCACCTCGACCAAATGATCCTTTATAACGCACACCAACATATAAGAGTAATAGTCATCCTCGGGGTACTTACGGCAATATTCCCTTACAAAATCTATGCGCTCGGAATTGTCGTCCGACAGTGCATCTATTTTTTGATTGAATATCTCTCTGTCGCGCTCCTTTGAGCAAGCGTCATTGGACAAAAGACTGTCCACCGTCACCCCAAAATAGTTAGCTATTGACGGCAAAAGCTCCACGTCGGGATAGCAAATACTCAACTCCCACCTCGACACAGACTGCGCCGACATGTCAAGCGCCTCCGCGAGCTTCTCTTGTGTCACGCCCTTCTCTTTTCGTAAGCGTTTGAAATTTTCTGCAAAATTCAGGTTCATAAAATACCTTCCTCAAAATAATTTGAAGCTGCGCACCTTCTGATTATATTATATCACCCGAATTTTTGTTTTGCAATATCACGTTTGTTGAGAGTAAGTATTAAAATTAGTGAATTTTTAAGCCCTGCGCCAGATATCAAATCTTGCGTTGCAGCCTCGCTATTTCTCGCTCGGTATCAAGCACGGCTTTGTCGTCGTTTGAGTATCCCCATTCTGTCTTCAGACATTCAAGAAGTCTTTTCTGTGTGTCTGCCGCCTTTTCATAATCTCCGAGGATCTCGTAAATAATAGCAATTCCGTGTAGTGCGTCGGTGTGTCGGGGCTTTTCATCTATTTTCCAAGAACGCTCGTAGTATTCAATAGCCTTTCGATAATTACATCTGCACGCGTAATACTGCGCCGCCTCAAACAAAAATGTTTCGTTGTCCGAAAAGTCTGCCATTGCGTTCTCAATAATTGAGTCCGCTCTTTCTGCGTCGTATTCTGCCAAAGCAATATGCGCTCTGTACACGGGAATCATCGCGGGCTTGTGCGCAGGAAGCGTCTGATATATATTAAGATATGCCTCCGCCTCCTTGGCTCTGTGGTCTGCGAGCAGATTATCAATGACGTAATAGTACGGCATTGGCGTTTTGGGCTCGCCCTTGTCGCTCTCAATTACTCTTTTATAAAAGTCAATCGCCACGGAATGATTTGCCATATTCCAATCCCAGACACAATGCCCCTCCGCCTTCTGCAAGAGCCATTGGCAGTTTTTATGCTCGGGCTTTGTTAAAATCGCCTCGCGGGCATATTTGCTGACTCGGCGCGAATCTGCTTCCATCCTGTGATGATATAAATTCGCAAGCAGCTCCATAATGCGTACCTTGTCGTTGTTATCGTCAAGCTGACCCTTCAAAAAATCCTCGTATTCCTTGAACAGCTCGGGAGAAAACTCCTCCTCAACGTCAATGCGATTTTCAATGCGGCGCAGCTTCTGCTCCACCGTCAGATCAAAAAGCTCGTCGATGCTCACGCCGAACACCTCCGCAATCATGGGCAAGAGCGTAATGTCGGGCATAGCGACCGCATTTTCCCATTTTGACACCGACTGCGCGCTGACGCCAAGGCGTGTCGCAAGCTGCTCCTGCGTAAGTCCCGACTTGTATCTTAATTGCTTGATTTTATTGCTTATTTCCATATTGTCCTCCCAAATAAATTTATTGGACGTCCTTACAATTTAATTATACAGTACATAGCATTAAAAATCAATAACGCATTTTTATTGTGGGGTAAACTAAAGAGCGAAAAAGCCCGAGGCATCAGCCTCGGGCATATTACTGTATTTATTTCAACCGATTATAACGTTTGATATTAAGGATTTACAGTAATAACTACTGTACCGTTGGTCATGGTTACATTCCAAGTGGGATTGCCCTCACCAGCCCTGCAAAGAGCGTCCCAATCAACGTCTGCGAAGTCAACGCCGTTGAAGGTACCGCCGGTGATGGTGATGGTTGTCTTCATAGAACCGTTGAAGGCGAAGATCTTGCCGCATTCGGAGTTGAACTCACCGCCGTTGATAACGATCTCAGCGGTTCCTGCACCCTGGGTGTGAACCTTGATGGGAGTTGAGATTTCATTGGTAGAAGTGAATCTGCCGCCGTTGATGGTAAGCTTGGAAACAGTAGCTTCCGAGGATTTATAGTTGCCGACTACCTGAATCGCTTGCTGGAGGACGGTAATATCAGCATTATCAATTACCACATTGGCACCACAGCTTACTTCCATACCCATTTTTGCGTTCTTCACAACAAGGCCGTTGATGTTTGCCGTTGCGCCCATCATATCAAGAGCAGCGTAGTTTACGTTAGCGGACATTTCAACGTTTTCAAGCTTAACATTAGTGCCGGCATAAGCCTCAAAAGCGGTTTCAACCTTGGTGCCGTTGGCTGCGGTGACAACTCCGGAAGAAGTGATAGTACCGTTAGCAATGGTGAAGGTGCCCTGCTTGACAGAGAAAGGAACTGTTTCGGTATTTCCGCTGACAGTGTTTCCGCCGAGGTCAAGAACAACGTCGGAACCCGCGGTGTTAAGCACGAACTGCTCGGTGGTGTTAAGTTCAATGTCATCCATAGCGTAGATGGTCTCATTTACAGCGTTGGTGGAGTTGAAGAGATCTTTAAGAGCGTCTACAAGACCTGCAGCGGAAACAGGTGCCCAATAAGTCTTACCACCTGCAGCCTCAACGGCTGCCTTGAGCTCAGCGTCTGCAACGGGGAAGTACCAGGTATCACCTATGGTGTCATTCTTGATCTTAACGTCGGATACGAGCTTAAACTCCTCGTCAACGAGGATAATCTGGTTGGACTCAGACTCCCAAACGAAGTAGTGACCCTCGGTCTTTGCGTTGAGAGCAGAAACTATGTATCCTGCTGCCTCGAGTGCGTCCACAACCTCATCGATATCATCAGGATTGCCCTCGGTTGCGGAATACACAGCGAGTGCCTTGTTAAGGTTATTCGCTACAGCGGTATCAGCAGCGATATTAGCCTTTCTTGTAAGACTTACAAACGTGGGAATAAGTACTGCTGCGAGTATTGCAATTACCGCAATAACGATAACAAGTTCAACAATTGTAAAACCTTTTTTGTTCATTTTTCTTTTCATAATTTTTTCTCCTTTTTTGAAATTTGGGCCTCTTTCTTTTTTTCTTTCATCCTTTCTTTTTGAAATTTAGACCAATGATGAATCGCCTGTAACATATTGTTACATTTTTATTGTAACACTTTGTTACAATAAAGTCAAGAGGTTTTTGCAAAAAAGGGTAAAAAGGAGATTTTTTTATGGAAAATGAACTTGGGCTTATTGGACTGAAAATTATCAGAAAGCGCAAAAAATACAGTCAATTAAAGGTCGCCACAGATCTGAATATAAGCCGCGAGGCACTTTCCTATTATGAAAACGGCAAACGCAATCCGGACATTCAAATGCTCCTCGCTATGTCAAAATATTTTAATGTTTCAATAGATTTTCTAATTACAGGAAAAGAATTTACCAAAGAGTAAATAATTTTTGACTGCACTAACCGGTGTAGTCTGAACCAGCGACATTTCACTTGGGGCTTGCCCTTGGTTATGATGCGCTGGTGAAGAGCACATCGGGGGGAGCCACAAAAAAACCACCCTGTGCGAGGTTTTGCTTTGCAAAACTCGGTTAGAGAGCAAGGCGAACGTATGGCTCGAACCAGGCGACTTACTTCGGTCTTACGACCTCGCTTGAGCTTTGCAAGCAAAGCACACCTTACTATCCAATATAGTGGAAATAAGCGACATTTCACCAAGGGACAAGCCCTTGGTTATGATGCGCTGGTGATGAGCACAGCGGGAGAGATACAAAAATAGCAGGTAGGCAAAATGCCTCCCTTCTTTTTTGTGGCCCCCCCTGCTGGGCTCGACCCGGCGACATCATGATTAACAGTCATGCGCTCTACCGACTGAGCTAAGGAGGAATATTTATATTTCTCCTTTCGCGAAGTCGGTAGTAACTCAGCTTGC
>JAZNWS010000172.1:0-2863 GCA_045593485.1 Eubacteriales bacterium | reverse complement strand
CGTTCGTTCAAGCGGTCTGACTACCGAAGCTTCAAGATAAAGGGGCTTGATGGCACTACCGACGACTATGCTTCAATGCGGCAGGTCATAGACCGCCGACTGTCGCATCTGTCCGACGATGACGGCTCGTTCTCGCACCTGCCCGATCTCATTTTGCTTGACGGAGGACGGGGACACGTCTCGACCGTCAAGGAGCTTTTGCATGAGCGGGGAATGGAGCATATACCCGTTTTCGGTATGGTAAAGGACGAATTTCACAAGACACGCGCGCTCTGTACCGAGAGCGAGGAGATAAATATTGCCCGAGAGAACGCGGTGTTCGTGTTTATCTATAAGATACAAGAGGAAGTTCACAGATACACGGTGTCCAAAATGGACAGCGCAAAGCGAAAGACGCTTACCAAGTCCTCCTTGACAAAGATAAAGGGAATTGGCGACGCAAAGGCAAAGCTGCTGCTCAAGACCTTTGGCGGACTTGCGGGTGTTGAGCGCGCAAGTGTTGAGGAGCTGACCAAGGTTTCGGGAATTACCGAGGCTTTGGCAAAGAATATACGAGAATATTTTGATAAAGGCAAAAACAGGTAAACAGCGTGAAAGCTATGTCTTGACTGTCAGATAAATCAACTGTTTCACGCATGAATTTCGCCCTTGGGCAAAATTCATTGATTATTATTTGTGCCGCCGCAAGCGGCGAGATGGAGATTGTTATGATGAGAATAATCACGGGCAAAGCTCGCGGTGTCAAGCTCAGAACCCTTGAGGGAGATGCAACAAGGCCAACGTCCGAAAGATGTAAGGAGGCGCTTTTCTCAATGCTTCAGTTTGACATTGAGGGCAGAGATGTGCTTGATCTTTACGCGGGCTCGGGTCAGCTCGGGCTTGAGGCATTGTCACGCGGAGCAAACAGCGCGACGATGGTGGATAAGTCCAAGCAAGCGACCAAAATAATTGACGAAAATATTGTAAAGACCAAGTTGCTTGACGGCGCTATTGTTATCTGCTCGGACGCGGCGGATTTTATCCGCGCGGTGAGAAATAGAAAAAAATACGATATAGTTTTTATCGACCCTCCCTATGCGCTTCGCTGCGCGGCGCAAAGCGCGAAAAGTCTTTACGACGCGGGACTTTTAAAGCCTACGACTATAATCGCTTGCGAGAGCGAGGAGGAAGACATCTTTGATGCTTGCCCCGAGGCAAGAGATATTTTCGAGGTCATAAAACACAAAAAATTCGGAGTGGCAAACATCACGCTTCTGGGCGTAAAAAGTAATTAAGAAAGGATAGACAGTATGAACGCACTGATACCGGGCAGCTTTGACCCCATAACACTGGGTCACGTCAATATTGTTGAACGCGCAGCTCCTATGTTTGATAAAATATACGTTGCGGTTATGAATAACGACTCGGCAGAGCACGACAGCAGTCTGTCCTCAAAGACGCAATATATGTTTACTCCCGAAGAAAGACTTGAGCTTGTTCGTCGCTCGATATCCCATATTCCAAACGCCGAGGCGGTGATGTGGAGCGGAATGCTTGTAGACTTTTGCGACGAATATGATATCGTCGCGGTAATTCGCGGCGTGCGAAATATAAAGGACTTTGAATACGAGCTTATTCACGCGACGTGGAATCGCGAGCATAACCCCCGCGCGCAAGCCCTGCTTATGCCCGCAGACCCGAGCTTTGACTGTATAAGCTCGACAAAAATCAGAGAAGTTATAGCCAAGGGTAAGCTTTCAGCTCTCGAGGGAAGTGTTCATCCCGACGCTTTGACTTATATAAAACAATTAAATTCAAACCAGAAAGGAATTTAACAACATGGCAACAAAGACAAAAAAGAGCGTGCTTACTGAAATTATAGTTTCGCTCGTTTTCGGACTTATCTTCGGCGGACTTCTTTTGTTCCTCGCAACACTTGGCGCTGACACCATTATCAAGTGGGTGCTTATTATTGCGGGTATCATCATCGTTGCAACCAACATCGCTCCTCTTATCAGAGGCATCGTGAACCTCGTTCACAAGGAAAAGGGCGGATTGTTCGATACTATTGTTTCCGCTATCGCAATCGCACTTGGCGTGCTTTTGATAATTAAGCACGGCGGTATGCTTGCTCTTATCATTAACATTCTGTTGGCGGTTTACCTCATCGTTCTTCCCATCATCAGAATAATTATCGCTCCCTCCAAGAAGGAGCAGCTTGCTAAAGAATGGCTCAGAATACTTATTGGTGCGATCCTTATAGTATTCCTTCCCGTTATCCTTGGCGCAACTAACACTATCGTTAACATTATCCTCACAATCGCAGGTATCGTTGTACTTGTACTCACTGTGCTTTCCTTCGTTCTTTCTCTCGTTGCATACATAAAGGCATCCAAGAAGATTGAAGAGGCTCCCGTTGAGGTTGAGGCAGAAGCAACAGAGGAAGCTGCAGAATAATTTTCTAAAAAAAAGAGAACACTAAAAGTATGGAAAAATTCATTCTTAAAAGTGAATATCAAGCCTCGGGCGATCAGCCCGAGGCTATCGAGGGACTGGTGCGCGGCATTCGAGAGGGCAAGCGTATGCAGACCCTTTTGGGCGTCACGGGCTCGGGCAAGACCTTCACTATGGCAAACGTTATAGCCGAGATAAATAAGCCCACCCTGATACTCGCACACAACAAAACACTTGCGGCGCAGCTCTGCTCGGAATTTCGGGAGTTTTTCCCCGATAACGCGGTCGAGTATTTCGTGTCCTATTACGACTACTATCAGCCCGAGGCGTATATTCCCGGCAAGGATATGTATATCGAGAAGGACGCGCTTATCAACGACGAGATAGACAGACTTCGCCATTCGGCTACGAGCGCTCTTTTCGAGAGAAG
>JAZNWS010000171.1:0-5670 GCA_045593485.1 Eubacteriales bacterium | reverse complement strand
ACGTCGGGGGTCATGTGGATTATGCAGGGGTACACGGGCGCGCAGCCGAGACCTATCAGTATAAAACCGATAAGAGCAAATACAGAGCTGAACGGAACAAACAGCAGAATAATTCCCACCGAGATTATGCCAAGTCCCATTCTTATCAGAAAATGATCGCCAAGCTTCATAGCGAGGAAGCCGTTGATAAATCTTCCAAAGGTAAGACCCAGGTAGTACATTCCCGCAAGTCCTGCCGCGATCTCGGGAGCAAACTGCCATTTTTGCACAAGGTAGCTGCTCACCCACAATGAGGTCGTCAGCTCCAGCGCGCAGTAGCCAAAGAACATAAGAAAGCAGGGGATAGCGTTCTTTATTGAAAATATTTCTTTGAACGAGAGCGGGGGTGACTGCACCTGTGCCTCGCTTGACACCTCGGCACGCTCTGCCCTTTTCCACACGGGCAGACTGATAAATATGAATGCGCACAGAACTGCCTGAATGACTGCCACGATAAGATAACCGTAGCTCCAGCCGTCAAGACGCACAAGCGAAAAGCTCATAATATAAGGGCTGATAGACGCGCCGACGCCCCACATACAGTGAAGCCAGCTCATGTGCTGCGCTTTGTAATGAAGCGCGACATAGTTGTTCAGAATCGCGTCAACACCGCCCGCGCCGAGCCCGTAGGGAATAGCCCACAGTATCAGCATCCAGAAGCGAGTGCTTATTGAAAAGCCGAAAAGGCCTATTGCGGTAAGCATAACGCTGACTGCGGTCACCTTGCCCGTGCCGAATTTTCGGAGAAGCCTGTCGCTGAAAAGGCTCGACAGTATCGTTCCAAGACAAATGAGCATAGATATAATGCCTGCGTAGGACATAGGAACGCATATCTCCTCGTGAAGCACGGGCCACGCCGAGCCGAGCAGCGAGTCGGGTAGGCCGAGACTTATAAAGCAGATGTATATTAAAACTAAAAGTAGAGTGGACATGTGAGTATACCTTTTGTGTGATGTGGTGAAATGCCGTGATTGTAAACCAAACTATGTAATTAAAGCAAATCTGCGTTTACCTGCGAATGATATTTGGGAAGGATTTCCGGATTCAGCAATTCTGTGAATTGATATCGTCCTATTTTGTTTCTTTCCATACATTGATTTGCAGCATTTAGGTTGAAGAAAAATTCTCTTTCACCTATACTTGAACATCCAATCATTGAGGGGGAAAACAGTAGTCCTGCTCTATTATTATAATTTCCGGTAATATTCAAGGTTGATATAATGATTCTATCCTTTTTCGGAATAGACGCTCTGACGGAAAACCATGTTAAAGTGCGGGTGTATAAAAGCATGGCTTCGGCTTCTTCCGGCACGTGATCCATGATTTCTTCCGATATTGCGGTCAAATATGAATCCCAAACAAAGTCTAAAACCAGTGCGACGCGATAACCATTTTCGCATACATAGGCATATAAATCGCCTTTATGTAAGGTTGGTTCTCGCTTTGCGGTTGACTTTTTAGGTTTTTTAATTTTTGCGTTCTCGGAATTGATCTTTTCCCAAAACTTTAGCAGTGCTTTACGTCGGCTCTTTTCAAGCTGTGGTTCCAATCCGAGCTCGTTCCAGAATTTCAAATCCAAGTCTGTATCTATGATATCCTTAATTTTTTGCCATAGCCAATCATCTTTGACACCGCACTCCCAGAGGCACTGTGCCAATGCATAGTACACGGTATAGAGCATCGTAGAAGATTCTTCATCAGAAAATTCTGCTTGATATTCAGTTAAAATCGTATGATATATATCTATGGCAACAGCATCGTCTTTATACAGTTCAAAGAATTCGTCGTACACATCCATAAATTCATCGCTTTGTTTTATACCTGTTCCCCATGCGCCCATAACTATACCCCCTTTTTTACCATTATACTACAATTTTGTAAATATTTCAAGCAAGAAAATCCGAATTTACGCGCCTCGCTTCAAAGTAATCAAAAACTTCGGCCAGATTTGAACTTTTACGCAATTAGCCAATGAGGACTACAAGTAGGGTGAAAAGGCCAGATTTGAACTCTCACACAATTAGCCAATGAGGTCTGTACGTAGGGTGAAGAAGCCAGATTTGAACTTTCACACAAATTGCGGGGCAATTTGTGTATGTCAGTTGAAACCGGCCACCTCAGCCAACACAAAGGGCACCCAACCGGGTGCCCTTTGTGTTGGCTGGGGTGGCCAGATTTGAACTGACGAATGCAGGAGTCAAAGTCCTGTGCCTTACCGCTTGGCGACACCCCAATATTTGTACTGTGATATTATATCACAATTCAGTCGGGAATGTCAATACCCAAAGGGCAAAATAAAAAGTTCTTTTTGTCCACGCTCTGCGAAAAATATCGAATGGTTTTTGAGGCATTTTCAGAAAATGTCTTTACATTTCCCCAAAAATCAGTTAAAATATAAATATAGAGACGCAAATATGAAAGGGAGAGCTTCAAATATGAAAAAAACGGCGTACACACCCGAACAAATAAAGATGTTGAATCTTCTATCCAAGCAATATCCCTCGATACAGACGGCAGGGGCAGCTGTTGTCAATCTCAACGCGATACTCAATCTGCCAAAGGGAACAGAGCATTTCCTCAGCGACCTTCACGGCGAGGCGGAGGCATTCAAGCACATACTTAACAACTGCTCGGGAGTTATAAGAGAAAAAGTGGACAATCTGTTCTACCGCTTCGTCTCCGAGAGCGAGAGACGCGAGCTCTGCACTCTTATCTACTATCCCGCGGAAAAAATAGAGGAGCTTCACGCCAAGGGCGAGGACACGCCCGAGTGGTACGACCTCACGCTTTACAGACTTGTTGACCTTGCGCGCTCGGTCGCGTCAAAATACACTCGTTCAAAGGTTCGTGACGCGCTTCCCTCGGAATATCAGAACATAATCGACGAGCTGCTTCACACCTCGGGCGAGGAGCACAACAAGCAGGAATATTACCGCAACATTATCTCCACCATAATCGAGATAGGACAGGCGCCCGCATTTGTTGAAGCGCTCTGCTCACTTATCAAGAGAATGGCGGTGGACTGTTTGCACGTTGTCGGTGACATTTATGACAGGGGACAACGCGCGGACAGGATTCTTGATATGTTGATGGCTCACCATAACGTTGACGTTCAGTGGGGCAATCACGACATAGTCTGGATGGGCGCGGCGGCAGGAAGCGCTACGTGTGTTGCGAGCGTGCTCAACAGTGCGGTGCAGTACAACACGCTCTCGCTTGTTGAAAATTCCTACGGAATAAGCCTTCGCGACCTTATCGGCTTTGCGCAGGAGACTTATGGCGACTGCACGGGCTTTATGCCTCGCTCTGCCGAGGACAAGGACTACATCAAAAACAATATGAGCAGTCTTTCCAAGGCTCACAAGGCGATAGCTATAATTTTATTCAAGCTCGAGGGACAGCTTATTATGCGCCACCCCGAGTACGAGATGGACGGCAGACTTCTGCTTGACAAGATAGACCGCGACAAAAAGACAGTCACCATTGAGGGGGTAGAATACTCTCTTGACGACTGCGACTTCCCGACGGTTGATATAAATAATCCCTACGCGCTCTCGCCCGAGGAGGAGGGACTTATGGCGTCGCTGACCCGCGCGTTCAAGCATAGCGCGGCGCTTCAAGCTCACGTCAAGTTCCTATACGCAAAGGGAAGCCTTTACAAGATATACAATCAGAACCTGCTGTTCCACGGTTGTATCCCCATGACGGTAGAGGGAGATTTCCAATCCGTGACGCTTTACGACGGACGCTCTGTGTCGGGCAAGGAATATATGGATAGCTGTGACAGAATCGCGCGACTTGCTTACTATAACGGCGACGCTAACGCGCTTGACTTTATGTATTATCTCTGGTGCGGAAAGCGCAGTCCGCTTTTCGGACGCGAGAAGATGACCACCTTTGAGAGATGCTTTATCTCGGACAAGACCGCGTGGACGGAAAAAAAGAATCCCTATTATTCCTTTATTGATAATTACGACGCTATATGTGACATTCTCCACGAGTTCGGACTTGACGAGAGAAGCTCGCACGTCATAAACGGACACGTTCCCGTCAAGGCGGGTGCGGGCGAGAATCCCGTAAAGGCAAACGGAAGATATATCCTTATCGACGGCGGCTTCTGCAAGGCGTACCACACGACCACGGGAATCGCGGGATATACGCTTATATACTCCTCGCGAGGACTCCGTCTCGTATCCCACGGCGCGTTTGAGGGCAAGGCGGCGGCTATCAAGGAGAACAAGGACATTCTTGCCACGACCGACGTCGTGTTTGAGATGATGAACAGACGAATGATGGTTGCGGACACCGACGAGGGCAAGGAGCTTATTGAGAGAAAGGCTGACCTTAAGGCTCTGCTTGAGGCGTACCGCACGGGTGTTATTAAGCCAAACGAACAAATTTGATTTTTATAAAAAACGCTTGCCAAAAGGCAAGCGTTTTTTTGTTAATGTATTATTCGTTTGGTGTTTCCTCAATTGCAGGCTTTTGCTCAACGTCAGCAGATTCCTGTAGGGGAGGGGCTTGCTCCTCCCGCATTTGAGCGGGCTCATCAAGGAGGGGAGCTTCTTCAACCTCGGGAGCTTCCTCAACTGCAGGAGTCTCCTCAACCGCTTCAGCCTCTTGCTTCGCTGCTATGATAGCGTCGTTTGTGAGCTTTGCCACACGGGAAAGCTCAAACTCCTCGCGAGCAATCTGTGCGTTGTTTGCGGTCTCCGCTGCGTGAATCTTATTGAAGGATATTCCCGCGCAGATAAGGAACGCGCCGATTGCCAAGGGCAAGAAATTGGGCATTGAGAATGAAGCCTCAAACTCTCCGATATTAAAATTGAAGGATGAGGATGCGCCTGCTCCGGCAGCAGCATATATTATGCCCATTACCAGCATAAATTTACCGGGGGATTTTTCCGCTCTGTACGTTCCAAAGATACAGGTGCTCTCAAGCTCCAAGGCATAATTTTCGGCTTTTTTAAGCATAATGCCGTAAACAATATAAAGCGCGACAAGGAACGCAAGGATAACAGCGATTACCACGAGGAAAATCGAAATCATCCAGCCTTCTATCTCAACCGATGCAAGCTCTACCGCTTCCTCATAGGTGATAAGCCCCTCCTCATAGAGCGCGTCCGCAACCGCTTGCATAACCTCGCCGTTATCAAGCTCTGCCTCTGCGGCGTTCCACGCCAGACCGACGAGCGCTGCGCAGATCAGCATTAAACCAATAACTACAATGAGAAGTATGTAAGTCACCTTTGAAAATATTCTCCACGCCTTGAGCAGCCCTCTGATTTTTGAAATGTTCTTCGTATCGGGAGCTGTCTTTGACGAGTAGGTCTTCCAGCAGGCAATAACAGCTATGAGAGAGAAGATAAAGGTAAGTATTGCCTCAACTCCTCCGCCAATAAAGGCAGAGATAAGGCTTACTCCACAGAGAATAGTTGTGAAGATGGAGAGGACAAGAAACAGCTTGGAGTGGAAAAAGTCGGAAAGAATAGCAATAGTCTTATTTTTAGCCGCAAGGAATTTACCCTTTTGCTGTTCTATGGCGAAATGCTCGCCGCATACGGTGCAAATCACAGAGCCGTCGTTCAGCTCAGCACCACATTTAGGACAATACATAAAAACCTCCGTTTA
>JAZNWS010000170.1:0-2208 GCA_045593485.1 Eubacteriales bacterium | reverse complement strand
CTTTTCGTCATAGTCATCGTCGTCAATGTGGTGGAGCGAGCGTACCTTGCCTACGTTTTCAGACTTCTGAACCTTCTTGGGCTGCTTGCCCATATATTCACGCTCTGCCGCCTTATAATCTTCCTCTGTAAACTGGGGAAGGGGCATTACCTTGCTGATGATTATCTGCTTTACAACGTTAAGTATGCTCTTGAATATCCAGTAGATACCTACGGCTGCGGGAACGATGAATGTCATCCATACGCTCATCAAGGGCATCATCCAATCCATCATCTTGTTGGAGCAGCCTGCCTGAGCGTTGTTTGCGTCGTTCTGTGTGGGCTGGTAGGTGAACTTACGTGTGATCTTCGTGCTGAAGAAGTAAACCACGAAGGTAAGGACGGGTATTGCAAGGAGCCAGTAGAGCTTGGGATCTGCGGGAGTGAATCCGGGTGTGTATCCCATGTTGATAGGACCGATGTTGAAATTCATGTTTTCAGCAGCGGATGCGAGCTCCTCGATCTTGCCGTATACAACGTCGCCATTAGCACAGTAGTCCTTTATTCCCTCAAAGGCTTCAACGCCCTTAGTCTCAACTATCTCCTTAAACTTGGAGAGGAAGCTGATAGTGCCGCTTGCCGCGACCTTTTCGCCAAGCACCTCGGACATATAGGTGGAAACAAAGTTTACAAATGTTCCGCCCATACCGAGAACGTACTTTAAGGGGTTGATAACGATGCTGTAAAGCGCCATAATTACAGGAAGCTGAACGAGCAAGGGCAAGCAACCGTTCATGGGGTTGAACTTTTCCTTCTGATAAAGATCCTGTATTTCCTGCGTGACCTTTTGCTGAGTTGCCTGGTCGTTGCGTCCCGCGTACTTTTTGCGTATCGCCATTTCCTTGGGACGGAGCATTGCCTGCTTTTTAGAGTTGTTCTGCTGGATTATCGAGAAGGGGAGCATTATTATCTCCACAACGATAGCGAAAATAAAGAGCGCAAGGATATAGCTGTGCGCGGGCATTATTTTCGTGATCCAGCTGATAAAGGTACCTATATAGAAAAGTATCTTATCTACGAAATTGTCATCGGACGTGAATGTGATCTCGTCTGCCTTCCAATCCTCAAGCTTTTTGCTGGTGTCAATAGCAGAGCTACTCGCGCAGCCAGTAAAGATAGAGAGCAAAAGCACAAGAACGACTGAGAGCAGAAGAATTTTTGTGATGTTCTTTCTTTTTAACATTTGAACAGTCCTCTCGTTTGTTTTTTTTGGACTTAATCGTCATTGTTCAGTGGTAGGTAATAATCAAAAACAAATTTGTTGTTTTCGGGTATAGTATAGAAAACCTTTTCTCCCAAAGAGTTTTTCGGGTGCGACAGACCTCTGATGGGAACGGGGTCGTATCCACCTGGACACAACGGCTGACAGCGGAATATTCTCGCAACAGTCAGAATCATTCCCACGAAAAGTCCGCGTCGGTTAAACGCCTGAATGGCGTAAGCCGAGCAGGTAGGGTAAAATCTGCAGCAGGGCTTTCTCTTTAGGGGAGATAAAAATTTTCGGTAAAAGCGAACAAGCCATATACAGAGGTATTTCATTATTTCTCTGTACCTTGTGCGGAGCCGATATTTATGCGCTCCGTTTCATTAACTTTAAACATGTCGAGCTTTGAAAAGGCGTATCTGAGTTCTTTCGCAATAGCCGTGCTTTTTTGTCCCACAATTTCGGGGCGCGCGCTTATCACGATAAGAAAACCTGTCCTTAAGTCCTTTTGTACGCAAGAATATCCCGCGCGAATAATTCTCTTTGCGCGGCTCCGAGCTACTGCTCCGCCGACCTTCTTTGTAACAGAAAGACCGAGTCTGTTGACGTATATCTTCTGCGGATGCTCTTTGCAAAGTCTTTTTGCGTGGAGATCCCTCAGCACGTATACGCAGACGTATCTGCCGAAAAAGTGTTTTCCCGACTTATAGGTCTTGTTATAAAGATGATGCTCTTTAATTGCAGGATATTTCATTTCGCATCTCTCCTTGTATTTCCGCCAAGCTTCCGTGTTTTTTGTGTTTTTTTGACCCAATTTTTCTCTGTGGGTCTCAGAGCAAAAAACCCCGATGCCGTACATATAAGGCGCGCCATTGGCGGCACTGTTATGATAGGTCATCGGTGTTTTATGTTGATAGAGTTTTTCTAACTTTAAGAGCCGTAAAATTACGGTACCGATCTGTTTAT
>JAZNWS010000169.1:0-32258 GCA_045593485.1 Eubacteriales bacterium | reverse complement strand
GGGAATTGGTCTTAATAAAGTGCTTATAACCTGTGTTGACGGCAATATTGCAAGCGAAAAGACGATTCTCGCAAACGGCGGCGAGTATGAATCAACGGTATATGAGCCAAACGGAAATGTTTATCTGAAGAGATTTTGGGTAAAAACTAAAAAGGACTTTTTTGAGGAAATTTTGCAGACCAAGGACGAAACGGAACGGGTAAACAAGCTATATGAAATTTTCAACGAGGACGCAAGGCTCAATCATTCAAAAGCCGCAAGAGTTGAATTTTTGACTACCGTTCACTACATAGAAAAATACTTGAAAGAGGGCGACAAGATACTCGACATCGGCGCAGGTGCAGGTGAATACAGCCTTTACTTTGCCCGTAAGGGATATGAGGTATCGGCTCTTGAGCTTGCCGATGCCAACATTGCCGCCTTCAAAAAGAAGCTCACGCCCGAAGATAATATTGACCTCGTTCAAGGTAATGCACTTGACCTCTCTCGCTATGCAGATAAGTCGTTTGATCTTGTCCTTCTGTTCGGCCCGCTTTATCATTTGAAAAATGATGCGGATAAGCAAAAATGTATTAGCGAAGCAAAGCGAGTATGCCGCGACGGTGGAAAAATATTCTTTTCGTTTATTTCTAACGACTTCGTTTTTCTTACCGAGTTTGAATATGACGTAAGCTATTTTTCAAACGGACATTATGATAAAGAGACCTTTAAGCTTGAGGACTTTCCGTTTGTGTTCCACACGGTAGGTGCGGCAAGAAAGCTTCTTTCTGATGGCGGTATAAACGTCTTACACGAGGTTGCATCCGACGGCGCAAGCGAGCTGCTTGCAGATCGTATCAATGAAATGAGCGATGAGGACTATGCGCAATATCTGCGCTATCACTATTATATTTGTGAAAAGCCAGAGCTTCTTGGTATGACCAATCACCTGCTTTTCGTGGGAGAAAAACAATGAACTTTATAGCAAAAAAATTTGACGAGCTGACGGTTTACGAGCTTTACGAGATACTCAAATCGCGCTCGGAGGTGTTCCTTTTGGAGCAAAATATAATCTGTCAGGATATGGACGGCGTGGACTGCGAGAGTCTGCACTGCTTTTTGTGGCAGGACGGACGTGTCATAGCCTGTCTGCGCGCGTATTATTCGGGCAAGGACACCGTAAAGATAGGCAGAGTGCTGACACTCACGCACGGTCATGGCCACGGCAGGCTGCTTATGACTGAGGCTCTGAAGGCAATAAAAGAAAAAATGCCCTGCAAACACATTGTTGTCAGCGCGCAGACGCAGGCGCTCGGATATTACGAAAGATGCGGATTCAAGGTCATATCCGACGAATATCTTGAGGAGGGAATACCTCACGTCAAGATGATACTTGAGGCGTAAAAAAATCATATATATAAGGAGAGAAAAATGTTAGACCTTATCAAGAGCAGATACAGCACGAAGGCTTATTCGGACAAAGAAGTTCCCGCAGAGCTTATAGAGCAGATAGTTGACGCGGGCGTTTGGGCGGCATCGGGCCGCAACCGCCAGGCAGTAAGATTTATGGTGGTGACAAATAAAGATGTTATCAAAACACTTTCAAGAGTAAACGCCGAGGTCGGCGGCTTTCCCGCAGGCACAGATCCGTTTTATAACGCGCCCGTCGTTGTCGTAGTCTTTGCGGACAGAGACGTGCATACCCACGTCGAGGACGGCTCGCTCGCGCTTGGTAATATGCTCAACGTGGCGTTCTCGCTCGGCATAGGCTCGTGCTGGGTACACAGAGCAAAGGAAATGTTTGAGGGGGACGAGTGCAGAGCAATAGCTCGCGAGTGCGGCATTCCCGACAGCTATATCGGCGTTGGCAACTGTATTCTCGGCTATTCCGCGGAAACACGCACCACAAAGGAAAGAGTGCAGGGCAGAGTGCATTATATAAAATAAGAAAAAATTTGACATATCAGGATAAGAGAGGATTTAAGTATGTACCGTATAGGAATTGATTTGGGCGGCACTAATATCGCGGCGGCAATAGTTGACGAAAATTTTAGCATTATCAAGAAAAAGAGCATTCCCACCACAGTCGCCGAGGGGGGTGACAGAATAGTTGAGGATATGGCGTATCTTTGCCGCGCGCTCTGCGAGGAGTCGGGAATTTTGCTTTCCGACATTGAGGCGGTAGGTATCGCGTCTCCCGGAATCGCTAACAGCCGTGACGGCGTTGTTGAATATGCCTGCAATCTTCCACTGCTGCATTTCCCCATTTGCAAAAAGCTTTCCGACAAGCTCGACGGCATTGAGACTCACGTTGAGAACGACGCTAACGCGGCGGCGTGGGGCGAGGCGGTAGCAGGCGCGGCAAAGGGAACGGATAATTCGGTTATGATAACTCTCGGCACGGGAGTTGGCGGCGGAGTTATAGTTGACGGCAAGGTGTACGCGGGCTTCAACTTCGCGGGCGCGGGGCTTGGACATATCGTTATTTCCGCGGGTGGCAGACCATGCGGCTGCGGCAGACTTGGCTGCTGGGAGGCGTATAGCTCGGCAACGGCTCTTATCAATATGACAAAGGAAAAGCTTGCCGAATGCAAGGAGACGGGCAGAGAAACTCTTATGGAGGCTCTTGCGGTCAACGGTGTCAACGGCAGAGTTGCGTTTGACGCGTACGACGCAGGAGATAAGGCTGCGGCAGAGGTTATAAAGGAATACTCCTATTATCTCGCTTGCGGAATCACAAACATAATCAACCTCTATCAGCCCGAGGTGTTGTCCATTGGCGGCGGAATTTCGGGACAGGGACAAAAGTTGCTTGATCTCATTATGCCTATCGTTAAAAAGGAGAGCTACGGCGGCGCGGGAACTGTCACGCCCACGAAGGTCTGCATAGCAGCTCTTGGCAACGACGCGGGAATTATCGGCGCGGCGTTCCTTGGTATCTGATAAAAAATGAAAAAATTTAACGTGACGGGCATGAGCTGTGCCGCTTGCTCCGCCCGAGTTGAAAAAGCGGTAAGCTCTCTTGACGGCGTTGAGTCCTGCGCGGTAAATCTGCTTACGAACTCTATGACGGTTGAGGGCAATATAGACGACGAGATAATAATCTCGGCGGTCGAGGGCGCGGGCTATGGGGCTTCATCTGCCGAGGCGAATGGCAAGAGCTCAAAAATATCGGGCTCGCTTGACCGAGCGCTTGAGGATAAGGAAACGCCGAGACTTATAAAGCGGCTCTGTTGGTCGCTGGGATTTTTGCTTGTCCTTATGTACGTCTCAATGGGGCATATAATGTGGGGCTGGCCTCTGCCCGAATTTATGCACAACCCGATACTACTCGCGGTATTGCAGGGCACACTTGCTCTTATAATAATGATAATAAACCGCAAGTTTTTCATCAGCGGAGTTAAGGCCGTGCTTCACCTTTCGCCAAATATGGACACATTAGTGTCTCTCGGCTCGGGCGCGTCGTTTATATACAGCGGAGTTTTAACTGTTCTGATAATTATTGCGGTATCAAACGGAGATCACGAAATAGCGCACGCGCATCTGCACGGGCTGTATTTTGAGTCTGCGGCGATGATACTTGCGCTCATAACTCTCGGCAAGCTTCTCGAGGCTTATTCAAAGGGAAGGACTACCGACGCGCTCCGCGGACTTATGGACTTGGCTCCCAAAAAGGCGACGCTTCTTATTGACGGCCGCGAGGTTGAGATTCCCGCCGAGGACGTCAAGGTGGGAGATATATTCGCGGTCAAACCGGGCGAGAGCTTTCCCGTGGACGGCGTAGTGCTTGAGGGCGTCAGCGCGGTTGACGAGTCGGCGCTTACGGGCGAGAGTATTCCCACGGATAAAGCTATTGGAGACACAGTTTCCGCGGCGACTATAAACAAATCGGGTTATCTTGTTTGCCGCGCCGAAAAAATAGGATCGGAGACGGCGCTTGCAAAGATAATAAAAATGGTGAGCGATGCGTCAGCTACGAAAGCGCCTATCGCAAAGATAGCGGATAAGGTGTCAGGTGTTTTCGTGCCTATAGTCATAGTAATTGCGCTTATCACGACTGCGGTGTGGCTTATAGTGGAACAAAATATCGGCTATGCGCTCGCGCGCGGAATTTCGGTGCTTGTAATAAGCTGTCCCTGCGCTCTGGGACTTGCGACCCCCGTTGCCATAATGGTTGGAAGCGGTATGGGCGCGAAGAACGGCATACTTTTCAAGACCGCCCAAGCGCTTGAGCAGACGGGCAGAGCGGAGATAGTGATTCTTGATAAGACGGGAACTATCACAAGTGGAACTCCCGAGGTCACGGATATATGGACTGCGGAAAATATAAGTCAAAATCAGCTTTTGAGCGTTGCGTATTCGCTTGAGAAAAAGAGCGAGCATCCGCTGGCAAGAGCAATTATTTCAAAATGCGAGAAAATGGAGCTCACGTCCCCCGACGCGACCGACTTTTCGGCGCTTGTCGGAAGCGGAGTGCAGGGTACAGTTGACGGAAAGCAAGCCTTTGGCGGCAACCTCAAGCTCATAAACGATAAGATAACAGTTTCTCCCGACGTGCAAAAGGCTGCGGAAAATTACGCCGAGCAGGGCAAGACACCGCTTTTGTTCTGTCACGACGGAGTTCTTCTCGGAATTATTGCGGTTGCGGACAGAATAAAGGGCGACAGCGCCGAGGCGATCTCCCAGCTTCACGGCATGGGAATTAAAACGGTTATGCTCACGGGCGATAATGCCCGCACAGCAAAGGCGGTGGCAGGCCTTGTGGGTGTTGACGAGGTCATCTCCGACGTATTGCCCGACGGCAAGGCTGCGGCGGTTGCTAAATACAAGCGCGAGGGCTGCGTGATAATGGTGGGTGACGGCATCAACGACGCGCCCGCGCTTACGAGCGCGGACATTGGTATAGCGATAGGCACGGGAACGGATATTGCTATAGATGCGGCGGACGTTGTTCTTATGAAAAGCGAGCTGATAGACGTCGCAGCGGCGATAAGACTCAGTCGCAGAGTACTCACGAACATTAAAGAAAATCTGTTCTGGGCGTTTATTTATAACATAATCGGCATACCGCTTGCGGCGGGCGTGTGGATAGGACTTCTCGGCTGGGAGCTTAGCCCTATGTTTGGCGCGGCGGCGATGAGTCTGTCGAGCTTTTGCGTGGTCTCAAACGCGCTGAGGCTTAATCTGGTGAATGTTTACTGCCCAAAGAGTGACAGAAAAATAAAACACAAGCACAAAAAGGAGAATAAGGAAATGACAAGAACAATTCATATAGTTGGTATGATGTGCCCTCACTGTGAGGCAAGAGTAAAGAAATATCTCGAGGCGGCAGACGGCGTGCTTTCTGCCGAGGTAAGTCACGAGAAGGGAACTGCTATTGTCACAACAAACGGCTCTGTTTCCGATGAAGCATTGACCAAGATAGTTGTTGATCTTGATTATAAGGTTATGTCTGTTGAATAAAAAATAAAGAGGGATATCCCTCTTTATTTTTTTATAAACCCCCTTTACAAGAGTCGAAAAAAGTAATATAATATTTGTATAATCAAAAAAAAAGGAGACGCCAGATGAAACATTTTAAAAGTTTGCTCGTGATTTTGCTTGTAGCTATGCTTTGTGTAGGCGCATTTGTTGCTTGCGACAATGAAAAGCCCACAGAAACACCTACAGATGCACCCACGGAGACACCCACAACTACTCCTACGGAGACACCTACAACTACTCCCACGGAGACACCTACAACTACTCCCACAGAGAACCCCACAACCACTCCCACGGAAAATCCCACGGAGAACCCCACGGAAATAACCACAATAACCATTGAAGAGGCACTCGCGATCTGCGGCGACGAGCCCAGCAGCGCGCCCACCACCGAGCGTTATTATATCAGAGCTACCATTACGGAAATACTCAACGCATCCTATGGCGAGATGACTATCTCCGATGAGACAGGCTCTATTTACGTTTACGGTACGTATTCATCTGACGGTTCATTGAAGTTCAATCAGCTTGAGGAAAAGCCTCAGGCTGGCGACGAGGTACTTATTTACGCAACTCTTCAGAACTACAACGGCAAAAAGGAAGTTCAGAACGCAAGACTTATAGAATTCACAAAGGGAGAGACCCCCGTTGTTCCTCCCGTTGTAAAGCCCGATGACGGCGCGGAGATCACTATCGCTCAGGCTATAGAGATAGCTCTTGCTCAGGGCGAGACAGCAACTACTGAGCGCTACATCATAAAGGGTATTGTCGTATCCATTGATAAGGCGCAGTACGGCGCTATGACTATTACCGACGGCAAGGACACCATCGTTGTTTATGGAACTTACTCTGCTGACGGCTCTATCGGCTATGCGGATATGACAGACAAGCCCTACAAGGGTGACTCTGTAGTGCTTTCCTGCACGCTCCACAGCTTTAACGGAACTCCCGAGGTAAAGAACGCAAGACTTGTCTCCTTTGAAAAGAATGAGGTAGAATACGACGAAACTCAGTACACCGAGATGTCTATTGCAGAGGTAAGAGACGCGGCAAAGGGCACAAAGATCAGAGTTGACGGCGTGGTTGCAAGAATCACATATGCTAACGGAATGGTACCCTCTGGCTTTATTCTTGTTGACGAAACGGGCTCTACCTACGTTTACGACAGAGACGCCGCAGCTCGCGTAAAGATAGGAAACAAGATCTCTATCGCGGGCCAAAAGACCTATTGGATACTTGACACAGAGCAGACAAATGCTGACAAGTTCGGATATATCGGCTGTAACCAGATCGACTCCGTTATCTTCCTCTCCAACGACGATAAGACGACCAACGAGTTTGACAAGAGCTGGATTGAAACAACAACAGTCAAGGATATGCTTGACACACCCGTAAGCATTGATATCACGTCCAAGATATTCAAAGTCAACGCACTTGTTTCCAAGGCGCCCGGCAGCGGATTTGTAAATTACTATTTCAACGACATTGATGGCGTAACAGGCGGATATACATATACACAGTGCAACGGTAGTGACTTTGCTTGGCTTGATGAGTTTGACGGTAAGATCTGCACGGTATACCTTGTAGCGCTTAACGCCAAGTCCACAGCTACGGACTGCTTCTGGAGATTCCTCCCTGTAGCAGTTGTTGACGAGGGCTTTACCTTTGATACAAATAATGCTCCCGCGTATGCTCTCAAGTATCACGTTATGGACCAGTTTATGTCCGAATATTCCGCAGATCCCGAGCTTGAGCTGGTTTCTGCCGTATTCTCAACGCTCCTCAAGTTTGAGAACGTTGTAATTACCTATACTTCCTCCAATAATGAAGTCGTTTACTTTGAAACTGTTGACGGCAAGACCTATATGCACTGCGGTAAGGCAGGCGAGGCTACAATTACGGTGACGGCAACATACGGCGAGATAACCGAAACCGACACCTGCACCATCAAGGTGACTGTTGCAGACCATGTAGACTCCATCACAGTTGGTGAAGCGATAGACTCCGCAAATGACACTGTTGTGACAGTTAAGGGTGTCGTAGGACCTTCTCTTGTAAATCAGACGGGCTTCTATCTTATCGACAATACGGGTGTTATCGCAGTTCGAGTAGACGCCACCGCGTTTGAAGGACTCCAGATCGGTCACGAAATAATTGTTGAGGGTACGAGAACAATAACCAAGGACGGCGGTGGACAGATATGTATTGACAGCGCTGTAATCCTTGTAAACAATTACGGTAAAAACGAGTATTCCACAGAGTCCTTCATTACAGGAAAGACGCTTGCCGATATCTGCGGACTTGAGGATACTCCCGAACAGACTACGTCCGTATATGTTATCACAGCTACTGTAACCAAAGTTGAAACTAAGTATTATACTAACTTCTATCTTGAGGATGGTACAAACAAGATCCTCCTCTATTCAAGCAGCGGAAATCAGTATTCCTGGCTTAATCAGTTTGTAGATCAGACAGTCACACTTGAGGTTGCAGTGTGCGACTGGAACGCAAAGGGCCTTAAGGGCTGCGTTCTTTCGGTAATCACCGCGGACGGACAGATATTCAACGAATTGAATTTTATTAAGTAATAATAATCCCCCGATGCCTTGGCATCGGGGGTGTTTTATGTTTGTGGTGAGTTCGAATCCCTCCTTCTCCG
Organism: Eubacteriales bacterium; assembly: GCA_045593485.1. Classification (GTDB taxonomy): domain Bacteria; phylum Bacillota; class Clostridia; order Oscillospirales; family CAG-272; genus SVTX01. Next base: position 24,139 of record JAZNWS010000169.1, on the reverse strand, counting down.
CCAACGCAAAAAGAGCACCCGATTGAGTAATCAAAAATGGTGAGGGGAGAGATTCGAACTTTAACATAAATTTGCGGAGCAAATTTATGTGTAAGATTTCATCAAGGCTCTCCTTCTCCGCCAACGCAAAAAGAGCACCCTTTTGGGTGCTCTTTGCGCTGGCGGAGAAGGAGAGATTCGAACTCTCGAACCGCTTTTGACGGTTACACGATTTCCAATCGTGCGCCCTCGACCAACTAGGCGACTTCTCCGTGTCGTTTCGCGACTTAAATATCATATCACAAAAAAACTCCTTTGTCAATATGTTTTTTTAAAATTTTCAATTTTATTTTCACGGCAAATAAATCTTCAAGATTGTTGACAACAAAAATATTATATGATATAATATTATAAATATAATCGGGGAGTATGTGTTGACTGCCCGAAAAGTCGCGAAAAAGGGAGAAGTTCAGATGCTTTATATCTTCAAAAATTCCGAAAATTATCTGAATAAAAGCAAGATACATGGTGATTTTGTCTGTTGCGATGGCAAGCTGTTTTCCCTTGATTCTCTCGATAACTCTGTAATTGACGGCGCTGACTCCGTCACCTTTAATAATTGTCTTATTCTGCCCGGATTTTGCGATGTGCACGTGCATTTTCGCGAGCCGGGATTTTTGTATAAAGAGGATATATCCACGGGCTCGTCCTCGGCGGCTGCGGGCGGCTATACCGACGTTTGCACAATGCCAAACCTCAACCCCGTGCCCGACTCGGTAGAAAATCTCAAAATACAGCTTGACGCGATAAAAGAAAAGGCTATAATTCACGTTCACCCATTCGGCGCATTGACTGTTGCTGAGGCGGGCAGAGAATCGGCAGACCTTGAGGGAATGTCCGAGAACGTCATCGGCTACTCCGACGACGGACGTGGAGTTCAGTCTGCCGAGATGATGGAAAGCTTAATGAGACGCGCTGCCACTTTGAATAAGATAATCTCCGCGCACTGTGAGGACAATTCGCTCCTGAACGGCGGATATATACACGACGGTCAGTACGCCAAGGTGCACGGACACAGAGGAATCTGCTCGGAGAGCGAGTGGGGACCTATCGCGCGAGATATTGAGCTTGCAAAAAAGACGGGCGTTAAATACCACGTCTGTCACATATCCACCAAGGAATCGGTTGACATAATCCGACGCGCTAAGGCGGCGGGAGTTGACGTGACCTGCGAGACGGGACCGCACTACCTTATTCTTGACGACTCAAATCTTTGCGAAAACGCAAGATTTAAGATGAATCCTCCTCTGCGTGACAAGTCTGACCGCGAGGCTCTTGTCGCGGGCGTGCTTGACGGCACAATAGATATGATAGCCACCGACCACGCGCCGCACTCACACGAGGAAAAGTCCCGAGGACTTGAAAAGTCGGCGATGGGAGTTGTCGGACTTGAGTCGGCGTTTGCGGAGATGTATACGAATTTCGTAAAAACAGGAGTTATAACGCTTGAGAGATTGCTTGAACTTATGGTCTACAATCCCCGAGAGAGATTCGGAATCGAGGGCGACTTGGGCTTCTCGGTCTGGGATGTTGACAAGCAGACAAAAATCAACCCCGAGCAGTTTTTAACGAAGGGCAGAAGCACGCCGTTTGACGGAGATGAGGTATATGGCACTTGTCTTATGACCGTCTGCGACGGGAAAATAGTTTACAGAAACAAAAGGGAGATATAAAATGACACAGGGAATTTACACAATAGGGGAGAACATAAAGCTTGCGCCGAGCGTTTACAAAATGACGCTTATCGGCGACACGTCAGCTTGCACGGCGACGGGACAGTTCGTAAACATTCTGATAGACGGACTTTACTTGCGCCGCCCCATATCGGTACACGACTATGACGAGAACAGTATAGTAATCATCTACAAGGTAGTAGGCGAGGGAACTGAAAGACTTGCAGAGATGACCGCGGGACAGACACTTGATGTGCTTGTAGGACTCGGAAACGGCTACGATACGTCAAAGTCGGGAGAAAATCCCGTTCTTATCGGCGGCGGTGTTGGAATCCCTCCGCTTTACGGACTTTGCAAAAAGCTTATATCCGAGGGCAAATCTCCGTCCGTAATCCTTGGCTTTAACAAGGCAGAGGAGATATTCTGTTACGACGAATTCAAGGCGCTTACTGATAAAGTGTATATAACAACGGTTGACGGAAGCGTTGGCACAAAGGGCTTTGTGACCGATGTGCTCAAGGATATGGAATACTCCTATTTTTACACCTGCGGACCTATGCCTATGTTCCGCGCGATAAACCAGGTGGCGACAACAAGCGGTCAGCTCAGTTTTGAGGAGAGAATGGGCTGCGGATTTGGCGCGTGTATGGGTTGCTCGTGTCAGACGCTCACAGGATACAAGAGAATTTGCAAGGACGGTCCCGTGCTTGAGAGGGAGGAAATAAAATGGGAGAATGCATAACTAAGGTCAATCTCTGCGGAGTTGAAATGGACAACCCCATAATCCCCGCAAGCGGTACGTTTGGATTTGGATATGAATTTGCGGAGCTTTACGACATAAACTGCCTTGGCTCGTTCTCCTTCAAGGGTACGACCAAGGACAAGAGATTTGGAAATCCCACCCCCAGAATTGCGGAGTGCACCGAGGGTATGATAAATGCCGTCGGACTTCAGAACCCCGGCGTTGACAAGGTCATATCCGAGGAGCTTCCCAAGCTCAAGAGAGTATTTCACAAGCCCGTTATGGCAAATGTGAGTGGATTTTCGATTGAGGATTACGCGTACACAGTCGAGCGTCTTGACGGCGAGGAGCAGATAGGCTGGTTTGAGGTAAACGTGTCCTGCCCCAACGTTCACGGCGGCGGTATGAGCTTCGGCACAGACCCCAAGGCGGCGGCAGAGGTGACCGCGGCGGTGCGTAAGGTCACAAATAAGCCCCTTATAATCAAGCTTTCCCCGAACGTGACGGATATCGTATCAATCGCAAAGGCTTGCGAGGCGGCAGGCGCTGACGGAATAAGCCTTATAAACACGCTGCTTGGCATGAGAATTGACCTCAAGACCAAAAAGCCCGTGATCGCCAACAAAATGGGCGGATTCTCCGGCCCCGCGATAAAGCCTGTGGGAATCAGAATGGTCTATCAGGTATATGACGCGGTTAAAATTCCCATAGTCGGTATGGGAGGCGTGCAGTCTGCTGAGGACGTTATTGAGTATATGCTCGCGGGCGCTACGGCGGTCGAGGTCGGCGCGGCCAATCTCATCAACCCTTACGCGTCACGCGATATAGTAAACGACCTTCCGAGAGCTATGGAAAAATACAGAATAAACAGCCTTTCCGATATTATCGGCGCGGCTCACTAAATAAACGGAGGATATAAAAATGGGAAAAGACGTAATTGTAGCTTGTGATTTTGCAAGCGCGGAGCAGGTGTTCAGCTTTCTGGACAAATTTCAGGATGAAAAGCCTTTCGTAAAGATAGGCATGGAGCTTTTCTACGCAGAGGGCCCCGAGATAGTAAGACAGATAAAGGCGAGAGGACATAAGATATTCCTTGACCTCAAGCTTCACGATATTCCTAACACGGTTAAAAAGTCCATGGCTGTGCTTTCCCGTCTTGACGTGGATATGACAAACCTCCACGCGGCAGGAACTATATCTATGATGCAGGCGGCTATTGAGGGACTTACACGCCCCGACGGCACACGTCCCATGCTCATTGCGGTGACTCAGCTTACATCTACCGACCAGGAGAGAATGACAAACGATCTTCTTATCGACAGACCTATCGACGAGGTAGTTATGCACTACGCGCACAATGCAAAGGTTGCAGGACTTGACGGCGTAGTTTGCTCGCCCCTTGAGGCAGGCAAGGTGCATGCGACCTGCGGAGATAACTTCTGCACAGTCACCCCCGGTGTAAGATTTGCGGACGGTGATGTTGGCGACCAGAAGAGAGTTATGACACCCGCGCAAGCAAAGGAGATTGGCTCGGACTACATCGTTGTCGGCAGACCTATCACTGCGGCGGCTGATCCCGTTGCGGCATATAGACGCTGCGTTGCGGAATTCGTAGGATAAAAAGGAGAAATAAAATGCAAAGCTATAAGAGAGAATTTATACAGTTTTTGGAGAGCGCAGGAGTGCTCAAGTTTGGTGACTTTACCGCAAAGTCAGGAAGAAAAATACCCTACTTTATAAACGCGGGTATGATAAAGACGGGCGACGACATCGCAAAGCTCGGTGAGTTTTACGCAAAGGCATATTTTGAAAAGCTTGGCGCAAAGAAGGCAGTTCTTTACGGCCCCGCATACAAGGGAATCTCCCTCGCAGTTTCTGCGGCAGTCGCGCTTTCAAAGAATGACCTCAACGTTCCTTTCTTCTTTAACAGAAAAGAGGTTAAGGATCACGGTGAGGGCGGCGTTTTCGTAGGCTACGTTCCCACACCCGGTGAAGAGGTAGTAATTATCGAGGACGTTATCACCGCCGGCACGGCGATCCGCGAGAGCATGGAGATACTCTCCCACCTTGACGGAGTCAAGGTCGCGGCTACGTTCATTATGGTTGACCGCAAGGAAAAGGGACAGACCGAGAAGGGCGCTATGCAGGAAATCGAGGAGCAGTTTGGCTTCCCCGTATATTCCATAGTTGACGTTTACGACATTATCGAATACCTCGAAGAAGACGAGGCAAATCGCGAGAACGTCGAGAGAATAAAGAACTACCTTTCTGTTAATGGCGCAAAGGCTTAATCTTGCCGAGCAAAACAGCACACATATCTATCAATCCTAAAAAAGAAAGGATAAAACAATGAGCAGAAGTCTTATAGATATAAGAGACCTTTCGACAATTGAAATTGAGGAGCTTATCCGCACGGCAGAGGATATTATCGCAAACCCCAAGAAATATTCCGAGGTCTGCCACGGCAAAAAGCTCGCGACTCTGTTTTTTGAGCCGTCAACACGTACCAGACTGTCCTTTGAGGCGGCAATGTACGAGCTTGGAGGAAACGTTTTGAGTATGTCCAACGCCGCGTCAAGCTCCGCAGCAAAAGGCGAGAGCGTTGCGGACACCGCAAAGACGGTCTCCTGCTATGCGGATATAATCGCTATGCGTCATCCCAAGGAGGGCGCGCCCTTGGTTGCTGCTATGAATGCGTCCATTCCCGTTATAAACGCGGGCGACGGTGGTCACAACCACCCCACGCAGACGCTTGCCGACCTTTGCACGATCTCTCGTGAAAAGGGAAGACTTGACAATCTCACCGTTGGACTCTGCGGCGACCTTAAATTCGGACGCACGGTACACTCGCTTATTGAGGCTCTTTCAAGATATACGGGCATTAAGTTCGTGCTTATCTCCCCCGTGGAGTTGAAGCTCCCGAGCTACGTCAAAAAGGACGTTATACAGGCGCACGGCCTTGAATATATTCAGACAACAGACCTTGAGGCAGTTATGCCCGAGCTTGACATACTGTATATGACAAGAGTTCAGCGCGAGAGATTTTTCAACGAGGAGGACTATCTGCGTCTTAAGGACAGTTACATACTCACTCCCGAAAAGCTCAAGAGCGCAAAGGCTGACCTCTGCATTATGCACCCGCTCCCGAGAGTTAATGAAATTTCCGTCGCGATAGACAACGACCCCCGCGCGTGCTATTTCAAGCAGGTGCTCAACGGCAAATATATGAGAATGGCGCTTATTATGAAGCTGCTGGGATTGGAGGCTTAAGATATGTTCGTAGATTCCATAAATAACGGTATAGTAATAGACCATATAACCGCAGGCAAGGCGCTGACTCTTTACAATCTTTTGGAGCTTGACTCCAAGGACTGCACGGTTGCGATAATCAAAAACGTAGCCAGCGGTAAGATGGGCAAAAAGGACATAATCAAAATAGACGCCGACATATCCGTGAATATGGATATACTCGGCTACGTTGACCCAGGTGTCACTGTAAATATCATAAAGGGCGGAAATATAGTTGAGAAAAAGAATATATCCTTGCCCGAGAAGCTTACAAACGTAATATTCTGCAAAAACCCCAGATGTATCACGTCAACCGAGCAGGAACTGCCTCACAGATTCAACCTTTCAAACGCGAAAAACAGAATTTACCGCTGCGCTTACTGTGAGGCGAAGTTTGAGGAAAAATAATTTCTAAAAATATGTTTTTGAAGGCTGAAAATATGAAGTCTGCTCACGCCTTTTCCACAAGAGCTGGGGGCGTGAGCAGTCTTTCTCATACAAAATTTTTAAATCTTGCGTTTGAGCGGGGAGACGACGGGCAGACGGTCATAAAAAATCTTGAGATCTTCGCAAAAGCGGCAGGCTTTGATCCCCAAAAGGTCATATCTCTTCCGCAGATACATTCCGACATCATATACAAGGTGGACGGCAGCGATGCGGGACAGGGATATTATATCCGCGATAATCTCCGCGAGGGAGACGGATATATCACAAACTCGCTCGACGTAGTACTTGGAGTCAAGAGCGCAGACTGTGTGCCGATATTGTTTGAATGCTTTGACAGTAACGGTAAGATAGCTGCCGTCGGAGCGGTTCACGCGGGTTGGCGTGGAAGCGTGAAGGGTATTGCGCCCAAATGCGCAAGAATGCTGAGTGCGGAATATGGCGTGTTGCCTCAAAATATACGCGTGGCGATAGGCCCTTGCATACATAAATGCTGCTTTGAGGTGGGCGAGGATTTTGTCTCTGAGTTTGAGAGCTATCTCGGAGTTGAGCTTGCGTCGGAATTTATAGTTCCGTCAGATAAGCAGGGCAAATTTTACTGCGATCTTGTCGCGCTTAATAAAAGACTTTTGACAGACGCGGGCGTTTTGCCCGAAAATATACAAGTAATTGACAGATGCACCTGCTGTGAGCCTGAGACCTTTTATTCGCACAGGTATTCGGGCGGACTTCGCGGCACTATGCTGTCGGTTATATGGATGTAAAAAAGGAATAACGCATAGCGTTATTCCTTTTTTTATATCAGAACAAAATAAGCAAATACAGTAAGGACTGCGGCGAAAAATACGTTTATAGCCGTGAAAAGCAAAAGATAAAATTTCTTTTTGTCGGGGTAGTGCGAGGTGTATTCTCTATACGTTATAAGACTTGCAAGCGAGGCTATCATAGTTCCAGCGCCTCCGATGTTGACACCCATCAAGAGCTCGCGATAATTTTCAGTAAAATGTGACAGCAAAACTGCTGTTGGCACGTTGCTCATAACCTGACAGCACAGCACCGAGAAGATAAGTGTGCTTTTCTCAAGCAGAGTGGAGAGCAGGCTTTGCACAACCTCCATTCGTGACATGTTTCCTGCAAAGATAAAGAAGAAAACGAAGGTCAAAAGCAGCGCGTAGTCAACCTTTGCAAGAGAAATAACGTCGGTGAATATGAGTGCTAACGGAATAATTATAAGGCCCGTCCAGAAGGGCACGATGCGGAAAACAATGATTATGGAATATGCAAACAAGAGCAGATAAAATATAGTTTTCGCAAGCGGGAGCTTAATTTTTTCGGTGCTGCTTATACTTATCCTCTCGCTTTTGACGAATATCAGACATAACGCCGTGATAAGCGCGACGGAGAGCAAAAACAGGGGAAGCATAATGAGCGTGAACTCGCTCGTCGGAATGTTAAAATAAGAATACAGATAAAGGCTTTGCGGATTGCCGAAGGGGGTAAGCATTCCGCCGAGATTTGCCGCGATATTCTGCATAATAAAGGTGAACGCCATATATTTCTGCTTGCCCGTGTCGGACAGGACGAAATATCCCAGCGGCAAAAAGGTGATGAGCGCCATATCGTTGGCAATTATCATCGAGCCGATAAAGGTGATATAGACGAGCGCAAGAATTGAAATTTTTATATTTCCCGTAAGCGCGACTATTTTGCGCGCGAGGAAGGTAAAAAAGCGTATGTTTTTGAGCGCGCATATCACGGCGAGCGTGCAGAAAAGACAGGTCAGCGTTTTGAGGTCGAAGTAGCCTGCGTATTCTGCATCGGGTGGCAGAATTATTGAGGTGATTATAGCTAATAATGCCGCAAGACACATTACCGAGTGCTGCGATATGAATTTTTTTATGTAAATTATTGGGGGTATCTTTTTGTTTGTCATTTTATGTCCTGCTTGAATTTGAAAAAATTACAAGCATATTGTAGCACTTTTTACTGTGTAAATCAACATTTTTTTGAAATTAACAGGCAGTTCATATATTGATAGTATAATACTTAATCATAAAATGAAAAGTTTTTGTTTTTTACAAGGACTGCTGCGGAGGACATAATGGAATTTGTAAGGAAGCTTCCCATTCCTATGGAAATAAAAGAGAAATATCCGCTGAAGGCGGAGTGGAAGGAAAAGAAAAAGCAGTTTGATGCCGAGGTCGGACGGGTGTTTTCGGGTGAGTCGGACAAAAAGCTTTTGATAATAGGTCCTTGCTCTGCGGACTGTGAGGAGTCAGTTCTTGACTATTCAGGCAGACTCGCGCGTATTGCCGATGAGGTCAAGGATAAAATAATAGTGATTCCCCGAATATATACCAACAAGCCCAGAACTACGGGCGACGGATACAAGGGTATGCTTCACCAGCCCGATCCAAGCAAGGAGTCGGATATGCTTGAGGGAATTATCGCCATAAGACGACTTCACACACGAGTTATTGAGGAGACGGGAATGTTTACGGCGGACGAGATGCTGTATCCCGAAAACTACCGTTATCTTTCGGATATTCTTTCCTACGTTGCGGTAGGCGCGCGCTCTGTGGAAAATCAGCAGCACAGACTCGTCGCGAGCGGAATTGACGTACCCGTAGGTATGAAAAACCCCACGGGCGGTGATATTTCCGTTATGCTCAACTCGGTTATGGCGGCGCAGCATTCGCACACCTTCCTTTACAGAGGCTGGGAGGTAAAGTCCTCGGGAAATCCTTACGCACACTCGATTCTTCGAGGATACGTAAACAAGCACGGCGAATCCATACCCAATTATCACTACGAGGATATGGCGTACCTTGCGAGCGAATATGCAAGACGGGGACTTAATAATCCCGCTTTGGTAGTGGACTGCAACCACGCAAACTCCGCCAAAAAATACAAGGAGCAGTACAGAATTGCGCAGGACGTTCTTCACTCCTGCAAGCACAACCCCGATATTGCAAGGCTCTTTAAAGGCTTTATGGTGGAGAGCTATATCGAGGAGGGAAGCCAGAAGATAGGCGAGGGAGTTTATGGCAAGTCTATTACCGACCCCTGTATCGGTTGGGCTGATACCGAGAAATTTATTTACGGTATGGCTGAAAAGCTCGTATAAGCCAATAAACAAAAAATGTAATAATTTTTCAAAAAGCTCTTCCTTTTGGAAGAGCTTTCTGTTATAATTAAGTAAAGTAATACGGAGGGCTGCAAAATGAATTTTGAGAGTGTTTGTCAGGCATTGAAAAATGCAGGAATTGAAGACTATAAATTTGAATCAAGAGTTTTGCTTGAGGATCTTTGCGGCTATGTATCGGAGTTTTCGGAGTATGAGAGCCCTGAGCTTGAGGCGGCGGTGGCAAAACGCTGTCAGCATTACCCCTTGCAGTATATTATCGGCAAATGGGATTTTTACGGATATGAATTCAAGGTCAATGAAAATTGTCTTATCCCCAGGGCTGACACGGAAACTGTGATCGAGGTGGCAAAAAAGCTTTTGCCGAAGGACGAGACGGTAAGAATTGCCGATCTTTGCGCGGGGAGCGGTTGTATTGGAATAACGCTTTTGCGCGAGCTGAAGAATTCCTTTTGCGACGCGGTTGAGCTTTACGAAAAAACGCTTGACGTTGCAAAGGAAAATGCGAAAATAAACGGCGTGTCGGACAGATATAATCCCATTTTGGCGGATGTTCTTGCGGGGGATTGTATCAGCGGAAAATATGCGGCGATAATCTCAAATCCACCGTATATCAGACGTGACGTGCTTGACAGTCTGTCCGATGAGGTGAAAAAAGAGCCGATAGCCGCGCTTGACGGCGGCGATGACGGACTTGTGTTTTACCGCTCCATACTTAACCTTTACGCTCAGAATCTTGACGAGGACGGCAAATTTATTTTTGAGATAGGATACGACCAGGGGAACAGCCTTAAGGCTCTTGCATCAGAGAGAGAGATGGCTTGCAAGATAATTTGCGACCTTGGAGGCAGAGACAGAGTCGCGGTAATCTCACGCAATGTTTACGCATAAAATGATAAGACGGTTGAAAGTGAGGTGTATGTATTGAAAATAGCGGTTTTGGCAGGCGGATATTCGCCCGAGAGAGACGTGTCGCTCACGTCGGGAAGTCTTATAGCAAACGCGCTTATAGATAAGGGAAATCTCGTTTGCCTTGCAGACGTATATATGGGACTTGATCTTTCGGGCAAGACACCCGACGATATGTTTGTGGACATAAAATACCCCAAATACGAGGTTGAAAGATCCATTCCCGACCTTGACACGCTGAGGGAAAGGCGCGGCGGAGGAGACTCGCTTATCGGAGAGGGAATAATTGATGTTTGCAGAGCGGCGGACGTGGTATTTTTAGCGCTCCACGGAGCTATGGGAGAGAACGGTCAGCTTCAGGCAACGCTTGACAGCTTCGGCATCAAGTACACGGGCTCGGGGTATGACGGAAGCTTGCTTGCTATGGATAAGGATTTGTCCAAAAAGATATTCCGCGACGCGGGAGTAAATACTCCGGATTGGATATATATGCCCGCAGGCGAGTGTAGTCTTGAGCTTGTCAGGGAAAAAATAGGCTTTCCGTGCGTTATCAAGCCCACGAGCTGCGGCTCAAGCGTTGGTGTGTCCATAGTTGAGGGTGAGTCGGATTTTGAGGGAGCTATAGCTCTGGCGAAAAAATACGAGGGAAATATAATAATCGAGAAGAAGATCACGGGCAGGGAGCTGACGGTAGGCATACTTGACGGAGAGATACTTCCTATGATAGAAATAATACCTCTTTGCGGATTTTACGACTATGAAAATAAGTACCAGAGCGGCAAGACCCTTGAGGTCTGTCCCGCAGATATAAGCCTTGAGCTTCAATCCGCGCTTGCTGAGCAGACGAAACGCGGCTTTTCGGCGCTCAGACTCTCGGGATATGCAAGGTTTGATTTTATGGTGGACGAGAGCGGGTTGCCCTACTGTCTTGAGGCAAACACGCTCCCCGGAATGACTCCCACGAGCCTGCTTCCTCAGATGGCAGGTCAGATAGGAGTTGATTTTGGTGAACTTTGTGTTAAAATCTGTAAAACTGCGCTTAAAAAATAACAAAAATACCTTTAAGTGATTGACAAAGCAAATATATTATAGTATAATTGTTGTATCTGCTTTTTAGGTATATAGCGGATTTTTGTGAATGATATTGTTGCGTTTTTAGCAAGAAAGGACAAGAAAATGGATTTTAAGAACGTAGACAAGAAATACCGTCCCGTGCCCTTCTGGTCGTGGAACGAAAAGCTTAGTGTAGAGGAATCTCTTCGTCAGACTCGCCTTATGGACGAGGCGGGAATGGGCGGATACTTTATGCACGCGCGCGGCGGCCTCCAGACCGAATATATGGGCGAGGAATGGTTTGACAATATTGGCGCATGTATTGAGGAATGCAATAAGAGAGGAATGCACGCATGGGCGTACGATGAGGACGGTTGGCCCTCGGGCTTTGGCGGAGGCAAGGTCACGGACAAGGGAGAGAAGTACTGGCAGAAGTATCTTCGCTATATCCCTGCGGACGCTGACAGAAGCGAGATCCCCGAGCACAGAATTATACACGTCAGCGACGAGTTCTGTTTTTATTACGACGTTAACCCCTTTTACGTTGACACTCTTGACAAAGAGGTAATTGCAGACTTTATAAACGAGATATATCAGCCCTACTATGATAAGTTCGGCTCTACCTTTGACGGCTTTTTTACCGACGAGCCCCAGATCTCCCGTAACGGTATTCCGTGGAGCTTGACGCTTCCCGCAACCTTTGAGGCTGAGTACGGCGAATCTATTTACGACTATCTTCCCAAGCTCTACTTCAAGAAGAAGGGCTATCGCAAGGCGAGAATGAAGTTCTGGAGACTTGTTGCAGACCAGTTCTCCAAGAGCTTTATGAAGCAGATACACGAGTGGTGTCAGGCGCATAACTTAAAGCTCACAGGACACGTGCTTCTTGAGGAAACTCTCCTGTCCCAGCTCACGACCAACGGCGCTTGTATGCCTAACTATGAGTTCTTTGATATTCCCGGTATGGACTGGCTCGGAAGACCTATCTTCCCCTGCCTTACACATCATCAGGTTGCGTCTGTTGCGGCTCAGACGGGTAAAAAGCAGGTGCTCTGCGAGACCTTTGCTCTTTGCGGTCACAACGTAGGACACGACGAGCTCAAGAGAAACTACGAGTGGATGATGGTCCGCGGAATAAACCTTATGTGTCAGCACCTTGAGGGATATTCGCTCCGCGGAATCCGTAAGAGAGACTATCCGCCCGCAATGTACGTTCAGCAGCCTTGGTGGGCAGATTATAAGGTATTCAACGACGCTATGTCCCGCGTTGGTATGCTGCTTGCAGAGGGTAAGATAACCACAAGCACGCTTCTTATGCACAACCAGTCGTCCGCTTGGATATGCTTTGATAACGAAAAGAACAGCGGTCTCCAGCACTACCACGACAAGCTTATTGAGGCGACTCTCACGCTTGAAGCAAAGCACATTCCTTTCCACCTCGGTGACGAGATAGTTATGGAAAGACACGCGCGCGTCGAGGGAGACAAGCTCATAATTGGCGAGATGGTGTACGACACCGTGGTTCTCCCCGAGCACATTGATTTCTTTACAAGCACAAAGAAGCTTCTCGCTGAGTTCAAGGCTAACGGCGGTAAGGTCGTTAACGCTTTCGAGCTTGAGGAAAACGATATAATCGACAATCCCAATATTACTTATGCGACCCGTGAGTTCCCCGAGTTTACAATGCACTACTTTGTAAACTCCACGAACACCAAGCAGTCCGCGACCATCAAAAAGGGAAGCTACGTTATTGACATCGCATCGGGTGAGAAGGTTGAGTTTACCAACGACTACATTTTCCCCGAATACGGAAGCCTTGTAGTTATTGAGGACGCAAACGCAAAGCACGCCCCCGAGCATATTGATATGACAGGCGAGTGGGACGTTGTAAACGCTACCGAAAATGCAATAACTCTTGACAAGTGCACGTATTGGTTCGACGGTGAGCTTCAGCAGGAGAACGGATATATACTTAACGTATCCACCCGCGCTTATGAGCTTGAAAGAGCAGTTGACATAAAGTGTCAGTTCAAGGTGAATATGGAGTATATTCCCGAGAAGCTTTATCTCGCTTGCGAGACTCCCGAGATATTCACCATCAAGGTAAACGGTGTGGAGATCGATAAGACAGAGCACGGCCACTTCCGTGACCACTCCTTCCGCAAGCTTGATATTTCTGAGTACGTAAAGCTTGGAGAGAATATTATTGAAACTCAGGTTCTCTTTGATCAGTCCCCCAAGACCTACGAGAATATGAGAAAGGCAAAGATATTCGAGTCTGAAAAGAACAAGCTGACATATGATATGGAAATAGAGGCGATGTATCTTGTGGGTGATTTCGGCGTAAGATGTGACGGCGAATTCGAAAAGATCCCCAACGACGCGTATTTCTACGACGGAAGCTTTACCGTGGTAGCTCCCACAAGAAAGGTAATGCTTCACGATATTCAGAAGCAGGGATTCCCGTTCTTCTCGGGCGAGATGACTGTTAAAAAGACCTTTGACATTAAGAATACAAACCTTTTGCTCCACATTGTCAAGCGCGGAGTGAACGCAATTCGTATCAAGGTAAACGGCAAGCAGCTTCCTACTGTTATGTGGGCGCCCTACGATGTAGACCTTTCTGACGTGCTTGTAGTTGGCGAGAACACTATAGAGATAACTCTGGTCAACAACCTCCGAAATCTTCTTGGTCCTCACCACCACCAGATAGGCGAGATATTCTTCGCATGCCCCGCAAACTTCTACGACGAGGGCTCGGTATTCTCGGACTATCAGAGTGGATTCTATACCGATAAATATTGCTTTGTTGAGACAGGTATAATTTAATCACAAATAAAGATAACCCGTGTGCATTGCACACGGGTTATTTATTATTCGCTCTCAAGCTCCTCGTATATCTCCATAAGACGTTCTTCTATCTCGGTCTTGCGGGTGTCAAGCTCGGCGAGCTTCTTGTAATCTGTCGCCGCCTCGCCCTGCATTTTCTCTTCTGTGAGGACTAACTCGTCTTCGAGGGCAGACATCTCCTTTTTGAGCCTTTCAAGCCTTGACGCCTTTTTTCGCGCCTCTGCGGCATTCTGCTTTTGCTTTAGGTACTGTTCCTTGCTGCCACTCATGGCTTCTGCTTTTGAGGGCGCGGACGGATCTGCCGCAAGTCTTGATTTTCTGGCTTCCGTAAACTCGCGAAACTCCGTATATGCCTGATTTTTTCGGGTTATCTCGTAGTCGAACATATCCCCCTCGCAGTACCCCTGCGGCTTCAATTCTATAATTCTGCTTGCAAGCTTTTCAATAAAGTATCTGTCGTGAGAGACTGCTATAATCGTGCCGTCAAAATCCTCAAGCGCGGATTCAAGCGCCTCGCGCGAGTCGATGTCGAGGTGGTTGGTAGGCTCGTCGAGGATAAGCAGGTTCATATGCGAGAGAATGAGCTTTGACAGGGTTAGACGCGCTCGCTCACCGCCCGACAGCATACCCACGGTCTTGTAGACGTCCTCGCCGAAAAAGTTGAACCACGCAAGCGTTGAGCGTATTTTTTGCTCTGTCTGATTGGGATACGCGCTCCAGAGCTCCTCAAGGACTGTGTTTTTATCATTAAGATTCTGGTTTTCCTGGTCGTAGTAGCCAATTTCCACGTTGTAGCCGTATTCTATTCTGCCACCTGTCTGCGAGAGCTTTGACATAAAAAGCTTTATGAGTGTGGACTTTCCGCAGCCGTTAGGGCCTATGATAAGCAGTCTGTCGTTCTTTTTAACGAGAAAATTCAGATTCTCAAACAGCTTTTTGTCCCCAAAGCCCATAGAGAGCGACTTGATATTCACAACGTCATTTCCACTTGCCAGAGACGATGTAAATTTCATACGTATTGCACGGGGGGAATACTCGGGGGCGTCCAGCTTGTCCATTTTCTCAAGGAGCTTGAGGCGGGATTCCGCGGCGATTATATTGCGCTCTCTGTTCCATGCTCTCTGCTGGGCGATATACGCCTCCTGACGCGCTATTTCCTTTTGCTGATTTCTGTAATGCTTTTCGTATATCTCGCGGTCTATACGGCGCTGCTCCATACTTTTTGTATAGTTTCCATTATAGAGCTTTGCCTTGTGATTTTCAACTGCAAGAGTCTTGTTTGTCACGCGGTCAAGAAAATATCTGTCGTGGGATATTACCATAACGCATTTTTTGTACTGCGCGAGGAAATTTTCAAGCCACGCGAGGGTTTCAATGTCAAGGTGGTTTGTAGGCTCGTCAAGCATAAGAATATCAGGCTCGCGGCAGAGCTGAATGGCAAGAGCAAGGCGTGTGCGCTGACCGCCCGACAAAAGCTTGACCGCGCGATTCATATCGCTCTCCGAAAAGCCGAGTCTTGACAGGGTTGACGCGCAGCGTCCTCGGAACTCAAGTCCGCCGTCGCGAATAAATTTCTCGTGCAAGGACGAGTATTCTGCCGTGTATGAGCTATGATTTTTGTCCTCGGTGTTCTCAAGCAATATTTCAAGCTCGGAGAGGCGCTTTTCCGCATCAAGAAGCGCGGGGAAGGCATAATACATATGCTCAAGCGCGCTGTCTTCGTCGCTATACACGCCGTCCTCGTCGGAAAAAGCGCCGTACTGCGACAACACTCCCACGCTTTTGCCCTTAGATATATATACCTCGCCGTCATTTGGAGTATATTCGCCCGTTATGAGCTTAAAAAGCGAGGTCTTTCCGCTTCCGTTGACACCGATTATTCCGAGCTTGTCGTTTTCTTCAAGAGAGAACGACACCTTGTCCAGAATGACCCTATCGCCAAACGAGAGACAAAGATTGTTGACACTTATGCTGAGCATTAAGATAAGTCCTTTCTATTGACTTTTTCTTCAAAATAATGTATAATAAATACGTATTATCAGATGTACAGATATATTGTACACTAAAACATAACTTTTTGCAAGTGCTTTTTGCACGGGAGGTTAATTTGAAAATAAGTGTTATCGGTGCGGGCAGATGGGGCTCGCTCATTACTTGGTATCTTTCAGCAAAAAAAGGGTTTGACGTCACTCTTTACGGGCCTGCGACAGCGCCCGACATACAGAGATTTCAGCGTGAGCGCAGAAATGATCTGCTTGAGCTTCCTGAAAGCGTAAGGATATCCACGGATATATCCTGTCTTTGCGGAGCGGAGGTAATAGTTATTTCCATAAACTCGCAGGGGCTTGCGGGACTTGTTGAGGAGATAAGACCGCTTGGGTTGAAAAATAAGATATTCGTGCTTTGCATGAAGGGAATTGACATTGAAACGGGAAGAAGACTTTCTGAGGTCGTCACAGACGGAGTTGACCCCTCCTGCGCGGTTGCAGTGTGGATAGGTCCCGGTCACGTTCAGGAGTTTTATGCGGGCGTGCCTAACTGTATGGTAATTGACAGTGAAAACAAGAACGTTAAAAAGTATCTCGTGGAGAATTTCTCAAGCGATCTTATACGTTTTTATTACGGCGACGACCTTATAGGAAACGAGATAGGCGCGGCGGCAAAGAACGTTATCGGTATCGCTGCGGGTATGCTTGACGGACTTGGACTTTCCTCTCTTAAAGGCGCATTGATGTCAAGAGGTGCTCGCGAGGTATCAAGACTTATCGCGAAAATGGGCGGAAACGAGCTCTCGGCATACGGGCTCTGCCACCTTGGTGACTACGAAGCGACGGTATTTTCAAAGCACAGTCACAACAGAATGTACGGCGAGATGCTCGTAAAGGGCGAAAAATACGACAAGCTTGCGGAGGGATATTATACTGCAAAGGCTATAATGAAGCTTGCTGACAGATATGGCGTTGATATGCCTATATGTCATGCGGTATATACCGTGCTTTATGACGGAGTTCAGCCCAAGGACGCTATGCACGATCTCTTTGAGAGAAGTCTTAAACCCGAATTTTACAATTAAAATAAAATCAGGCGGTTTTAACCGCCTGATTTTTTATTTTCAATGTTTTTTCCTTTTGAATATAACCGCTCCCGATGCAAGTAAGCAAATTACGGTCATTATCGAGTTGATATACAAAAACGAATTGCAGCCACTTGATGATGACGCTTGCGGCAGGGTAGGTATCTCTCCGCTGTCCTCAGGGATATGCAGCTCCGAGGTAGTCACGGCGGTCTGAATAGTCTGTCCCGCGCCCTTGATGTATCCCGTAATCTTCTCCTCGCCGATCACGCACTCAACGTAGAATATTCCGTCGTCATACACCTCGTTTGCGCAGAGCATAGAATACATGGGCAGAATTGCCTTGGCTATGCTCGTGTTTCCTTCGGTTGCCGCATCCCTGCCCTCAAAAAGAGGAATATCAGCTCTTGACATATACGTGCCTGTCGTATACGTCTTGCCCGAGTAATCTATCTTCTGGATGGAATTATTGCTCTTATATGGCATATCCGCATAGCCTGTGATCTTTGTGTCGAAAAGACTGTATGCTTTTATGTAAACTCCGTCGCCGTCGACATCAAGTCCGTCTTGCGCGCGAGTGTTGCCCTCAACGGTATATACCGTATCGTTTTCAATATAAAGCACAATTCCTATGTGAGATGCCGTCTTGAAGGGGTTGTCCGTAAAAAATATCAGATCTCCCGCGGAGGGAATATATTCGGGATCATAGGTTTCGTAAAGCTTTTGGGAGTTTGTGCTCTGATGAGCCACGGAGGTTTTGAAAAATCCCGCGGACTTTAATGCGACGCGCCATTTTTCACATCCAAGCTCACGCCATATGTATGAAGTGTCATTCGAGTGATCTCTGCACCAGTCCTTAAGAGTGTTGAACTCGTGGCAGCCTGACTGCAAAAGGCAGAATGACACAAATGCTGCGCACCAATGGTAGCCGTAGCCCGAGCTGAAATCTCCGAAATTCCAGTTATATTCGGTAAAGTTTCCTTTGCCCGAGACAAGACCGCCAAGCTCATCGACCGAGTTGCTCTCCTTGTATCCAAGCTGAGAGAGCGCTATTGCTATAACGTCGGTAGGCCCATCGCCCGTCAGCTTTGTATCGGTAAGATACGTGTAATATTTACTCTTTTGATACGACTCGGATGCGGGAGTATCGCCGTTTGTCCCTGCCACCACGTATTCTGCGGAGAATATTGCGATGCAGAAGCAGGGAATAATCACGCAGATTGCCAAAATAAGAGCGGCAAGCTTTAATATACGCTTCACAATATACCTCCTTTGCTGTTTTTACAAAATTAATTTAATATTAGTCTTCCCAAAGCTTGAGCGCTGCTGAAAGCACCGCGTTGGAAATTTCATCAATGCTTCCCGCGGCGTTGATGCATACTATGTTTTCGCCTTTTTCTCTGAGCAATTCAATAACGTTGATAAATGTCTTGCGCGTCTTGTCAAGATATTCGTAGGTTTCAAATATCTCCGTGCTTACGTGACGCGCGTTTATTCTCTCAAGACTCTGCTGAGGCTCAAGATCAAGGAATATGCACAGATCGGGACGGCGGATATTTGGGTTTTCAAGATTAAGCTCCATAACGCGGGGGAGTCCTATCTGTACGCCCTGATAAGCCAGAGACGAGTAATAATATCTGTCGCTTATGGGACAAATGCCAGCGTTGAGCAGCGCTTCAATGCCATCCTCCGTATTTGTGTTATGATTAGCTCTGTCATTTGCAAACATCACGGCGAGCTGGTCATCAGTGACCTTGACTCTGCCCGAGAGCACCTCGCGAATTGCGAGTCCTGACGGATATTTCGTGGGCTCGGCGGAGACGTGGGTTTTTATGCCGCGCTCAGAGAGGTTCTTTGCGAGAAGCTGTATCTGCGTGGATTTGCCCGCGCCGTCAATGCCCTCAAATACTATAAATTTTGCATTGTTATTCATATTTTCATCTTTCTTTTTTGTATTTGCTCTTATTTTTCAAACCATACGGCAGGTGAGAAAAGCAGAAGCATTGGGAAGATCTCAAGTCTTCCAAAAAGCATATCGAAGGAAAGCACTATTTTTGATACGTATGAGAGAGATGCGAAGTTGCTTGTAGGGCCTACGTCACCAAGACCTGGGCCTATATTATTTATGCATGCGGCAACCGCCGAGAATGTTGTTTCAATGTTTCTGCCGTCAAATATTGCTACTAAAAGGAACGAACCAAAGAATATAAATGCGTATGTGATAATAAAGGCGAAAACTCCTCTTTGAGTATCCTTGTCAACCGTCTTTTTTTCAAAGCGGACCGCCTTGACACGACGGGGATGTATCATATGACGCACCTCTGCCATGGTGCTCTTGAGGGCTATTACGAGTCGGCTTATCTTGATTCCGCCGCCCGTGGATCCCGCGCATGCGCCGATGAACATAATTATCAGAAGTACCGTCTTTGCAAGATTCCCCCACAGATTAAAGTCATCCGTGGCAAAGCCCGTTGTGGAAATAATGGACGATACCTGAAATACCGAATGTCGTAAGGTGTCGGAAAAGCTTCCATACACAGCGTTAGCGTCAATACATACCAAAGCGACAGCGCCAACCACGATGCCGATAAACCAACGAAGCTCCTCGGAAAAGAGTGCAGAAAGCACCTTTCCTGTGATTATAAGGTAATAAAGATTGAAATTGATTGCGAAAAGCAGCATGAATATTGACAGCACCCATATGCAGAATTCGGGGTGAGCAACAGTTCCGCTGAATGATGCCATGCTATCAGCCCAGATAGCAAAGCCTCCCGTGCCTGCGGTTGAGAAGGCTGTCGTCAGCGACTCGTAAAGATCCATGCCTCCGAAAAGCAAGAGAACAGTGCATATAAGTGTCATAACAATGTATATGCCGTACATAATGCTCGCCGTCTTTTTAATCGTGGGTACGATTTTATCGACCTTAGGTCCGGGCATCTCCGCTCGCATGACGTGGACGAGACGTGAGGACTTCATATCCTGCTGTGGCATTACCGCAAGCACAAATACAAGCACGCCCATACCGCCTATCCAGTTTGTAAAGCTGCGCCAGAAAAAGACTCCTCTCATTCCCATCATAGCAGACTCATAGCTCAGCTCAGGTGTCCAGAGCTTTGAGAATGCGTCTGCGCCAAGCACGCTTGCTCCTGTCGTGGTAAATCCCGATACAGTTTCAAAGAATGCGTCGATATAATTTGGAATAAGTCCCGAAATTACAAATGGAAGTGCGCCGAAAAGCGACAGGATTATCCAGGAAAGACCTACCGTGACAAATCCCTCTTTCGCGCCCAGGGCGGAGTTCGCGGGCTTTTTTATTACCATAAGCACGCCGAAAATAAGCAGAGCGGTTATGGGTATTACGAAAGCCCAGACGTTCAGAAATTCACCGTATATAAGCGAAACTGCTAAGGGAAGGAGCATGAGCATGCCCTCCGCAAGCAACAGCTGACCGGTGATATACCGTATCATTTTGAAATTCATATCTCACCCTCACAAAAGAATGTCTTCAAGCGTGTACATACGATCCTTTGCGGTGATCACGATTACGCTATCGCCAACCTCAAGAGTCGTCTGTCCATGGGGGTATATGACCTCTCCGTCACGGATGATCGCCGCAAGGAGAAGGCTTCTTTTAAGCTTAAGGTCCTTAAGCGGCACTCCCGTTTGACTGAAGTCGCCGCCAACGTCGAATTCCAAAGCCTCAACCTTATTATCTGCGAGCTTGTAAAGGGTTTTTATAGTGCTTTGGGAAGCGTTGTTTTTGAGATTTGCAAGTCCTCGTACGTATCTGATTACGTGAGTTGCGGTTATGTATTTGGGGTTTATATCCGAGTCTATTCCCGCAGATTCGGAAAGCTTACCGAAGGACTGCGCGGAGACTCTTGCAATTACCTTGTCGACGCCGTGATTTTTTGCAAACATGGAAATGATTATATTGTTCTTGTCGTCAGACGTCATAGCAACGCATGCGTCGGCAGAGTCGATACCCTCCTCAACGAGAAGATCAGGATCTGCGGCATCACCGCAGATTATTTCCGCCTTTGGGAAAAGGTCAGCAAGCTCGTGACATACCTCCTCGTCGCCCTCAATTATCTTTACGCGGAATCCGCCCGACGAGAGCATGTTAGCGAGATATTTTGAAATGCTGTTGCCGCCGATTACGAATACGTTCTTTATTTTTTTGACGAATATTCCCAGCTTCACGAAAAAGTCGGATATATCCTTACGGGATGCGGTCAATGAAATATAATCGCCCTCGCGGATAACGTAATCACCGCCGGGAATGATGACCTCGCTGCCATGTCTGACTGCGCATACGAGGACGTTAGTGGAATATTTCGCGCGCAGCTCCATGAGCTTCTGCCCTACGAGGGGGTGGTCGGAGTCTATATAAATGTCAAGCACCTCCACGCGTCCCTTGGCGAATTTATCAAGCTTCATTGCAACGGGGAAGCGAATGATTCTCGCCGCCTCGTGCGCTGCCTCGTACTCGGGATTTACGATGAGATCAATTCCGAGCTCCTCACACATGAAGCTCATTTGCTTAAGGTATTGCGGGTTGCGGACTCTCGCTATCGCGTGAGCTGCTCCAAGACGCTTTCCTATCATGCAGCAAAGCAGGTTAAGCTCATCCTCGGTAGCTACCGAAATGATCACATCGCAGTTCTGAACGTTTGCCTGGCGCTGAATATCAACCGAAGCACCGTTTCCAACCACGCCGAAAACGTCGTATTTATTAACTACTTCATCTATAAGAGCGGGATTTTCGTCTATAACTGTGACGTTATGTCCCTCTGCGCATATGGAAGATATTAGAGTGTCGCCAACGACACCGTTTCCAATGATAACTATTTGCATAGCGCCTCCATGTGTAAAATAATTTGTTTTCTATAAATATCAGCTTGTAATAACGGTAATGCTTTGGGGAGAATTGATGTCAACTATTACCTTGCCATCAACCTTTTTTGCCGACACCTCAATGCTGCCGTGAGGTGTGGGAACACTTCCGCGCGCCCACTCAAGAGATGCAAGATTGGGCTTTATCTCGTAGACGTCGTGAGCCAATGCTCTTACTCCAAGTACATATTGAGTAAGGAAGGGACAGGGACCCGATGCCCAACCGTGACATAGGGAGTGGCGAAATCCCTTGTAGCAGAAATCTCCGTACGCTCCGTGAATGTCTGTTTTGCCTTCGGGCACGGGCTGATCTATTCTTGACGCATTTTCAAGCCACAGGATATTGAAATCCTCCCAGAAGGTAGTCGCGCCAACGTCAAGCATTCCGCCAAAGTAAGCCTTCATATCCTCAAGTGCGCCCGAAAGATCCCCCGCAAGAGCCTTTGCTGCGAGAATATAATATCCAAAGAACGTGGAATATCCCATAGCGCCGCCGGGGGAAATGACTTCGCTGTGAATCTTGTCTTTGTCGCCTATGCCTGCGAGAATAAGCAGGGAAGCGGCTTGCTTTGAGCCCGCGCAATCAGGGACGTGACGCGACATTCTTTGAGATGATGTGATACATTTATCTGCGATTTTGTTCTCTCCAAGTGTTTCAAGAAGCTCCGCTCCGCGCTCGAGAGCTATTTTAAGCAGCCCCTGAAGGCCTGCGTGTACCGCATTGTTATTGTTTCTGCTTGGCCAGTCGATAAATCTGTCGGGGGGCATACGCTCTATGCCATTCTCATCAACACAGTCTGAAAGTATTGAAAGAAGCCCCAAGAGGTATTCCTTTTGCGTCTTGAGATATTCTATATTACCCCAATGTACGTAAAGATCGTGCTGTATGATTATCCACCACAGAGAATATGACGACATTCCGTTCATCCAACTGCCAAGGGGAGTTTCATCACGTACAAGATCAAGAGATCTCTCAATAATTTCGTGGTCTCCGAACACTGTGAGGACAGAGGACACCTCGGTATGCATATCTCCTATCCACACCAGACGGTCTCTCTTTATGCCGTCCCAGAGATATTCCTGCATATTCAGCTGCACGGTATAGGCTGCGGTGTCCCAGATCCGGTTGAGCAACGGATCGGAGCAGTCAAAGGAACCTTTGTACTCAACGTCCCGGAAAATGAAGGTAGCGTTGACGCTCTTGATGGCAAGTGATGCTTCCTCGTCGAGCAATTCAATGCGCATAAACCGAAAACCCGATTCGCCGGTTTCCGGAGCAGACCATCCGCCCACTTCCATGCTGAAATCGCGGTTGGAATGGTCGTTGGTGGCATTTTTCACGCCGATGTCGCTCATGGCCTCCATGGCGGATTCGCCCAGGTGAATGCGGATATTGGCTCGCTGATGGAAAAATCCGTCCGGCTTTTCGCCGGTGACTTCACCCAGCATCACCCGCACCGTACCGTGCAGCTCCGTGCCGTAGTCCACCAGAACAGACGCTCTGGGCTTTCCCGGCGTATTTTTCAGAACACACATCGTTTTGTCGGCAAAGACCAGCTGCTCGGCGCGGGGCGTGAGCAGGCACTCTTCATTGGCAACGTCCGCACCGTTTTCCCGGCTGGTCCAGACAATCCTGCAGGGCGTGATGTAGCGGCGGGAACGGACATCGGGATCCTTTCCCAGAAGCTTCGGGTTTTTATCATAAATTCTGGCCACAGGACAGTTCTCCTCTCAGAAATCAAACATGTTCTTTTGTTTACCGGCTCACGCCCAGTGCGTACAGGATGGCCTCCATGTTGATGGCGCTCTCCCAAGGGCGGCAGCGGCAGTTGTCGGGCGCGCCGTCGATGTAGTACTCCGCCCACATACCGCAGGCATCTACCATGTCAAGGGTCAGGCGCAGCGCACGCGCCGTGAGGGGGCTTTACAGGAAGGCTGCGTTGTACAAAAGCAGGCCGAAATCGTAGCCCAGAGAACGCTCGGAGGACAGTTCCGTGCGCATATAGCCCGTTTCCTCAAAGGCATCC
>JAZNWS010000168.1:0-9243 GCA_045593485.1 Eubacteriales bacterium | reverse complement strand
CATAGCAGCCTTGTGTACCTCCCTCTGAAAAGGCCCGTGTCTTTTTGCGCAGAAGGCACGAAAAAAAAGCCCTATTTACAGAGGTACGACCATTATATCACAATGTAAAGGGCTTGTCAACAGTTTTTTTGAAATTTTTTTGTTGATTCTAATCAGATTTTCTTCATTATTATATATAACATTTTATAAAAATAATTGTCTATGTGATTTTGACCGACAATTATCAAAAAAATCTGCCGTCAATATCAAGCAATATTTGAATATCAACGGCAGAAATTTTACTTAAATATCAATATGATCGTATGAGTCACCTTAAGGTCTGAGACCAAGTCCGCCCTCAAGAGTGATAGTCTCACCCGTCATATATTTGAAATCGGGATGAGCAAGAGAGACGCACGCACGTCCAATATCCTTTTCGGGATCACCGAAGTATCCCATAGGAGGAGTATGCACGTTCTTGTCAAACGCCTCGGGGTAAGCGTTCTTGAAGTTTTCAAGCTGCGCCGTCCAAGCCAGAGGGCATACTATATTGACGTTTATTCCGTCGCGGCTCCATTCTGTTGCCGCAACTCTTGTGAGTCCGCGTATTCCTTCCTTTGCCGCCGCGTAGGAGCATTGTCCGTAATTTCCGAAAAGTCCCGCGCCCGAGGCAAAGTTTATAACGCTTCCCTTTGTCTCTTTAAGATAAGGGTAGCATGCCTGCATATAGTAAAAGGTAGCATACAGACCAGAATAAAGAGCTAAGTCGAACTGCTCTGTCGTATGGTCTGCGAGAGTTACGCCCGAAGCAGACGCCTGAGCGTTGTTGATAAGCACGTCAATACGTCCAAAAGCCTCAATAGCCTTATCGGCTACCATTTTAGCAATAGCCGCGTTGTCCTGACCCGCAGAGATGTCAGCCGCAACGGGGAGTACCTTTACGCCGTAAAGACGCTCAAGCTCCTCCTTTGCCGCTTCAAGCTTACTTACGTTTCTGCCTGTGATGACAATGTTTGCGCCTTCCTTTGCGTAGGCAGTCGCAATTCCGTATCCTATCGAGCCTGCGGAGCCGTCAGACAACACTGCGCGTCCGCCGCCTGTGAGGACAAGAGTTTTTCCTGTTAAGAATCCCATGATGTTCCTCCTTATATGCTTGAATTTTTAATTGTATTTTATATGTCGTATAATTACTTTGTAAGGTACTCGTCGATAGCCTTAGCAGCAGTCTTACCCGCGCCCATAGCGAGAATAACGGTAGCTGCGCCTGTAACAGCGTCACCGCCTGCGTAAACGCCTTCCTTAGTAGTCTTACCCGTTTCTTCCTCAACTATGATACCGCCGCGACGGTTAACCTCAAGACCCTCTGTTGTGGACTTGATAAGCGGGTTGGGGGATGTACCGATAGACATAATTACACAGTCAACGTCAAGTATCCACTCGCTACCGGGAATTTCAACGGGACGTCTTCTTCCCTTTTCGTCGGGCTCGCCGAGCTCGCACTTGATGCACTTCATACCAACAACGAAGCCGTTCTTGGGATCGCGTCTGTCATCGGGGTTGTTGTAGCCGATGATCTCAAGAGGATTGTTGAGAACTCTGAAGTTGATTCCCTCCTCCATAGCGTGCTCAACCTCTTCGTGACGAGCGGGAAGCTCATCGAGAGAACGACGGTAAACGATAGAAACCTCGTCAGCGCCGAGACGGAGAGCGGTTCTTGCAGCGCCCATTGCAACGTTACCGCCGCCTACTACTGCAACCTTCTTTGCGCGCATAATGGGAGTTGTGGAGTCCTCTCTGTAAGCCTTCATAAGATTGCTTCTTGTAAGGAACTCGTTTGCGGAATATACGCCCTTGAGGGATTCGCCGGGAATACCCATGAAGTTGGGAAGTCCTGCGCCGGAGCCTACGAATACAGCCTCGTATCCGTCCTCAAACAGCTCGTCTATAGTAATTGTCTTACCGATAACTACGTTTGTTTCAATGTCAACGCCAAGAGCCTTGAGAGTTTCAACTTCCTTCTGAACGATAGCCTTGGGAAGACGGAACTCGGGAATACCGTAAACAAGAACGCCGCCTGCGAGGTGAAGCGCCTCAAATACAGTGACCTTATAGCCCTTCTTTGCGAGGTCGCCTGCGCAGGTAAGTCCTGCGGGGCCGGAGCCTACTACTGCAACCTTGTGACCGTTGGGAGCGGGAACCTCAACGTTTCCTGCGAAATGCTCGTTGTGCCAGTCAGCAACGAATCTCTCAAGACGACCGATACCTACGGGCTCACCCTTGATACCGCGAACACACTTGGACTCGCACTGAGACTCCTGAGGACAAACTCTTCCGCAAACTGCGGGGAGAGAAGAGGACTTGTTGATTACCTGATATGCGCCCTCAAAGTCGCCTTCCTTTATCTTGTTGATAAATTCGGGAATGTGGATCTTTACGGGACAACCCTGAACGCAGGGCATATTCTTACAGCTGAGACATCTCATTGCCTCATCCATAGCCATTTCCTCGGTGTAGCCTGTAGCAACCTCGGAGAAGTTATGAGCGCGAACCTCGGGCTCCTGAGTGGGCATGGGGTTCTTTACAAGTGACATATTTGCCTTTGCCATGATTATTTTACCTCCTTTTTGAACAGGTTGCAGGTTTCTTCGTGCTTGTGAAGCTCAAAGTCGCGGTACATAGCGCCTCTGGACATAGCCTCATCAAAATCTACCTCAAAGCCGTCGAAGTCGGGACCGTCAACACAAGCAAACTTTGTCTTGCCGCCAACAGTGAGTCTGCAACCGCCGCACATTCCCGTGCCGTCGATCATAATGGGGTTCATGGAAACTGTGGTGGGAACGTTGTGAGGCTTTGTTGTAGCAACAACGAACTTCATCATGATCAGAGGACCGATAGTGATAACCTGGTCGTATCCCTCGCCTGCCTCGATAGCTTCCTTAAGGGGAAGGGTGACAACGCCCTGTCTGCCGTAGCTTCCGTCGTCAGTCATAATTGTGAGCTTGTCGGAGCAAGCCTTGAACTCGTCCTCAAGGATAAGAAGGTCCTTGTTTCTGAAGCCTATGATGGAGTGAACCTCACATCCGAGCTCGTGGAGCTTCTGAGCTATGGGAAGCGCGATAGCGCATCCAACACCGCCGCCTACGATGCAGACCTTCTTGAGACCCTTAACGTGTGTAGCAACACCGAGAGGTCCTACGAAGTCCTGAATATACTCGCCCTCGTTCTTCTGGTTGAGGAGAGCTGTAGTCGCGCCGACTATCTGGAAAATGATCTTGACTGTTCCAGCTTCTCTGTCGTAGCCTGCAACGGTGAGAGGAATTCTCTCTCCGTTCTCGTCAACGCGGAGAATAATGAACTGTCCGGGCTCTGCCTTTGCGGCAACTAAGGGAGCGTAAATATCCATCATGGTGACTGTGGGATTTAACTCTCTTTTTGAAACTATCTTGTACATAAAGCTTCTTCCTTTCCGGTTTTTAACTTTAATTTTAGTAATATAATATTCACCAATCTTTATTATAACAAATATATATATACTTGTCAATAGATTTTGCTTTTGTTTTTGTAAAACTCGTCAAAAAACCGTATAAAATCTTTTAACTTGTTAGAATTTTTCATAAAAGTTGCACAAAAAATTCCAAAAAACCTCTTTACATTTGTTCAAAAGTATGATATAATTAAGGTGCAAAGGAAGCACGGACACAGACCCATGCGTTTAGGCAGACAAAAATAGGTGTTGCGGTGCAATTTTGCAATAGGCAAGAAAGGCAGGCAAAACAGATGAAGATCAACATTATCGGAAGACAGCTCAATGTTTACGACGACACAAAGGCTCTTATTGAAGAGAAGCTCGCCAAATTCGATAAGTTTTTTGGCGGAGAGGGCAACGCAACGGTGACGCTCACGCGCAGTCACGGCAACTCCCTTCTGGAAATAACCATAAATGCCGCAGGCACGCTTTTCAGAAGTGAGGTAGAGGCAGACAGCTTCAGAGACGCGCTTGACAGATCGGTTGAAAACATCGAACGCCAGATCCGTAAGAATAAAACAAAGCTCCGCAAAAAGCTCCGCGAGGGCGGAATCGAGAGCTTCGAGGCAAATATGGACTGGGCAGGAGCAGAGCTTGAGGAGGAAGAAGCGGTCGTTATCAAGACTAAGAGATTTGAGTACACTCCCATGTCAGTCGAGGAAGCAATTTTGCAGATGAACCTGCTCGGACACAGCTTTTTCGTATTCAACGATGCCGAGACGGATAAGACCTGCGTAGTTTATAAGAGAAAAGATGGAAATTACGGACTCATCGAGCCGGAATGATATAAAAAACTCAAACGGGATGGCATTGCCATCCCGTTTATTTTCTCCTTTTTTTCTCTACCCTTTGCACCTCGTATGTTCCCCTGAAATAATCCGTAATTTTCATTTCCCTGCCGTCAAGCACGCGCGCAAAGTTGGTTTTGTGCCTGAAAATTACAACAGCTCCTATGGCAATAGCGAGCAACGTGGGTGTGAGCGAGCTTGTATATATCGCGACGAGAATCGGAAATATCGCGGCTGCGGATATGGGCAGGGCGAACACGTATCGGAAAATAAGAACAAATAGCGCGCCCAAGGAAAAAAGCATTAAAAACATAAGCGGATTATACGCCAAAACAAGACCCGCGAGTGTTGCAACTCCCTTTCCTCCCCTGAATTTGAGGTAAAACGGAAAGGCGTGTCCAACCACTGCCGCAAGCCCCACCGAGAGCATCAGAATATGGTCGTCGGCGTACAAGATCTTGTAAATCAGAACGGGCACAAATGCCTTTGCTATGTCAAAAACCATAACCGCCGCGCCGACAGACTTGCCAAGCGTCAGCATAGCGTTCGTGGCGCCGAGATTTCCCGTCCCGCTTTTGCGCATATCTATATTTTTTATCATCGAAAACAAGTAAGTCGGGCTTATGCACCCAAGCAAATAACCTACAGCGACTCCCAAAAAATACCTCATTTTTACCTCCCAAGCTTTTCCCTATACATATAATAATTCCCTGCTATTATTAAATATATAACGGCAGGTCTGCGGGTTATGTTAGAATTTACGGTTTGTTGAAAATATTGACAATATTAACGAAATGAGGTATAATGTAATTAAATAATAAAGGAGGTTTTATTATGAGTGAACAATTTGATAACAATGAAAAGATAGAAATCGTAACTTCCGAAAATGAAAATATTGAAGAAGCTGCCGAAAGCGCAGATATAGCCTCCGAGCCCTCGGAAGCTCCCAAAACCACAGAAGCAGTACCCAAAAAGCCCAAGAAAAAGGTTAATTTTATGATTCCTATACTTGTTGCGGCTGCGGCATTACTTGTTTTTGTTATAATAATAATCGGGGTGGCTATATATAACGTGTATTCAAATTCAGAGCCGGATTCGCAGATTCTTTTTAGTGAAAATCTTCTTTGCGTCAAAAAGGACGGCAAATGGGGATACGTAAACAAGAAGGGCGAGTACGTTATAAAAGCAAAATATGACGTAGCATATAACTTTAACGAGTGCGGTATCGCTCGTATAGGACAGAAAAACGAGCATCAAATTCTTATTTACGGCTACATAAACAAAAAGGGTGAGACGGTCTCAAAGGCAAAGTATAAGGAAGCGACTGATTTTTACGACTGCGGGCTTGCGGCGGTCAAGGATTACGACGGCTGGGGTATCATTGACGAAAAGGGCGAGCTTGTCGTAAAGTGTAAGAATAAAAAGATCGAAATATACGACAGCGGTGCTATTATCGTAACTGAATCCAAGGGAAACACATACCTACTTAACAAAAAAGGTGATAACCTTAGCGATAGCTACGAGAGGATATCATGGTACGAAAATGCCGGAGTAGGTGTTGTGTATAATGAGGGTGAAATCGGTATCATCAACGCAAAGGGCAAGGAAATTCTTGAGCTTACCGATGATTTTGACGATCTTGGCGGATTTAATAAGGACGGTATCGGTTATTACACAGAAAACGGATACTTTGGAATCATAACTACAAGAGGCAAGAAAATAACCAATTCTGATTACGAAGAGATAGGAATCTTTACCGAATATGGACTTGCGACCTTCAAGGAGGGTGATTATCGTGGTATAATAAATTCCAGAGGTAAGGTGGTTCACAAGTCAAGTGATTACAGATATATCCTCTCTGTCGACGATATAAATTACACATATTTCAGCAACATTAGAAATTACGGATTTATCGCTATGAGCAAGGATGAAAAAACCTACTTTTTCTTCAATGAAAAGGGCAAAACAATGTTCTCGAAGGATGAAGATAAAGGATGGCGTCATACAGACTATATCTTCTCGGACAATGGCCTTATGCCTGTCGTAAACGAGGATGGATATTACGGCTATATCAACCGCAAGGGAGAGGTAGCTATTAGTCTTGATTATTCGGTAGCGCACAGCTTTTCTGATAGCGGTATTGCAAGAGTTTACACCTTTGATGACGACCAATACAAATTCATCAATAAAAAGGGTAAAACTGTCGGAGAACCCCACGCCTACGTAAGTGATTGCTTTGATGACGGATACGCTATTGCGCTGGATCTCAAAGACGGAGATGTGGCTTTTCAGGTGATCGACAAAAGGGGTAAAGCAATTTGCGAGATAGATTGCGACGACGTATTGCTTCCCGACGGAACGAATATTATGACCGGTGCGACGACGAGCTATCTTTTCCCCCGAAGCAATAGCGAAAAAAAGCAATTCCTCATTGATCACGTAAGAAATAATCTTTCCGAGGAAAAGCTTAAAAACAAATATGGATATGACACTGCCGAGGAATACGTTCAATCCCTTTTCATGAGTATGACAGAAGCGCAGATCAACGCTAGGCTTGAGGATATTATTATGGGAGTAAATTATTACGATTAATACAGTAAATCGGAATATTTGCGTAAATTTCCGCAAACAAAAGGACAGAGACCTTTGTCTCTGTCCTTTTGTTTTTATAGGCAACCAAACACCAACATCAAAAGATAATTCTCTTAAGAGATACGGGCTTTGCACCGTCGGTCTCAAACAGCACCGCCTGGATCTCAATATCTCCTGACGCGGGAACAAATCTTGCGGGGAGATGATCCTTCATTTTGCGAAGAACTGCCCCGGTGTCCGTGCCGAGAATACCGTTGTTCGGCCCGCTCATTCCAAGGTCGGTGACGTATGCGGTGCCGCCGGGGAGTATTTGCAGATCCGCCGTGGGAACGTGCGTATGCGTGCCGAAAATTATATTTATCTTGCCGTCAAAATATCTGCCTATCGCGTACTTTTCGCTTGTCGCCTCGGCGTGAAAATCAAGGATTGCAAGGTCGTACTTCCCTTCCTCGCGCGCCAAAATCAGCTCAATGCTGTCAAAAGGCGAGTCAAGCGTGTCCATACACGCCTGTCCCTGCGTGTTTATACAAAGCACCGAGTATCCGCACACATTTACAGTAGTATATCCGTATCCGGGAGCAGAGCCGGGGTAGTTTGACGGACGAATTATCTTGTCGGGATTTGAGTCGAGAAAATCGTAAATATCCCTCTTTGCCCAGGTGTGATTTCCAAGCGTGATAAGGTCGATACCGCAATCGAGAAGCCTTTGTGCATCGGTCGAGGAGATGCCGTGAATATCGCTTGCGTTCTCGCCGTTTGCTATGACGAAATCCACCTTTAATTCGTCGCGTAATTTCCATAATTTTTTTTGGAGATACTCAATGGTGCGAACACCCACGATATCTCCTATCGCTAATATTTTCATAGTATGCCCGCGCAAAAATGCGCGCCTTTCTAATAGAGTGGATCGTAGGGGTCGGCACCCTTGACGACCCGCAAGTTCAGAGTGCAGAGTTAAGAGTTGTCATCTCGAGCATAAAGGCGCAGCCGTGAAGTCGAAGGATCTCCGGATTTTTGAGTGCAAAGGAGCGAGGATCCCTGTAGATTCAATCTACACCATGCATTATGTACGCTACACTCTTAACAGTTATTTTCCCACACAGAAATTTGCAAAGATTTTAGACACTATATCCTCCGCAACAGTTCTGCCGTCAAGCTCTCCAAGAGCCGACATAGCCCCCTCAAGCTCTGACGCGCAGACCTCAAGCGGAAGTCCGTCTCCTATATACTGTCTTGCCCCCTTGAGAAGCTCAAGTGAGCGGCAGACCGCCGAATGTTGTCTGGAATTAGCTATCACGGCGTCTCTGCCCGTGTCAAGGCTGTTATCTATATACACCGATTCCGCAAGCTCGACAAGCTTGTCAAAGCCGTCAAGACTTTTTGCTGACATCGTAAGATTGTACTCAAAGCTTTCGGCAACAGCCTTCGCCTCCGGGTGAACTCCGATATCACTCTTATTGAGTATAAATATTGTGGTGAAATCCCTGTTTTTGAGGTAATTTACAAACTCAATATCCTCGTCGGAGGGAGCGTTTGAGCCATCAAGCACCGCAAGTACAAGCTCTGCGCGGGAAAGCTCGCTTTTTGCCCTCTCGACGCCTATTTTTTCAACAACGTCATCAGTTTTGCGCAGCCCCGCCGTATCCGAAAGTTTTATCATCACCCTGCCCAAGCTCGCCGTTTCGGTAAGAATATCTCGCGTCGTACCCTCAATGCTTGTGACGATGGCCGCTTCCCTGCCGACTATGGCGTTATATAGCGAGCTTTTGCCCGCGTTGGTCCTGCCCGCGATTACCGTCGGTATTCCCTCGGCAATAGCTCTGCCCGTCTTATACGTCGCGGCGAGCGACTCAAGTTTCTCTATATTCTCGTCAACCACGGCTATCATCTGCTCCTCAGACATATCCGCCAGGTCCTCGTCGGGATAATCTATGTGCGCAAAAACCGACGCAAGCACCGTGCAGAGGGAGTTGTATATTATGTCTGTCTTTTCCGACAGACTTCCCCTCATGCCCGAGCGCGCAAGAGAGATCTGCTCGTCTGTCTGCGCTTCAAGCAATGAACCGAGAGCCTCGGCAGAAGAAAGCTTCATTTTACCGTTTATAAAGGCTCTGCGAGTGAACTCGCCCGCCTCTGCCGCGCGTGCACCCGCATTCAGCGCCGCCGTCAGAACTCTTTGAGTGACAAGTATTCCGCCGTGACATGATATCTCTACCGTGTCCTCTCCCGTAAAGGAGCTTGGGGACTTGAAGCACACCGCAAGTCCGTCGTCTATCTGCTGCTCGCCGAGAAATATCCTGCCGTAATAGGACATTTTATGTGTAGCGTCAAGCAGGAAGTCGGATCGTAGCCATGTCG
>JAZNWS010000167.1:0-6253 GCA_045593485.1 Eubacteriales bacterium | reverse complement strand
ACAGTCATCGGGCAGACTCAAATTGTGTAGTATACAGAAGTCCGCGATGAGATTTCCTATGCCGAAATACGCCGCCTGCTTGTCCTTGTACTGCGCGGAATAAAGCTTACAAAGCATTTTCAGTATTTCGACCTTGTCCTCACCCTCGTCAGCCACGATAAGCTCGTGAGCGTAAAGTATAACGTAGGATATATCACATTCGAGAAATACGCCGCGGCGGATATTCTCGCGCCACCACAAATAATACGCGAGCTGGGGACGTGTCATTTGCGAATATCTCGGCATCATTGAATAAAAGGGGGCGTGAGGGACCTCTCGACCTACTCTGTCAAGCAATGCCGCCCTCTCTCGCAAAAACAGATTGCTTTTTGCAAAAACGCTGTCGGAGTCAAGGTCAGTAAATATCTGAACCTGCTTGATGAAAGGGTTTTTAGGCTGATATTCATGTATCAGCTTTCGGTCGGTGTTGGGTTTTTTTTGAGTGGGGGAGATAAAGCGCGTTATTGTACCGTCTGAGGAAAAAGATGAGTCCGTGTAGGCGGTTCTTTTTGGGGGATCAGCGCTTGGCAGATCAATCTCCGATACAGAGACCGATGACTTCTGAACACGTGGCTGTGCGGCTGGCTTTTGAGCCTTATATCCCGACAGATCCCAGAATAAATCGTCGCCGAATGACTTTTTCTTATCGTCCTGCATTATATCCGCCTCCTTTCGCAAAATCCGACCAAAGACGACTTAGGTCTTAACACTCTATTATAGCACATTTTTGTTTACTTGTCAAACGAATAAAAGGTCGAATAATATTTTTGTTGTATTTTTACATTTTGAGTGGGAATGATTTGTGCATAAATGAAATTTTGGCGGGGCTTATTGACATGGCGGGGCATTATGTGTATAATTAAAGGCGGATAAATACTGTTTTGAGGTGTTAAGACAATGGTAAAACAAAGCTGGGAAGTAATTCTTGACGGAGAAACTCATAAGGTAGAATATATTTTTTCGCGATTCAGCGGAAAAACCGTGCTTGTGGTTGACGGAGACGAATTTACCGTTAAGGGAAAGCCCTTTGGCATTGGCGCGCAGAGAAACGAGCCCGTTATAGTCGGTATGTGTCAGGCGACTCTGAGCGTATCAAAGAACGGCCGCGCAAGACTCACAGTCAGAGATGCCGATGAGGTCAGGGAAATAAAATAAAAAACAGACGGGAGCCAGGCTCTCGTCTGTTTTTTGTATTAGTCCTTCATAAGTCTGAGTCCCGCGACGTCAGAGACGGGGAGCGAGAAGACTAAGGGGTGGTGATTTTCGTCACCGCAATTATGCGAGGCTATCGCTTGCATAATGCCATTTTTCCGCTCCTTTTTAGCTACTATATAGATGATCTCCTTCTCGTCGGAGATTGACATGCCAAAAAAGGTGTCAAAGCCCTCGCGCGCCGTACCCTTGGCTTTTACTATAGTGCCGCCTGCAGCGCCCGCGCCTCGCGCCGCCTTCATTACGTCTGCGCTGTGACCCTTGGGGCATATTGAAACTATAAGCTCCATATTAAGCTTCCTTTCGTCATAAAATTTTATTCCGTCCTCGTCCTGAGCCTTGGGCTCGTGACTTTGTATTTTCTCGCACAGCGCCCTTGACGCTATGCTTGAGAGGGGTATGGCAACGGCAATTCCTCTGTTTGGCAGGTCGATATCCATTTCATACGTAAGGTCCACCTTGAGCTTTTTGACCTGACCCTCCGTCACTATGGACTGCATAAGCATTTTTTCGCTTTTTTCAAAACCAAGAATACTCAAGGTCTCGGAGTTTGCCGCGCCGTCGCAGAGAGTACTGTATATCGGAGCTACGTTTTGTTTTACGTAGAAATCCGTGAACTCATCCGCGTCGGATTTTTTTATGATGGTTATAAATAGATATAAATTTTGCATCAGCATATTCCTCTGTCTTAATTGAGTTGCGGTGTCAGCTGCAGAATCTTGACGTGTCAAATTCAACTATCTCGCAGTCGTATTCAACCTGAGCATGAGATGTGTGCGATTCGAATTCCATGATATCCAGCGCATCTGTGTTGATTGTCTGCTCCTTTTCTGCGTGAGCAAGCTTGTACTTATAGACAAGTCCCATTATCTGAATGGAAATAGTGGGGGTCATTGCCACCAGCGCAATAGTACCGAAGGCATCGCTCATGACACTCGCGTCGCTGCCGTTTGCCGCCTCGCAGACTCCGATAGTCAAGGGGAGCAGGAAGGTTGCGGTCATAACGCCCGAGGCAACTCCGCCCGCGTCGAACGCGATCGACGTGAATATTCCGGGGGTGATAAAAGCAAGCAGAACGGCGATTATATATCCTATCACAAGGAAGGGAAGAAGTGACATTCCCGTGAGCGCTCGTATGAGCGAAATTCCCGCGGCAACGGCAAGACCTATCGCCATCATAAGCGGCAGGATCTTTTTCGGGATGCTTCCCGAGGTAGCGTCCTCAACCTGTTTTTCAAGCACTCCTACGGCGGGCTCTGCGTAAATAATGAAGAATCCAAGCAGCATACCGACGGGAACGACAAGCCAAGCGAAATTGCTTGAAGCAAGAACGTGTCCGATGTAGCTTCCGACAGGCATAAAGCCTACGTTTGCGCCAACAAGGAAAAGGATTATACCGATAAAGGTATATACTGCTCCCATTCCTATCTTGAGCATATATTTTTTGTTGACCTTTTCCGTGTAATGCTGGAATATAAGGAAGAAGGCAAGAATGGGAAGCAGTCCCATCAGCACGTCTCCCATATATTTGGGCACCGCGGAGAGAAATTCGAGACCCATCTGCTGAGAGTTTGAAAACGAGGGAAGCCCATGAGGGATATATTCAATGCCCTCGATACCGATAAGCCCCATAATAAGCACCGAAAGTATAGGACCTATCGAGCATATCGCCATAAGGCCAAAGGTTGAGTCCTCGCCTGATTTCTGATCGGACATAGCCGAGATACCTGCGCCTATAGACATTACGAAGGGTACAGACATTGCGCCCGTGGTCACTCCGCCCGCATCAAACGCGATGGCAAGGGTTTCCTTGGGAACAAGAAACGCAAGGGCGATGATTACTCCGTATCCGACCAGAAGAATGTATTTGATCTTTACGTTGAAAATTATACGAAGCACAGCTATGACAAGAAATACGCCAAGTCCTATGGCCACCGCAAGAATAAACATAAACTTCTTGGGAGTATAGCCTGCAAGCACATGAAGGTCAGGCTCGGAGACGGTTATGAGCATGCCCACAGCCAAGGAGATAAGCGCGATTATGTATAGCTTTCGTGACTTTGTCAGATTTGAGCCTATGTGGCTACCTATTTTGGACATAGACATTTCCGCGCCGAGCGAAAAAAGTCCAAGGCCCAATATAAGCAGACACGAGCCTATTATAAATGCAATAAATATATCATTTGGGAGAGGGCAGACGGTAATAGACAAAAGCACGACGATCAGAGCGATCGGCAGGACCGACATGCAAGCCTCCTTGACCTTCTCCAAAATTATAGTTTTTCTGTTTTTCATTTTCACCTGAATAAAATATAATTGTATATTTATTATAACTTAAATATACCCGATTGTCAAGCACGTAAGGACATTTAAAACTCTATTTTCGGCTTGCAAATGTAAATAAAATGTAGAAAAATAAATCTTTTGTTTGATTTTTGACAAAGCTTTGCGTATGCAAAAAATACTTGACAATTATTGTAATATATGATAAAATATATAATTGGATTGATATTGATATTTGCCGATACGCTTTTTGTCGGCAAGGGAGGTTTAATATATGAAAAACACAGAAAAGACAATGGACAAAATAGTTGCCCTCTCCAAAAACAGAGGCTTTATATTCCCCGGCTCCGAGATTTACGGCGGACTTGCGAACACATGGGACTACGGCCCGCTTGGCGTTGAGCTTAAGAACAACGTAAAGAAGGCTTGGTGGAAGAAATTCGTTCAGGAAAACAAGTATAACGTGGGTCTTGACGCCGCAATACTTATGAACCCTCAGACCTGGGTAGCATCAGGTCACCTTGCGGGCTTCTCTGATCCCCTTATGGACTGCCGCGAGTGTCACGAGAGATTCCGCGCGGACAAGCTTATTGAGGACTATTGCGCAGAGACGGGATTTGAGCTTCCTAAGCCCATCGACGCGTTTACAAACGCAGAGATGAAGGACTTCGTTGAGGAGCACAATATTCCTTGTCCTACCTGCGGAAAGCACAATTTTACTGATATTCGTCAGTTTAACCTTATGTTCAAGACCTTCCAGGGTGTCACCGAGGACGCAAAGAACACTGTATATCTCCGTCCCGAGACCGCGCAGGGTATTTTTACGAACTTTGTAAACGTTCAGAGAACCACGCGTAAGAAGCTTCCTTTCGGTATTGGACAGATCGGTAAGTCCTTCCGTAACGAGATAACCCCCGGCAACTTCATCTTCCGCGTGCGCGAATTTGAGCAGATGGAGCTTGAATTCTTCTGCAAGCCCGGCACA
This sequence comes from Eubacteriales bacterium, assembly GCA_045593485.1. Lineage (GTDB taxonomy): Bacteria > Bacillota > Clostridia > Oscillospirales > CAG-272 > SVTX01. The sequence goes on along the minus strand of JAZNWS010000167.1, from coordinate 1,734 downwards.
GACCTTGAATGGTTTGCATATTGGAGAAATTTCTGCCATAATTGGCTGCTTTCCATCGGTCTTAAGGACGAAAATATCCGTCTCCGTGACCACGATCCCGAGGAGCTTTGCTTCTATTCCAAGGCAACTACTGACTTTGAGTTCCTTTTCCCGTTTGGTTGGGGCGAGCTTTGGGGCGTAGCTGACCGTACTGATTATGACCTTACACAGCATCAGAACGAGTCCAAGAAGGATCTTACCTACTTTGACCCCGAGACAAACGAAAGATATACTCCTTACGTTATCGAGCCCTCGCTTGGCGTTGAGAGAAGCGTGTTAGCACTCCTTTGCGACGCTTACGACGAGGAGGTTATAGATGCGGAGAAGAACGACGTTCGTACAGTTCTTCATTTCCACCCTGCGATAGCTCCCGTTAAGGCGGCAATTTTGCCTTTGTCCAAAAAGCTTTCCGAAAAAGCAGGCGAGGTTTACGACGAGCTCTGCAAGTACTACAACGTTGAGTTTGATGAGACGGGCTCTATCGGTAAGAGATATCGCCGTCAGGACGAGATCGGTACTCCTATCTGTATCACCTACGACTTTGATTCCGAGGTTGACGGCTGCGTGACAGTACGTGACAGAGATACCATGGAGCAGGTAAGACTTCCTATTTCCGAGCTCAAGAATTATATTGAAAATCTCCTTCAGTTCTGATAAAGATGAGTGATTTCAAGCTGTTTGGTACTCTCGTTAACGTCATAACGGTTATCGCGGGCTCGCTCATTGGCTTGCTCATTATGTGGATAACCCACAAAAAGGGAAGAAGCATTGAGAAAACCAAGAGAATAACCGATTCTATACTCAAGGCGCTCGGCCTTTGCGCTATATTTATAGGTCTTGGCGGCGCTATTGAGGGTAGTGTAAACGGACGCATAATAAACGCGCTTGACGAAAACGTAGGTATATCATTTGGAGATATTGCGACCGAAAGAACTCTTGTAATTATTATATCCATGGCGCTTGGAACTCTTATCGGAGAGCTTATAGACATTGACAAATGGGTAAACAGGCTCGGAGATAAGATACAAAGTATCACGGGAGGCAGATTTGGCAACGTCACACAGGGATTTGTCACCTCGTCGCTCTTGCTTTGCGTTGGCTCTATGACCATAGTAGGCTCGCTCAACAGCGGTCTGAAGGGGGATCACACGCTTCAGCTGACAAAGGCGGCGATGGATTTTGTGTCTGTTATCGCGCTTGCGTCAACTATGGGTGTGGGAGTGCTGTTTTCCGCGGCGTTTGTGCTTGTATATCAGGGCGCGCTCACACTTCTTGCGGGAGCTGTGTCGGGATTTTTGAGTACTGACGTCGTCACCTGTATGACCGCAGTTGGCTCGCTTGTGATAATAGGACTTGGAATCAACATCGTCACAAACTCCAAGCTTAAGACCACGAACTTTTTGCCCGCTATGTTTTTGCCGATTGCGCTTGTTCCGCTTTACGACTGGATAGTAAGCTTGTTTGCGTAATAAGAAAAACGGAATCATACGATTCCGTTTTTTCTTTAGTTTATAAGAGATTTACAAAGAACAAGCCGAAAGAGCGCAGGGCTCTTTCGGCTTGTTCTGTTTATTATCCAAATTAACAGACAGCTATTTGTTTTTTGAAAAGTTAGCTTGCGGTAAAAATTACTTGATTTCTACGGAAGCGCCAGCTGCCTCGAGGTCAGCCTTAACCTTTTCAGCCTCATCCTTG
>JAZNWS010000166.1:0-11737 GCA_045593485.1 Eubacteriales bacterium | reverse complement strand
TACCTTTGCGGGAGTGCTCAAAAGCGTTAGCTATATCGGCTCCGCTCTGGGCGGAATTGTCGGCCATAACGCATACGGCGGAAAGGTGCAGAACTGCATCAATCTGGGCGACATACTTGGCCGCAACCAAGTAGGCGGCATTGTCGGATCGTTGGGCACGAATAGCGGCGTGGTGGAGAATTGCTACAACGCAGGCAGCCTGAGCGGTGAAAAGATGGACAGATATGATTTGATCATTGGTCAGGTCATCGGTGATCCCGAAACCTATGCAAGCCAGGTGATCAACTGCTATTATCTTGCGGACAGCGAGAGCGATACGATCTACGGCACCACCGCCAAGACCGCAGCACAGTTTGAGAGCGGCGAGGTGGCGTATCTTCTCGGCGACGCGTTCGGTCAGAGCCTTGACAACGGCGAGAGTGTGAACGCGTTCCCCGTATTCAGAACAGAGACAAATCAGGTCTATTACGGCTACCTCACCTGCGCGATCGATGCGGTTCCTGTCTACACCAACGACAGCACGGCAGCCGAGACCAAGCCCGAGCACCCCTTGACCTATACCGTAAACGGCAGCACTATCAACGCTGACTGCTCCGCATGCGGATACAGCAGCTTAATTACCGTCAAGGCAGAGGGCAAGACCTACGACGGCACTCCCGTCATCGCAACCCTGGACGGCTCTATTGACGGTGTGGCTACTCCCGAAATCATCTACTCCGGCAATACCAACGCCGGTACCTACACCGCAAGCATCACCTTGGGCAATGCTACCGCAAGCGTGGAGTTCACCGTCGAGAAGGCAACGCCAAAGGCAGATGATTTCAGCGGCGCTATTCCCAACCACCCGATCTACGACGGCACCGCAAAGACGGCGTTCATCGAAGTGAAAAACGGCATCGTCGGTATGGGAGAGATCACCGTCAAGTATTACGATGCTGAGGGCAACCTTGTAGACGGCGAGCCTGTAAACGCAGGTACGTATACCGTGAAGATTGACGTAGAGGAGGGCGAAAACTACAAGGCGATTACCGGTCTTGTGGTTGGCGAATTTACAATTGCACCCAAAGAACTGGGGGACCATGATGCGTACCTTTCCGATAACAAGGTCTACAACGGTGAGGTACAGATTCCCACCGTAACCGTAGTAGGACTTGAGCTTGGTACCGATTACACGTTATCCTGGGATAAAGAAGGCTTTGTAAACGCCGACACCTACACCGTAACTATTACGGGTATCGGAAACTATACGGGCGAGGTAACAAAGACTTATGAGATTCTCAAAAAGAATCTCAGTGAAAACTATGTTACCATAAGCTTCACCGAGGTAACCTACGACGGCAACGAGCACATTCCCGTTATTACCGTCAAGGACGGAGAAAAAACACTTCTTCTCGATACCGACTACACGGTGGTTTGGGATAAAGAGGGCTTCGTAGACGCGGGTATATATACAGCAACCATCGAGAGCAAGGGCAATTATTTCTTTAATGAGGTACAAGAATGGTTTGCGATCAATCAGGCTGACATTGAAATTGAACTTTCCTCTCCCATTCCCTCGGTTCTCCCCGGCAATCAGATTGCGCTGACGCTGAACACAAACAGCGACGCGACACCCGTCTGGACTATCACGGGCGGTGAGCTTATTGAGGGCACGGCTTCCACCATTAAGGTCGCTGACGGTCTTGTAATCGGTCAGGATACGGTGACCATCACCGTGACTTACGCGGAAACTAATAACGTCAAAGGCGGCTACAAGACCATCGAGCTTGAGGTCGGTATGGCTGACTTTTCGGGCGAGATTGCGGATTTGGAAGCGGATATCGCAGAGCTGAACAAGCTGATCGAGAAAAATGGTGAAATTGATCAGATCAATGCAAAGCTCACCGAGATCACGAATAAGCTCACGACGCTTGAAAAGAACGGCGTAACCGACGCAGAGCTTGCGGAAGCTATTGCGAATGCAAAGAGCGATATTACCGTAGCATACGAGAAGGCTCTTGAAGAAGCAGTCGCAGACCTTGAAAGCAAGATCGCGGCACAGATCGATCCCACTGAGCTTGCAGCAGCAGTTGCAGAGCTCGAAGCGCTGATTGAGTCGGCAAAGACATATGCTAACACGCAGGATGCGGAACTCAAGTCCGAGCTTGAAGCGGCAATCGCAACGGCAAAGAGCGATATTACCGTAGCATACGAGAAGGCTCTTGAAGAAGCAGTCGCAGACCTTGAAGGCAAGATCGCGGCACAGATCGATCCCACCGAGCTTGCAGCAGCAGTTGCAGAGCTCGAAGCGCTGATCGAGTCGGCAAAGACATATGCTAACACGCAGGATGCGGAACTCAAGTCCGAGCTGGAAGGCAAAATTACCGCGGCAAATGCGCTTATCGCTTCTCTTGATACCAGAGTGACCGAGGCAGAGGAGGCGATTGAGAATATTGAAAAGGCGATTGAGGAGCTGAAATCCGTTGACGCGACAGACGCGCAGGCGCTTGCAGATGCGATCGAAGCGCTCAATAAAGCAATCGAAGCTGCAAAGGAATTTGCGACTGTTGCCGACACGGCTCTTGAGATAAAACTGAACGGAAAGATAGAAAGCGCAGACGCGGCGCTTGAGGCTAAGTTGGATGAGGTTAAGCAAAACCTGAACGATGCGATCAATGAGCTTAAGACTGCGACAGGCAAGGATCTTGAAGCTGCGGTTGTTGATCTGACTAACCTCATCAACTTAACCAAGGCGACTCTCGCGAATGCAGACGCGGAAAATAAGGCTATTCTTGAGCAGAAGCTCAAAGACGCAGAGTTAGTGCTCAATGAAAGGATCGACGACGTCAAGGCGGATTTGGAGCAGGCAATCGACAATCTCGGCACGGCTATGGAGAAGGGAGATGCGGATCTCTCTACAAAGATTACAAATCTGAATCAGGCTCTCGCAGCTGCAAAGTCGGCTCTTGAGGCGACAGACGCGGCAAACAAGACCGCGCTTGAGGGTAAGATTACCGAGGCGCAGACTGCATTGCAGACCGCAATCGACAAGGTAGCTTCCGATCTCGCAGAGGCACAAAAGCAGCTTGCGGATGCAATCACAAACGGAGACAATGCGCTTGACAGCAAGATTACAACTTTGAATCAGGCTCTCGAAACCGCAAAGTCGGCTCTCGAAGCGGCTGATTTGGAAAACAAGACCGCGCTTGAGGGTAAGATTACCGAGGCGCAGACTGCATTGCAGACCGCAATCAATAAGGTGGCGTCCGATCTCGCAGAGGCACAAAAGCAGCTTGCAGATGCAATCACGAGCGGAGACAATGCGCTTAGCGAAAACATTTCTGCGCTCAGCACGGCGCTTGACAATGCAATTTCCGCATATCAGGTGGCTGACACCTCGCTCAAGACCGAGTTGAATGCCAAGATCGAGAACGCAGATGCAATTCTTGACGCGGCCCTCAAGGCAGTGCAGAAGAACCTCGACGAAGCAAAGGCTCAGCTTAATGACGCAATCGCTGACGGCGACGCAGTCCTTGACGGCAAAATCGCAGAGCTTAACGCCGCGCTTGAAGCCGCAAAGGCGGCATTTGAGGCAGCAGGCGCTGCAGGCAATAGCGAGCTGACCCACAAGATTGAGGAGGCGTATGCTTCTCTCAATGCGGCTCTCAAGGTAGTGCAGATGAACCTCGACGAAGCAAAGTCTCAGCTGGAGGCAAAGGATAACGAGCTTGCAAAGGCAGATGCCGACAATAAGGCGGCGCTTGAAGCAAGGGACGCTGAGCTTCAGACCTTTACTATCATCGTGAGCGTCATTTCGGGCGTGGCATTCTGCGGAAGCGGTACTCTCGCAGTATTCTACTTCATCGACAAAAAGAAAAAAATCTGACAAATAAAGATATTCTTAATACTATGATGCAAAATGAGTTTGAGAATGTGGTGTTTACCTATGAGATATTCACTCTACCCGAGAGCTTGGCAGAATCTGAGCAGTCAAAGGATACCTTCAGACTTTTCGGTGTCCAGCCGTTGTACAGGTTCTCTCAAAGCACAACACTTCTTGAAACTCCGGCACTTACAGTTGAGAATAATACTGTCAACAGAGTAACAAGTGGAGAAACTCTCACCATAGACGGAATAACAGTTCCGGGAGACGATCACGGAAATCTTGAGCTTTACGTATACATAATGGGTGATAACGGAGAGCTTACAGTCACCGATGAATGTAAGAGCATATTTGCTTCCGGATCCGGATATTCAGTATCCGAAAACGGAGCTGTTGTCACAGATGACGGAGCAGCGCTTATAACAAATAATGCGTTTACTGCAGATATCGACCCCGATGCTACTGCGGGCAAGTATTACTTTATGCTTGTATATGGCAATAAGTACGTATACGTGCCTGTAAGAGTTTCACAAACAAATTAAAACAAAGGCCCGGCCGTTTACGGTCGGGTCTTTCTGCTTTTTGAAAAACACCGAGGATTTTTGCTTTTTTAACTATTCGAGAAAGATTAAAAGTATCACCCAATAAGCCAAAAATCTTCGCAAGTGGTCAACCATGAAAAATGGGCTTGCGAGGTGAAAAACAGTTGCAAAGTGAAGGAAAGTATGCTATAATTACGTTATATGACTGCGCGAAAGCGCAAAAAGAGCTTGACAGCATTCGAAAAGCTACCGATGATTATTAAAACCGATTGTTGAAGGAGTAGATTATGCGTAAAAATTTTGGACCTAAGACCTGGCTTTATCCTATGCCCGTGCTGATTATCGGCACATATGACGAAAACGGCAATCCCGATGTAATGAACGCGGCGTGGGGCGGCATTTACGACACAAATCAGGTTGTTATCTCGCTCGCGGAGGAGCACAAGACCACCGAGAATATCAAGAAAACAGGCGGATTCACAATCAGCTTTGGCACGGTGAAAACGGTCGTACCCTGTGACTACGTAGGCATTGTTTCCGCGCATGATGAGCCTGATAAGCTTGCCAAGGCGGGCTTTCATGCAACAAAAAGCGAGCACGTCAACGCGCCAATTATTGACGAGCTTCCCATGACGGTGGAATGTAAGCTCATCAAATTCAATGAGGACGGCATATGCGTGGGCGAGATTGTTAATATCTCCGCGGACGAGAGTATTCTTGACGAGAACGGCAGGATTGACGTCAAAAAGCTGGATCCCATTATTTGCGACAGCGCGGGACAGGCGTATTGGAGCTTTGGCGAGAAGGTTGGCAAGACGTTCTCGGACGGAAAAAAGTTGAAGTGACAAACGGAGAAGAGCTATGAATTTTACTGAAATTGCAGAAAACAGACAGTCCTGCAGGTCATTCAATCCCGAGCGCGCGGTAGAGCAGGAAAAGCTCGACCTTATTCTTGCGTCCGCGAGGCTTGCTCCCTCGGCGTGCAACGGACAGCCTTATCACATAACCGTGTGCAAGGGAAATGCCGCAAAAAGAGTTGCTAAGGCTACGCAGGGAATGGGAATGAACAAATTTGCCACCGACGCGCCCGTGATGCTCGTCATCTCGGAGAAGCCCTACGTCAAGACGGCGGCGCTTGGAGCGAAGGTTAAAAACAACGATTATCGCTCTATTGACATTGGTATTCTGGCAGCGTATATTACGGCAGAGGCGACTGCGCAGGGACTGGGAACTTGTATTCTCGGCTGGCTTGATGATGCCGAAATACGTAAAATATGCGGGCTTGACGGCGCAGCCCGTCTTGTCATCACGCTTGGCTATGCCAAGGACGGCGATAAGCTGCGCGCAAAAAAGCGCAAGAGCGCAGACGAGCTTGTCGGCGTGGTTGAGTGATGACTTGTGTCGGATCAGAGTCTTTCAGAGGAGAATAATATGTTTAATTTCAAGGGTAAGGTTGTCGTCGTCACAGGCGGCGCAAGGGGTATTGGCAAATGCATCCGCGAGCAGTTTGAGGCGGCGGGCGCGACAGTGTGCGTGATCGACCTTCTGGACAACGATTATTTCGTAGGCGATCTTGCGGACAAGACCGTGCTTGAGGCTTTTGCCAAAAGGGTAATTGATCAGCACGGACACATTGATTATCTTATCAATAACGCCGCACCGCTCTCAAAGGGAATTGCGAGCTGTGAATACGAGGAGTTCGAATATGCCTTGAGGGTTGGCGTGACTGCGCCGTTTTATCTTTCCAAGCTCTTTTTACCGTATTTTTGCGATGGCGCGAGCATAGTCAATATCTCGTCCTCGCGAGACAGAATGAGTCAGCCCGAGACCGAGAGCTATACGGCGTCAAAGGGCGGCATTTCTGCGCTTACGCACGCGCTTGCGGTAAGTCTTGCGGGCAAGGTACGAGTTAACTCTATTTCACCCGGTTGGATAGATAATGACTACACGGTTTATGAGGGAGCGGACGCCGCGCAGCAGCCCGTGGGCAGAGTGGGCAACCCGCTCGACATTTCCAACATGGTGCTTTATCTCTGCTCGGATATGTCGGGCTTTATCACGGGCGAGAATATCTGTATTGACGGCGGTATGACACGTCAGATGATATATCACGGTGACTGCGGGTGGAGTCTTGAGACTGCCGATCACAAGCAGCCGCTGTAAAATGTTGAAAAATCAATTTTGTCCAACGAGGAAAACATAATGCAAAACAACGAAGAAATGCTTGGCTCGGCGCCAATAGGCAAATTACTGTTTAAGCTGGCTTTGCCTACGGTAGTCGCGCAGCTGATAAATATGCTGTATAATATCGTTGACCGCATATATATCGGTCATATGCCCGGGGACGGAGACCTCGCCCTGACGGGCGTGGGAGTCTGTATGCCCCTTATTATGATAGTGTCGGCATTTGCCGCGCTTGTCAGCTCCGGCGGCGCGCCGAGAGCCTCGATCTTTATGGGGCAGAAGGACAAGGAAAGTGCAGAAAAGACTCTGGGAGGCTGCTTCAGTCTTCAGATCCTGGTCTCGCTCATTCTGACAGCAGTCCTGCTTATTTGGAATCGCGATCTGCTCCTTGCCTTCGGAGCGAGTGAAAATACCATAGAGTATGCCGTATCGTATATGAGCGTGTACGCCATAGGTACTATATTCGTTCAGCTCACGCTTGGAATGAACTCCTTCGTCACGGCGCAGGGCTTTACAAAGATAGCAATGATCTCGGTCATAATCGGCGCTGCTGCGAATATTGCGCTTGACCCTCTCTTTATTTATGCGTTTGATATGGGTGTTCGCGGCGCGGCGCTTGCAACTATTATTTCGCAGGCGATCTCTTGCGCGTGGGTCTTATCCTTCTTGTTTGGCAAAAAGACTCTTTTGCGCATAAAAAAGAAAAATCTTTTTGTTTCCCCGAGACTTATCCTGCCGTGTATTGCTCTTGGCTCGGCGGCGTTTATTATGCAGGCAAGCGAGAGCGTTATCTCAATTTGCTTCAATTCCTCCTTGCTTGGCTACGGCGGAGACGTGGCGGTCGGAGCGATGACGATACTTACAAGCGTGATGCAGTTTGCTATGCTTCCCATGCAGGGCATCGCGCAGGGAGCTCAGCCTATCTCCAGCTATAACTACGGCGCGAGAAATACCGAAAGAGTTAAAAAGACGTTTAAGATATTGCTTATAACCTGTCTTATATATTCAGTGACGCTTGGTACCTCTATAATGCTGTTCCCGAGAGCCTTTGCGACAATGTTCACAACGGATACAGCGCTGCTTGATTTCACGGAGAGCGTTATTCGTATATATTTTGGCGGTATATTCCTGTTCGGAATTCAAATTGCTTGCCAGATGACCTTCGTTTCTCTCGGCAACGCGCCCTCGTCCGTCATTGTCGCGGTAGTGAGAAAGTTTGTTTTGCTGCTGCCGTTGATATATATTATGCCTCGTCTTGTGGAAGATCCGACGGTTGGTGTGTATATGGCAGAGCCTATTGCTGACATAATTGCCGTGACCTTTACAACTATACTCTTTATTTTCCAATTCCGTAAGGCTCTCAAAAAAATTCAACAGCCGTTATCACAGCCACAAATTGATGCGGCGCAGAAAAAGGACTAAGCTTAATTTATAGTGAAAATGACAGAGACATAACGTCTCTGTCGTTTTTTTATGCGGCGCTGACTTATATCTGATAATTTTGTCAAAAATCCCACCGTGCAAGGCTTCAGAAAAAGGAGAGGATAAGATGTCAGCTTTTTTGAATAACAATTTTCTTTTGAATACGGATACCGCCCGCAAGCTCTATTTTGAGTGCGCGGCGGAAATGCCTGTTATCGACTATCACTGTCACGTAAGTCCCAAGGATATATACGAGGACAGAAAATTTGAAAATATGACGGAGCTCTGGCTTGAGGGCGACCATTACAAGTGGCGTCTGATGCGCTCGGAGGGCGTTGACGAGTATTACATTACGGGAGACGCAGACCCGTACGAAAAATTTCTCAAATTTGCCGAGCTTATGCCCAAGGCGATAGGAAACCCGATGTATCATTGGTGTCATCTTGAGCTGAAGAATTACTTTGGATATGACGGCGCGCTGAATGCGGATACCGCAAGGGAGGTCTGGGAGCTTTGCGCGGATAGGCTTGGGAATAAAAATATGAGCGCGCGGGGGATTATTATGCAGAGCAACGTCGTGTTCATAGGCACCACGGACGATCCAATTGATACCCTTAAATATCACAGGCTTATAGCAGAGGACAAGTCAATAAATACCGTGGTTGCGCCCACGTTCCGTCCCGATAGGGTGTTGAATATTGACAAGGACGGGTGGAGAGAATATATCGCAAGGCTCTCGGAGGTGTCGGGAGTTGAAATTAAGGATCTTTCAAGTCTCAAGGCGGCGCTTGGCAAGCGTATAGAATATTTTGCCGCGCACGGATGTCGCGCGAGCGACCACGGGCTTGACCGTATGGTTTATGCCGAGGCAGATGAGGGCGAGATAAACAGGATTATAAAACGAGGACTGCTGGGAGAGAGAGTAAGCGCCGACGAGGCGGAGGCGCTCAAGACCGAGCTGATTTGCTTCTGCGCGGCAGAATACGTCCGCCACGGATGGGTCATGCAGCTTCATTACAACTGCATGAGAAATCCAAATTCCAAAATGTTTGACAGACTCGGAGCGGACACGGGCTTTGATTGTATTTGCCCCGATAACGGAAGCAGCAAGCTCGCTTTGCTGCTTGACAGACTTGAGCGCGAGGATAAGCTGCCGAAAACCATACTTTACAGCCTTGACGCGTCCGACAACGCCTTTCTTGACACTCTCATAGGCGTGTTTCAGGGCACGGAGACCGCGGGCAAGCTTCAGCACGGGAGCGCGTGGTGGTTTAACGACAACAAGCAGGGAATGAGGGATCACCTCATAAGCCTTGCAAATCTAAGTCTGCTTGGAAATTTTATTGGTATGCTCACGGATAGCCGAAGTCTTCTGAGCTACACAAGACACGAATATTTCCGCCGTATTCTTTGCTCCCTTATAGGAGAGTGGGTGGAAAACGGCGAATATCCGAATGACGAGGCGGCTCTTTCCAAGCTCGTTGGAGATATATGCTATTATAATGCAAAAAGATATTTTGGGCTGGGGGAATAAGGAGGAGTTGATATGCCGATGAAGATGTGCTTTCGCTGGTACGGTGAGGGTAATGACAAAATCAAGCTGTCCGACATCAAGCAGATACCCGGTGTTGAGGGTATAGTCTGGTCTTTGCATCATAAAATGCCCGGCGAGATATGGGAGGAGGACGAAATAGCCGAGGTCAAGCGCCGGCTTGACGAATACGGGTTTAACATGGACGTGGTAGAGTCGCTCAATGTTCACGACGACATAAAGATAGGTCTGCCCACGAGAGATATGTATATTGAAAATTACAAGCAGTGCATACGTAATCTTTCAAGGTTTGGCGTAAAGGTTATTTGCTATAACTTTATGCCCATCTTTGACTGGACGAGAAGCAACCTTTTTCACCCCGTAGGAGACGGCTCAACGGCGCTTTTTTACGAAAAGAATATGATACAGGACGACTATAACGCTATGGCAAGGTATATATTGGACTTTACCGAAAAATACAATATGTCCTTTCCCGGTTGGGAGCCCGAGAGAATGGCAAGACTTGACGGGCTTTTTCGCGCGTACGAGGGGGTAGACCATGAAAAGCTCTGGGAAAATCTCAAGTACTTCCTTGAGGCTATCATGCCGACCTGCCGCGAGTGTGACGTGAAGATGGCTATACACATGGACGATCCGCCGTGGGATATTTTCGGACTCCCAAGACTTCTTGTTGACGAGGCGAGCATTGACCGTTTTTTGAATATGGTGGACGACGAGTACAACTGTCTGACGCTTTGCTCGGGAAGTCTTAACGCCAATCCCGACAACAACGTCGCGGATATAGTGCGCAAGCATTGTGACAGAATTACATTCGCGCATATAAGAAACGTCAAGCATTTTGAAAACGGAGATTTTTCCGAGGCAAGCCACAGAGATTGCGACGGAGACACGGGTATTCTTGAGATCCTCAAGGCGTACCACGATTGCGGATACGAGGGATATATACGCCCTGACCACGGCAGACATCTGTGGGATGAGAAGGCGGGCAACGTCCGTCCCGGATACGGACTTTACGACCGCGCGCTTGGTATTATGTATATGCTCGGCGTTTGGGACAGCCTTGAAAAATTTGGTAAGTGATAAGGAGAATTTAAGCTTTTGCTTAACGCGGATAAGTAATATTCTGAAAAAAGGCTTGAATATATAGATGTGCGACGGGCGTCTGCGCCCGCCGCCTGCGTTGTAAAAAAAGGTTATTGAAATGAGGCGGAGTTTATGCTATAATAAATTAGATATATAATGAAATAAATCCGAAAACAAGCTTATGAGGTGAATATGAAGGACGGAAAGAAATATATTCTTGTTGCAGATGATGAAAAGGAGATAAGGGAGGTACTGACTCTTTTGCTCTCGGGCGAGGGGTATTCCGTTGCTTGCGCAGAAGACGGTCGGACGGCAGTTGATATGGCAAGCGACGAGTTTGACCTCTACATTCTTGACGTAAATATGCCGCGTCTTTCGGGCTTTATGGCGGGAGCGGAGATAAGAAAATGCTTGGATACTCCTATTATCTTTCTTACCGCTTATTCGGGTGAGTCCGATAAGGTCATGGGCTTTTCCGTTGGAGCGGACGATTATATAGTCAAGCCCTTTTCAAATATGGAGCTTCTTATGCGCGTGAAGGCGATACTTCGCCGTAATATAGGTAGCAGTCAAAAAGAGCTGACAAAGCCCGCGTCAAGCCGTATAGCATTCGTTGACGTATTCCTTGATCTTGACAGTCAGTCGATCATCAGGGGAGAGGAGTCGGTTGCGCTCACGTATACCGAGTTCAAAATTCTGGAGCTTCTTCTGAACAACCGCAAGCGTATCTTTTCGCTTGATCAGATATATCAGAGCATCTGGAATGACAATGCGGTGGGTGATAGCGCCATCATGGTACATATCAAGAATATCCGCAAAAAGCTCGGCGACAATTCGCGAGAGCCTACGTATATAAAGACTGCGTGGGGAAGGGGGTATTACGTTGACTGATAAAACAAAAAAAAGGCGCAAGCTTTCCCTTGAGATCCTTGCGATATTTGGTATTTGCTTTGCTATTTCGCTGGTGCTGTATTTTCTTTTGACGTATTTCGGCATCGGACTTATTGAGGAATACTGCTTTAATAACGATATTTACCTTGATGAGCTTGAGCTTTACCGTCTGGACAACACGGTGCTTGGTGTGAGTCTTGT
>JAZNWS010000165.1:0-13266 GCA_045593485.1 Eubacteriales bacterium | reverse complement strand
TACCTGCTCCTCGTAAAGCTGAATCATAGCCTCGCGGAATTTTTCTCCGTCCGTAAAGAACTTATATCCGTAAGTGTTATGTGGGTTATACGAATGTCCCCCGACCTTGTAGGAATATCCTCCAAACTCGGACAAAACTATGGGACGGTCAGCACTCTGCTGCTTTATTTTTATAGGCTTGAAATATATATGCTCGCTTTGCACGTCGCTGTTTCTCTCAACAAACCAGCCGGACGTCGCATCCCATACGCGAGACGGGTCAAGAGTCTTAAGCTCGCCATATATTCTGTCCGAATCATACTGTCCCCAGCCCTCGTTGAATATAGTGTAATAGCACACGGACGGGTGATTGTATAAAAGCTCAGCTGTCCGTCTTGCCGTGTCCTCGAAAATCTTGCGGCGCTTTTTGGTGGCGCGGTGGCTTATTCCCTTCTTAACTCCGATGGTGGGGAGCGCGGTGTCTACAAGAAAGCTGTATTTTCCGCTATTTACCATATCCTGACACACTATCATTCCGTAGATATCGCAATAATAGTAGAAAAGCTGCGGCTCAATTTTGATATGCTTGCGAAGCATATTAAATCCAAGCTCCTTCATTTTGAGAATATCGTTTTTATATCCCTCGGGAGTCGCGGGAATGTAAATTCCGTCGCTATAGTACCCTTGGTCAAGCAGACCGTGAAGGAATATGGGCTTACCGTTCAGGCAAATACAGGAGTATTCCCCTCGCTTCTCTATTGAAACCTCACGGAGAGCAAAATAAGAGCTTACTCTGTCCTTGCCCGAAATAATTTCAAACTCGTAAATGTTCGGCGTCTCGGGTGTCCAGAGCTTCGGATCATCTATCTCTATTCTGATACTGTCACCCGAAAAATTATAGGTCTTGTCGCCTAAAACAAGTGTCTTTTGATCCTCGCCGCCTTCGATCTCCACAGTCACCGCATCGGTCTCGGGAGTAATTTTGAGCGAGCGGATATAATTGTCGCAAACAGACTCAAGCCACACCGACTGACATATTCCGCTTATGGGCGTGTACCACATACCTCCGCGTTTTTTTGACTGCTTGCCGTACGGATAGTCAGTATCAAGATCATCAAAGACCTCAACGCAGAGTGTATTTTCCCCCGCTATGAGCTCATCTGTAATATCTACCTCAAAAGGAAGATATCCGCCGTCATTTTCACAGACAAGTCTGCCGTTCACAAGCACTCTCGAAAGTCTATCAACCGCTCCGAAATGCAGCAACACTCTGTCACGCACAAATCCGTCGGGGAGGGTAAATTTTCTTTGATATTTCAAGGTGTCCTTATATCCAAACTGTCTCTGCACTCCCGACATTTTAGACTCGGGCGGGAAAGGCACAAGTATCTGACCATCATATACCGTCTTGTTTTTCCTTGTGACTAAAAGCTCCCACTTGCCGTTGAGCGATATATAAGAATCCCTTTTCATATTTGGGCGGGGGTAATCCGAGTGCGGTATCTCGCCCACATTTTCCTCAAAGGGTGTCGTCAATGTGGCAAACTGCTTTTTTTCCTTGCGAAAAAATTTTATAAGAATAAGTCCTATGCAAAGCACAACAGCCGCAATAAGAGCCGCAAGGAATATGTTTCTGTTTGGCAGAAACGACTCCGTACCGTCGTTGTTTATAATAGTTTCGCAATTTGCAAGCACGCTCTTGCCTATAAACGGGCCAATAACACCTGGGATAAGCACCTGCGAGAAAATTCTCACGCCCTGAAGCATTCCAGACTTACCCGCAGGAATGTTGTCCCTTATTTTCGCGCCGAACACAGCCGCGCCCGAAAGATAGCCGCACATCATAAGAAGCGAGCCGACAAAAACGAGTGCCGTGCCCTTGAAGAAAAACAGCAAAATATATCCCAAGCAAAGCCAGAGCATTGACCAGAAAACCGAAAAATTAAATCCCTTTTTGTCATACACCTTGCCCCAGAATGCAGTCACCACCGACGCGATAATAATCGCGGGCGCCATTATCAATACGTAATCAGCCATCTGTAGAGACTGCTCGTAGTAGATAATAAGATACGGCATAAATATCTGAATTGAGATGTTAAATATTATAAACAGTCCGAGTGTAATGTAAAGAGAAAGATTGCTCTTTACGGACGATGGACGGAAGCCGTATATTATGTTTGAGAAATATCCCGTGCTTGATGGCTTGATGTCAGGCTCCTTGATTATAAAGCAACCGAGAATACCAACGCCGAGCGTGACCGCTCCGATGATTGCGAATATCCAAGTCCAGCTTGACGCAGAATTCAGATCAAACGCCATAAATCCGCCAAACACCGCAAGTATAGCGACCAGAGGCATCATTGCGTTTATTCCCTCTGCCGCGCCTCTGTTGGTGGAGTCCGTGCTGTCGGTCAGCCACGCGTTGAATGCCGCATCGTTTGCCGTCGAACCGAAAAAGGTCATAACGCAGTCCATAATAATTACAAGCGAAACGCCTACTGCCGCCGCGGAGACGGTTGCGGGAATAATTGCATTTATTATATCAAGTCTCAAAAATACGAATGCGAATATAGATATACCCCAGAGTATATATCCGCCGCACATAAACAGCTTTCGCTTGCCTATGCGGTCGGAAAGCGCGCCCATAAATACGGTAGTCAATGTCGCCGCCACAGCAGACGCCGCAACCATAAGCGAGATGTCCGACGCCGACGCGTTGAACATTTTGTAGATGAACACGTTAAAATACATATTCTCCACGACCCACGCTATCTGTCCGACAAGACCGAATATCGTAAGCACGCACCAAAAACGGGGGGATAGCTTTGTTTTCATAATATGCCCTCCAATAAAATCATTACGACATTATTATAGCATACCGAAACCCAAAAATCAATCCCCCAAGTATTACCTTTGTACTCTGCCGCTACCGTCACCGTTCATAAGCTTTTCCGCCTCGCTCACGGATATGCGGTTATAGTCTCCCTCTATACTGTGCTTGAGAGCCGACGCGGCAACCGCAAATTCAATAGCTTTATCGGTGGGCATATTGCTCATCAAGGCGTAAATCAACGCGCCTCCAAAGCTATCTCCTCCGCCAACTCGGTCAACTATACGCAAATGATAGGTTTTTGAAAAGCAACAGTCCTTGCCGTCGTGCAGACACGCCGCCCAGTCGTTATCACTTGCCGAGATTGAGGTGCGGAGAGTTATCGCGACCTTTTTAAATCCGAATTTCTCTATGAGCTGACGCGCAACGTACTCGTACCCCTCGTGATTTATTTTGCCCGCATAAATATCAGTTCCCTTTGCCTCAATACCGAAAATGTCCTTTGCGTCCTCCTCGTTGAGAATACATACGTCAACGTATTTGCAAAGCTCAGTCATAACACCTCTTGCCTCTGCCCTCGTCCAGAGCTTTGAGCGGAAATTCAGGTCGCAGGACACGGTTATTCCCTTGGATTTAGCCGTTTGACACGCCTCAAGGCATATTTTCGCAACCTTCTGCCCAAGCGCGGGTGTAATTCCCGTAAAGTGAAACCAATCCGCGCCATCAAAAATATCATTCCAATCAAAGTCACTCGGCTCTGCCTCTGCTATTGCGGAATGGGCTCTGTCGTAAATACAAAGCGAGCCGCGCTGCGACGCGCCTTTTTCAAGAAAATATATACCAACTCTGTCACCGCCGCGGGTTATCTTTGAGGTATCAACACCAAAATACCGCAAGGAATTTACCGCCGCCTGACCTATGGCGTGTGTGGGAAGCTTTGTGACAAAGGTACTGTCCATACCGTAATTTGCCAAGGACACAGCCACGTTTGCCTCGCCGCCGCCGAAGGTCGCTTGCATCTGATCATTCTGAAAAAATCTGTAATATCCGTTTGGCGCAAGGCGAAGCATCAGCTCTCCAAAGGTTATTATTTTAGGCATTACGTCTTGCCTCCTTGACCTTTTCGGTGGACCAGCGCGATATTTCCTCAACCTTGTCCCACTGCTTGTTTTCAATAAGCTTTTGCGCTACCATATACGAGCCCCCGCAAGCGAGGACGTTAGGGCAAGAGATATAAGACTCTATATTGTCAAGCGACACTCCCCCCGTGGGAATGACCTTCAAGGTTGGGAAAGGACCGCTCAATGCCTTTATCATAGCAACTCCGCCCGACTGCTCCGCAGGAAAGAATTTCACGACCTCAATACCATACGATATCGCCATCTGATACTCAGTGGGAGTTATACAGCCCGGGAACACGGGGAGCTTCTTTCTCTTACAATAATCCACGGTTTTTTCGTCAAATCCGGGAGTCACAATAAAATCCGCGCCCATGTCCTCAGCAATTTTCGCCTGCTTTTCATTGAGCACCGTTCCCGCGCCGACGATCATATCGGGAAAAGCCTTTTTTATTGCTGAAATTGCTTTTTCAGCTTCCTCAGATCTGAAGGTTATCTCTACCGTATCGATCCCTCCTCGGCGAAGCGCCTCGCAAAGCGGAAGCGCGTCAGCCTCAGGCTGATACAACGTGACTACGGGTATAATACCCACCTTGTGCATCCTTTCTGCTACACATTGATCGGCTTTTGTGTTTTTCATTATATTTTCTATTATGTTTTCCATTACGTCCTCCAAAAATTATAGAATTTATACTCCCGAATATGCCGAAAAGCCGCCGTCCACGGGAATGACTACACCCGTAATAAAGCCCGAGGCTTTCTCGTCAAGCAGAAAAAGCAGACATCCCTCAAGCTCGCCCACCTCTCCGAATCTGCTCATTGGAGTTGCGTCAAGTATTTTTCTCGTGCGCTCGGTAGGACTGCCGTCGGCATTCCATAAAAGCGTTGCATTCTGCGCCGTAGAAAAAAATCCCGGCGCTATGGCGTTGACACGTATTCCCACTCTTGAAAAATACACCGCAAGCCATTGTGTGAAATTGGATACCGCCGCCTTTGCGCCCGAATACGCGGGAATTTTCGTGAGCGGTCTGTACGCGTTCATTGATGAGATATTGAGTATGCTGCAACCCTGCTTGCCTACCATTTGCTGCGCAAACACCTGCGTGGGTATGAGTGTTCCGAGGAAATTGAGATCAAGCACCTGGCGTATTCCCTCCTCGGTCAGCGAGAAGAAGCTTTTTGTTTGCATATCAATACTTTCAGTATATAAATACTCGTGATCCGTGGTGGCGTTAGGATTATTTCCACCCGCGCCGTTTATCAGAATATCACAACCGCCAAGTGTCTGCTTTAACTGCTCAGCGACATCAATACAGCTTTGTTTATTCAGCACGTCGCATACAAACGCCTCGGCAATACCGCCTTCCGATATGATCTCCTCTGCAAATGCGCGCGAGCGTTCCCTGTTTCTGTCGAGAAGCGCGACCTTAGCCCCTGCTCTTGCGAGCACTCTTGCAAACTGCGAGCAGATAATTCCCCCCGCGCCCGTGATCACCGCCACCTTGCCCGAGAGATCGGTGTTCAATATATTTTTGCTCATTATACGTCCTCCGCATAAAATTTCCTACAAAAAAGATTTTTACTTTTTGAGCCTTATTTTCTGAAGCTCGCTATTTACAAGTCTTATAGCTTTCTCGCCGTCAATACCTATCTTTTGCTTTATCTGGTCATTTTCAAGCATTCCCTCGGGGGTCTGCTCGGACATTATCATAAGCATTGATTTTTTGATATTCATTCCCATAATGCTTGACAGCGCGTGCGCGAGAATATCTCCCGCCTCGTCCGAGTCAAGTATTTCTCGAATAGTGTTTTTTATAGAATAATACCCCTCATTGAATGTCATCTCGCCCGTGTCCGAATCCTCTTTTCCGTCAAACCAGTTGCCAACGAAGCCCTGATTGTCCTCCTTGAGAACAAAACCCTCGGGCTCCTTATGCACTCGGCGTATTACGGTGTAATCCTTTATATTACCGCTTTTTGCGACTATGGTATTCTCTCCGTCGCAAAGATTTATATTCTTAAATTCAAACACGTATCTGCCCTCAATGCACCCGATCTTCTTACCGTTTACGCAGAGCGACACATTATCACAGTTTGAATAAACCCTTACCGTTATTTTTTCGCTTGCGCGGTCTCTGTATCTCTTGGAGCAAATATGCACGAAGGGCTCGTCCGACCAATAAGCCTTGCAGATATAAAACGAGTCCTTCTTTATCGCTCTGTCAAAGCTTACAAGTCCCTTGTTGTTTCGTCCCGACACACCGCCCTCGTCACGCGCATCACAGCCAAAATCAAACATGTTCCAGACATAGCTTCCCCATATCCAGTCGCGTCCACAAAGCAGCTTCAGCATATGCTCGTGATAACGCGCCTGATATTCCTCGCTGTAATCTCCCATACGAGGGTTTTCATTATGATAGGTGATTATACCCTCGCAACCGTACTCGGATATACCTATCGCTCGATCGGGATATTTTTCATGAAAGCTGTCAAACCATTTCTCGTTATCTTCAAGCTGGCCGCCGTACCAACCGAAATAATGATTGTATGCAACAATATCTGTTATCTGATTCTGTTCATCGTCCTGCGGTAGCATACTGACCTGAGCCATTGTAGTCAATCTCGTGCAGTCAATACCGTGCGCAAGGTTGTTAAGCTCGCGAAGATTTTTTACAAGAGTCTCCGACGAACCGCCTATTGTTATCTCGTTTGAAATTCCCCAAAAGCAGATGCTCGGATGATTGAAATTCTGATATATAAGCTCCTTCATCTGCGACATACAATTTTGATGCGCCTCGGGGTCCTGATTCATTTTACTGATAAAGGGTATCTCCGCCCAAACGATAAAGCCGTATCTGTCGCAAAGCTCGTAAAACTCCTCGGCGTGCTGATAATGAGCAAGACGCACCGTGTTTGCGCCCACCTCAGATATAAGCGTAGCGTCCCTTATATGATCCTCAAGACTCAACGCAAGACCCTTGTTGTGTCTGTCTCCGTGCCTTGAGACTCCGCGGAGAGGAGTTAGCTCGCCGTTGAGGAAAAATCCCTTTTCCGAGTCCACAAAAAAGCTTCTGAAGCCGTGACATATGCACACGTTATCCAGCACCTCGTTGCGTCGGATAATATTCGCCTCAATTTGATAGAGATAAGGGTCCTTTACGCCCTGCCACAAATGCACCTTGTCAAGCTGAATCTGTATCTCGGGGCTTTTTGCGTCGCAGAAAATTTCAGCCACCATGTTGCCCTCGCCGTCGCAAACGGTATATCTTACGCAGTCGTCAGGTTGAGGATTTACGACGTAGCTTTTGAGATGCAGAGTCGCGCTTCTGCCGTCGCGTACGTCAGAATAAGCCTCCACTCCGTCTGCGCCGTAAAAATCAAGATCAAAGTGCGTACTCTCCACCTCAATAAGCTTGACACTGCGGTGTATGCCTCCATAAAAGGTAAAGTCTGCCATCTGCGGATAAATATCGCTTACGGCAGAATTATCCACGCGTACCGCTAAAAGATTTCTTCCCTTTTTGATGTAGGGCGTAATATTCGCTCTGAAGCGACTGTATCCACCCTTGTGCTGCGTGACAAGCTGACCGTTGAGATAAACCTTACATTGACTTGCAACTCCCCCAAATTCAATATAGTATAATCTCGACTCCCGAATTTGCGCAATCTCAAGCTCCTTTGCATAGCAGCATTCTCCGCGAAAATAATCCGCTCCGCCGTCCTGTCCGTCGTACGCATTCCACGTGTGTGGCAGATTTACCTTTTCCCACCCTTGCGAATGTGTGAGTACCGTCTTTTGCTTTTCCTTTGTAAAATACCAGCCGTTGTTTATTATGACCTCTTTACGCATTTGCGTCCTCTCCCCCTGTATTTTGATTTCGCTCTTTCAAAATTGATATATTCTCCGCCACGCGATGCTTGTTCAATGGGTAAATGAATGCAAGAGATATAGCTACCGTGACGTAAAGTATCGCAGGTATAAGAGTAGCTATGGTGTATATTCCGTTTGCCACGATCTCTGACTGCACCTGCACTGACGAGTCAAAGCCTATCCAGCTGAGCGTCCAGCCGCCAAGCCCCCCGGCTATTGCCTGACCGACCTTTCGCGCGAAGGAATACACGGCGTAAACCGTTCCGTCCTCTCGGTGACCGCTCCTCACCTCTCTGTCGTCAATTATATCCGTAATTATTGCCCACATTATGAGATTAAATATTCCAAAGCCCAAAAATCCGAAAAGATTTATTATAATATAGGTCCACACGGATTTTGTTCTGATAAAGAATAACAAAAAGCAGGATGCCGCGCCGCAAATGCTGCCAAAAACTCCAAGCTCCTTTTTGCCAAACCTTCGCACCAAGGGAACGGCAAGCGGAGCAAGCGCCAATGAGGGTATCATACTCACGACACTCATTATTGCAATACCGTTTTTATCCTTGAAATAGTCAATAAAAAGATACTGATTTATAGACTGCGACAAAAGCTGAGCCGCTAAAATTCCAATAGACGCGATAATTATTCCAAGAAGCGCGCGGCTTGTCACGAGTGTTTTGAACGTTTCGCCAAAACCCATTTTAAGATGTCTTTTCGGCTCTGTGGGCTTTATTCTCTCGGTGGTAAGGAAATAACACGAAAGATAACAAACAACAGTCAGAAACGAGAAAATTCCCGCTATAAGCGTGAACCTTGAGCCAATTACTATTTCATTTCCAAACGCGTCAGTCTCATACACCAAAAGCGGCACTCCAACGCCTATTATAATATTGACAAACGCCGACGCAACGCTGCGGAAGGTTGAAAGCGCGGCTCGTTCATCGGATTCCCCGCTTATCACCGACGCCATAGAGCCATACGGAATGTTTATCGAGGTGTAAAAAACACTGCTCCAGAGAAGATAAGTGACAAACATATAAATAATCTTAACCGTCATTGACGCGCCCGCAAGCGCGCTCTGATACATCAAAAAGCTCGCAAGCGCGACGGGGCCGCACATACGTCTGAGCCACGGCTTGAATTTGCCGTCCCGTGCCGGACGAGCTCTGTCTACTATTCTTCCCATTGTAATATCTGTCACCGCGTCTAAAAATCTTGCTATAAGGAACATCGTTCCCACAAGCGCAGACGAGATGCCGAGCACCTTAGTATAAAACACGAGCAGGAAAACACTTGCAAAGGTAAAGGTAAAATCGTTTCCGAAATTACCAAGCATATATCCGATCTTATCCCGCCAACCAAACGGGCGCAGCTCTTTCGAGTCCGTCATTTTAAAATCCTCCGTTATACCTGTTTTTGCCGCGCAGGAGACACTCTTATGCGCATAAAATCTATTCATATATTTTATTTTTGCCCGATATAGCGGAAATATGCCAAAATAAAAAATCGGTCCGCGCAATCGCAAACCGATTTTTATAATAATTTTTTATATAAGGCTTTATTTATATTTCTTCGCAAGTCCGCCCTCGGACGTCTCGCGGTAATTGACCTTCAGATCCTTGCCCGTTTCGTACATAGTCTCAACTATCATATCAAAGGTTATCATACGCGAGTCAGCAAGAAAATCCGCAAGATTGACGGCATTAAGCGCACGCATCGCCGCTATAGCGTTTCGCTCGATACAGGGTATCTGCACGAGTCCGCGCACAGGGTCGCAGGTGAGTCCCAAATGATGCTCAATAGAAATTTCCGCCGCATACTCTATCTGGTCAATGTCAAGCTCGTAAAGCTCACCTGCCGCAGCTGCCGCCATAGCGCAAGCCGTACCGATCTCTGCCTGACAGCCGCACTCCGCTCCGCTTATAGAAGCATTAGTCTTTATAAGGTTTCCAATAATTCCCGCAGTCGCAAGCGCGTGAACTATCTGCTCGTCAGAGAAATTTCTCTTTTTCTGCAAAAACATAAGCACCGCAGGAACGACGCCACACGCGCCGCACGTGGGGGCGGTGACTATCGTGCCACATGACGCGTTTTGCTCGCTTACCGCGTATGCATACGCGCACACAAGACGGTTAGTCTTTGTCTCCTCGCTCTCATCAATATGTCTTTGTCTGTAAAGGTATTTAGCCTTTCTCTGCGTGCCAATGCCACCGTGAAGAACTCCCTCTTTTGTAAGTCCGATCTTTATGGCGTCCTTCATAATACCCCAGATGGTGTAAAGGTAGTCCCATATTTCCTTGCCTTCGCACTCCTCAACGTACTGCCAAAGTCGCATTTCTCTTTCACGGCAATACTCGGAAATCTCGGTAAAGGAATTGAGCGGATACACCTCGGCGTGAATATCTCTCTCCTCACCCTCAAATATAACTTCTCCGCCACCAATACTGTATGCCTTGGTACTCACAATACGGTCAGGGTAGTAGGCAAAAAGCTCCATTGTGTTGGGATGAAAATCCGTCTCGGTTTCATAATCAAATATTATTTCGCATTCTCTATCGGCAAACACCTCCGATATTACCTTGTCGGTCATATGTCCCTGACCTGTTTTTGCAAGCGAGCCGTAAAGAATTACCTTAAAGCTGTCTGCATCTCTGTTTTCAAGCAAAAATCTTTTTGCCGCGTTGAACGGACCTATGGTATGAGAGGACGAAGGTCCTATTCCTATTCTGTACAAATATTTTAGAGATTGCATGATATAACTCCTTCGCGTTTCACAGTAAAACCGACAGCGCTGTGCGTGTCGGTCCTACTAAAATATTATCAGTTTTTAGACTCGAGAAGAACCACGATTTTCTTAAGAAGATCCTCAGTCGTGGGATTAGCCTCGCGCTCAAGTCTTGCAGCCTCTGCAGCCGCAGCTGCCGCCTCGGCATCTGCCTTAGCCTTAGCCTCTGCCTCAAGTCTTGCCTTTTCTTCAAAGTAAGCATTTACAGCCTTCTTGTTGCATGCCTTTACGCCCGCAGCCTTAAGCTCGCGTCTCTGCTCCTTTGTGAGACTGCCCTTCTTTGCCTCGCTGCTTCTGTCCTTCATATTGTTGATAGTACGAACAATAATAAAGAGAACGAGCGCAATAAGAATGAAGTTTATAATAGCATTGATAAACGAGCCCCAGTCTATGTAGATGGAGTTTGCAAGGTCTATTTCCTGACCGATAACAATCTCAACACCCTCTGCGTTCACCTCGGTGACATCCTTCATTACCTTTACGAGATATGTGTGGATATCGCTGAGCGAGTCTTTGCCAAGCAAGAGCGCCAAAAGCCAGTTAATAATGGGCTTGAGTATGAAATTACTCATACCGTTAACGATAGCCGTAAAAGCTCCGCCGACGATAACACCGACGGACATATCAAGAACGTTTCCGCGTGTTATAAATTTTTTGAATTCAGCAAAAAAATTTTTCATTTTTCTCTCCTGGTATTATTTTTATTTACCTAATTATTATAACACTGACACAAAGGCTTTGTCAAGTGTATTCGACAAAATATGAATAAATATGGGCATCGGCAATTTATACCGATGCCCATATTTATTCTTTATCCAATCAAATATCGTAAAACGTGCCGTGAAACGCCTCGGGCATTTTATCGTCAAGAGACATAGTGCGAACGTATGAATACTTGCCCAGCATGGTCGGCAGATAATTGCCTGCCCCCACGACTATGTGCTCGAGGAGATTTACTCCTACAACCGAAAGCGCCGCTTCTACCGCGCGAGTCACCTCTCTGTCCTCTCTGGACGGAAGCGCGCATCCGTCCGGGTGATTGTGGGACAGAATAGCGCTCGATGCCTTTTTTGCCAGCGCCGTTTGTGCTATAAGTCGATAGTCTATACTCGATCCGTTTACACTGCCGTCGGATATCTTAACGCAATCTATAAGTCTCATAGAGTTGTCGAGAAGCATTACACATACCCTCTCGTTTGTAATTCCTGAAAAATATCCCATAAGATATTCTCCTATTTTTGATACTCTGTCAAAAATCTCGCCCTCTCTCACCTCTGATAGAACACAACGACGGTTTATGTCACGTATGATACCCAAAAGCACAGCAGAATGTATTTTTATACCACTTACCTCGTACAGCTCCTCGGGAGTAGCCTCAAGCACCTTCCTGAGACTTCCGAACCTGTCTATAAGTTGGTGAGCCATTACGTTTGTATCCCTTTGAGGAACGGAGTAAAACAGAATCATCTCCAGAACCTCGTGGTCCGCAAAGCACTCAAGACCGTGCTCCAGATACTTTTTTCTTACTCTTTCTCTGTGATTTTTATGTGGATTGACCTTTATTTCTTTTTTATCGGACATAATAATTTCTCCAAAAAACTGTAATTTATTCCGCGTCAATAAGCTCCAAAACAGATTTATTTAACGCTTTTGCAAGGTATACAAGCTCAATATCTGTTATAAACCTCTGCCCCGACTCCATTCTCTGAATAGCATTTTTGTCAACGTCAAGACCTATAATCTGTAATTTTTCGGACAATTCTCTTTGAGACATACCTGTTTCCTTGCGGAATTTTGCAATATTTTTGCCGCAGATATTGTTTTTCCCGTCACTCGTTTTGTTTATAAACATTCAAAAACCCACCTTTTGACATTCAGTGATTGACAAATTTATTATATGACATATTTTATTCCGTTTTGACATTCAATGAGTGTCATTCTTTGCGTTAATTAAAAAAAGTGCATATTTATGACAAAAAGTCCTTCAAATATGCACCCATATTACATTTACACAGTCTCAATCTCCGAGTCGTAATATTGCTCTTGAAAATGCACCGCAGCTTCAATCTGAGCTTTCGTAAACTTCATACCAACGGGCGCGGCAACAAGCTTGTCCTCTATGTCGTTGTGACGGTGAACTATGCCAATTATCTGCGCGCGATATTCCTCTACGGGCACGTCAACTCCGAGCAAATAAACGTCAAGCTCCTCGTCGTCCCCGCCAAGCACACCGGGTATGTATCCATAGTTTATATTATATACAAGAGAATATTTCTCTTTTTGATGTACATATCCTATTGGACGGTCGATCCCTATGTCCACAATTTTGCCAAGATATGATTTTACCTGCGCTTTTCTTTCCTCAAAGGTCATTTTCTATACCTCTCACAATATTTTCCATATAAAACAAAAAACAACATCCTCAGATGTTGCGATCTATATAAAACTTTTATAAAAAAGTATACACAATTTAACTTCCAATCGAAAATAGGTAAAGCAGAGTGAGAAAAAGAAACTCAAACTTTAAGAACCCTCAAGGAAATACCTTGAAAGAGGTTCAAGCCCTCGGTCTATTAGTATCGGTCAGCTGAATACATTACTGCACTTACACCTCCGACCTATCAAACTCGTAGTCTACAAGTGACCTTACTCATTCTGGATGATGGGATATCTAATCTTGAAG
>JAZNWS010000164.1:0-2671 GCA_045593485.1 Eubacteriales bacterium | reverse complement strand
AGGGAGACGCATGCAGCCCATTCCAAGAGCGGAGAGGTTCAAATCCTGAAACTTATTGTAAATCATATTTTTCTCCTTTATCGTAGTTAAATTTTATGCAAAATTGCCGTTTGCTATATATTCGGCAAGAAGGTCTCGCGCGAATATATCCGCATCCCAACGCATGATCTCGGTCAGTCTGTTGGGGGCGTAGGTTGAGGTGTAGCTGTCTACTACTATGTAATAGGTCGTGTTTTCTTCTATTTTGCTTGCAAGCCCGCTCTCGTAGGCAACAAAATAATTGCTGTTTGAGGAATTAACAAACTTTCGCAAGAGATCCGAGCCCTTGATAGAGCAGAGGACAAGCTGATTATCAAACGGGAATATTGATTGAAGGGTAGAATATTTTACGTCACCCGCCTGCAGATTATAGGGGCTGCGCGCCTGGAAAAAGCCGCCGCCGAGGACTATATCGTATTCCTCTCCCCACAGCTCAAGTCCTTTTTGATAATAGAGATCCGCCGCTGTCTGACACAGATAAGAGCTGTTTTTGTAGCTGCTGTTGTAGCCTATCACCTGATCGCCAAGTGATATCTGGTCGGCATACTTTTCGCGGAGGTCTTCAACTATGCTATCGTCGGGTAGGCTTGAATATACTGAGCTTGATACAAATCTTGCGGTATTGACACTTGAATTTGTGTTGGCGATGTTTATATCTATCTCAACGTGGGAGATGCCCTTGTTGTCACCACCGTTCTGCAGATGATAAACTCCGTACGCATCGCAAAGCACGTAGCTTTTGTGGGTGTGGCCCTCAAATACGAGATCCACGTATCCGCCCTCTGAAAGCTCAATGTCGTAATAGGAGGAAAGCTGGCTTGAGGAAACACTTGTTGTACCGCTTACGTTCTGTCCGTAGCCGTCGTGTATGGAATAAACTATGTAGTCTACGCCGTCTGCGCGAAGTCGCTCGGATTCAGCCTTGACAAGCTGAGTGAGCTGGTCTCCCGTTTTAAAGTACACATCTCCCGAATGATCGGGCGCGATAGAGGAGTAGCAGTCGCCAATAGCGCCTATTATTCCTATCTGAACGCCACCGCGCTCAATTACGACGGACGGGGCGCAGTAATCTGCAAGAGTGTTGTCGCTACGCTCGTAAACGTTTATTGCAAGGAAGGGGAATTCCGCAATAGCCAGATTATTGGAAATGAACTCCTCGCCCCAGTCAAACTCATGGTTTCCAAGTGTCATTGAAACGGTGTCAATGTAATTGAGCCACTCGGTGATTATAAGACCCTTGGTGAGATTGGATTCCGAGCCGCCCTGCCACATATCTCCCGACGAGAGGGTTATTGAGTAGTCGTCCTCGCGGTAGGAGTTTTTGAGAAACGTAGTGAGCTCGTCAACACCTATGTTTGATGCTGAATTGCCAAACTTGCCGTGGAGATCGTTTATAGCGTAAAAATCTATTGTGATTATAACGCAATTTTCACACACGTCGCACATGCCGTTGTCGTCAACATCGATGTGAGAGCAGTCGATGTCATTGTTATCAGGCTTTTGGGTAGGCTTCTCGGTCGGCTGCTCAGTCGGGGGTGTCGAGGGGGCGTCAACCGTAGGATTATTTGCGGACGGTATTTTTTGTATGCTACAGCTCGAAAAAACAATTATCAGCGCGAGCAGCAGCGGTATTATGATTTTTTTCATAAGTCACCTTGAATTTTCGGTTTACATAAGAGGAGCAAAAATACGAAGCACGTCCTGAATGATTCTGACGGGTAGTCTCGTTTTGCAATCCTCAGAAGTTATGCGCTTGCACTTTTCGAGTGTTTCGAGAAAGTCATTCTTGATGCTTTGAATGGATGCGGTGTTCGTCAGACGCACGCCGCATTCAAAGTGGAGATAAAGGCTTCTGTAGTCAAGATTGGTAGTTCCGACGGTTGCAACGCAGTCGTCTGACAAAAAGGTTTTTGAGTGATTGAAGCCGCCCGAGTATTCATATATTTCAACTCCTGCAGCCATCAGCTCTCGGTAGTACGAGCGCGTTGTGATGTGAACAAAGCGCTTGTCCCACACCTCGGGTGTGATTATTTTGACGTTGACCCCGCTCTTTGCACAGAGCACAAGAGCAGACATAATATTGTCGTCGGGGATAAGGTAGGGTGTATTTATATAAAGATAATTTTTTGCATTCTGAATGATACCGAGATATACGTTTTCTCCGATGTTTTCTTTGTCAAGCGGAGAATCGGCGTAGGGTTGGACAAAGCCGTCGCTGTCCGTGGGGCACGGTTGCTCGGTGTAGGGGTGGAATTTTGAATAGTCCTCATGGGTATTTGTGCATGCGCACCACATCTGTAAAAAGATGAGTGTCAGGCTCCATGATGCTTCGCCCTCAAGCTTTATTGAGCAGTCCTTCCAGTGACCGTGCTTTTGCTTTTGATTGATGTATTCATCGGCAATATTACAACCGCCCGTGTATGTGACCTTTCCGTCGATAGATGTGATCTTTCGGTGGTCTCGGTTATTTTGCAGTCCTGAAACGATAGGCTTGAATTTATTGAAGACGTGGCATTTGATGCCTGCCGCCTCGAGCTGCTTGTTATATTTTTTGGGAAGAGTGAGGAAGCACCCGATGTCGTCGTAGATTATGCGAACGTCGACGCCCTCGGACGCCTTTCTCTTGAGAATT
>JAZNWS010000163.1:0-7083 GCA_045593485.1 Eubacteriales bacterium | reverse complement strand
GACGCAAAGATGCGCCTTGTTGAATCCAACCTTCGTCTCGTTGTAAGTATTGCAAAGAGATACCTCGGGCGCGGAATGTACTTCCTTGATCTTATTCAGGAGGGCAATCTCGGTCTTATGAAGGCAGTTGAAAAGTTCGATCACGCAAAGGGCTTTAAGTTCTCCACATACGCTACGTGGTGGATAAGACAGGCTATCACCCGAGCGATTGCCGATCAGGCAAGAACTATCAGAATCCCCGTTCATATGGTTGAGACCATACACAAGGTGACAAGATATTCACGCCAGATGCTTCAGGAGCTTGGACGTGAGCCTACCGCCGAAGAAATAGGCGAGAAGATAGGAATGAGCGCGGAGAAGGTCAGAGAGATACTCAAGATCTCGCAGGATCCCGTTTCTCTCGAAACTCCTATCGGCGAGGAAGAGGACAGCCATCTTGGCGACTTTATTCCCGACGAGGACACTCCCGCGCCCCCAGATGCTGCGGCATCCACAATCTTGCGCGAGGTTATAGAGAGAGAGCTTCACACTCTGACGCACAGAGAAGAACACGTAATCAAGCTCCGCTTCGGACTTTACGACGGAAGAACCCGAACACTTGAGGAGGTCGGCAAGGAGTTTAACATCACTCGTGAGAGAATACGTCAGATAGAGGCGAAGGCTCTCAGAAAGCTCCGTCACCCCAGCCGAGCAAGACATCTTAAGGGATTCCTTGATTAATTAGTAATAAATTTGTAAATTTTTTGAGTTGATTTGAGCCCTCAAAATGCGGATAATGACACAAAAATTGTTATTTGCTACAAAAAATACAATTGATAGTTGTGTATTGTGACATTTATATCGCTCAACACCTCAAAAAAACTATGTTGATCAAGGTGTTATTGGAAAATCATTAGAAATTATTTGCTTGACAAAATATTGTTTTTGTTGTAAAATATACCTAAGTATTGGATATTGGCGGCGCGGTGCCGCGTGTTAGGAGGAACCAGATGAAAAAGAAATTGATGGCGCTGGTCTTGTGCCTTGTTATGCTTCTTTCAGTGTTCACTTGCTTTACGGCTTGTTCAAAGGAAGAGGATGATGACGTTGCGTCTGATATATATGCTCAGGATGACAGCGCAAAGACCTTGACTATGTGGGTTGTCACGGAAAACAAGAAGCTCAGCAGAGACGAGAACGGTGAATTGTGCTTCTCCAATGACGTGCAGAAGGCTATGGACGAGATCGAAGCCGCATTCACTAAGGAAACCAAAAAGAATTATAAGGTAAACGTTGATATAGTGTTCCTCACACAAGACGAGTATTACAGCAAGCTCGAAGACGCAATAGCCGCAAACACGGACGTTGACGAGCTTATTGGAAAGGCTAAGAGAGCACTCCAGTTCTATCTTAACGTTATGAATGAGAAGATTAAGAACGGAGAGATTCCTTATAAAACAAAGGATGAATTGACAACTCAGTTCTACGTTGACTACCCCGAGCACTGGCCTTACAGAGAGGGCGTTGTCTGGGACAGAGGCGATGATAGCGAAGAGAGCGAAGAGGAATATATTCTCAACGAATGGGGAATTCCCGAGCTTAAGTATCCTGAAACCGAAGAAAATCAGGTTGATATATTCTATTTCTCCGGTCAGGACAGACTTATTGAGTATGCGGATAAGGATTGGCTTGCTATTCTTGACGAGGACCTTGCGGGAATCGGCGCGCTTATCGGTGACTACGTAGCGCCCACGTTGCTTGAGGGTGTTAAGTACAACGGCATGAGCTACGCTGTTCCTAATAACGTTGCTATCGGCGCATATACATATATGCTTATAGATAAGCAGATGTATGATGAGTTTGGCTACGGTCAGAGCTTCACGTCTGATATAACGCTTCTTGATTGCAAGGACTTTTTGAGCGACGTGGCTGCTAACCTGAGCAACAAGGACAGCTCGTGCTACGACGTTGCTCCGATAAACTCTACCTTTGAGGAAACTCTCAGACATTTCGCATATTTTTGGGAAATTGGATGCGAGGAGACCGAGGATGATCTTGGAAACGTAAAATACGAGTATCCCTATAAAACAGATTCAGCTTTCTCTGTTTTGGGAACGGTTTACGGAGATCCCGCAAAGGTCAACAGAGGGCAGATATCCCTTGGATTCAATAATCTGCTTGCAGATGCTAACTTCCAGAATATACTTAAAACACTTAAATCTTACGACGCTAACCGTTACTACTATTCTGACAGAGAAATGGTAGCCGGTCAGAAGGCTGCTATTTCCTACATTGAGGCAGATTACAGCGTAAAAGCAGAGGCTGCTGAAAACGGCGGCGTATATACGGACGAAAACGGACGCCAGTACTACGTTTCGGTTGTAAAATACCCCGAGGTTGGTGAGCAGGAGCTTTACGGCAATATGTTTGGCGTTTGTTCCGCGACCAAATATACTTATGCATGCGTCCAGATACTTGCGGCGCTTAATACAGAATCCACTCTCCGCAATATACTTCAGTACGGAGTAGAGGGAAAGCACTATGATATCGATGAAAATACCGGAGTCCTCCGCCGTATCGCGTTGAACGATAAGGGTGATATCTACGATATGGATATAAGAAAAACAGGCAACAGCTTTGTTGCTCATCCTGAGGAAGGATTGCCTGCGGACTATTGGGAAATATACAAGGCTCAGAATGGCGAGGCTGTTATTGACCCGTTGCTCGGATTTGACTTTACCGAGCATCTGGAGTCCACAACGGGTACGCAGATGAGCAAGAGTGAGCTCGAGAGCATTGCCAAGGCAAATGCCTACGTTAAGCTTGTTCTTGAGGAGGCAGATAGTGCGGAAAAGGCTGAAGCTACCGTGTTGGCGCTCGCATCTATGTTTGGAAAAGGCAACGTAAAATATACTGACAGCGATGATAAGACAAATAGCTTCTTCCTTGATATGACTAAGCTTACAAACCCTGCGTATATGGATGAATCGTCTATGGGAGAAAGCCCGTATACAGTTTATGCTTCGTGGATGTCCACGAACGGATATACTCCTGCGGGATGATATGATAATGAATAAAAAACCTCGGCCACACGGCTGAGGTTTTTTGTTTGCGCCAATAACAAACAAATAGTTAAAATATAAACTTATAGTTTACTGAAAACAGGGGAGAAAAGCAAATTCAACGCTGATTCGCAGGGATTGACCTTGCTTGAGTGCGCGCGGGGAAGGCAGCTATTCTATGGCTTACGAGGACGACGGACGGCGGAGCGCTGCAACAACCCTGCCTCGCTACACGGGGCTTGCCGCACTACGAAAATATAACCCGTGTATTAAAGCTAAATGTGAAAAGTGAAAAATGGGCTGAATGGGGGCGGCGCTTTCAATGGGCATGCTCAATTGACAGGTTTTATGAGTGAGCTTTAATAGACAAGCTCGACGAGTGTGATTGATGGGCGGGTTTGGCGAATGGAATCGATGGGTGAGTTTGGCGAATGAGATTGATGGACGAGTGTGGCATCAGAGAGGGATGTACCTGAGGGCTCTTAGTTGAGGATGCTCTAATGTGAATAGAAAATGCCCCAGCAAAAGACGATTGGAAATAAAAGGAATAAATGTAAATATAAGTAATTAAACAATAAAAATCAGTGAATTTTTAAAATTTGGAGGAATTAAATCCCTTAAAACAGAGATTTTGTCATTTTTTTGTAAAAATAGTTGCTTTTTTATTTTTGCTAAGATGTAGAAATTTCGTGCGTGTTTTTGGTTATTTTTGTGCAATTTTATTATTGGGCGCATATCGGCGTTATAAAAAGCCTGATGATATTGAGAAAGCGGGCGGGTAAATTGAATTTACCCGCAATAAAATGTTAAAAAGTTTGCGTCAAAAGGCATAAAAAACGCGCAATATTTTGTGCCTCGAGCTACAAAAAGGCGAAATGCAGTAAATGACATTTACCTATTTTATGGGGTGGATTTCGTTGATGTGAGGATTTTACGAAAATGTAAATTTTAAGGAAAAAGATCCAGTCGAAAAACAATGCGCAAAATGTTGTTTTTACAAGTGTTTACAAGGGTTTCTCGATTATTTTTTTCTTGACAAAAATAAGTGGTTGTGATATGATTATAAGGTAAATTTAGGGCATCTTGCACTTCGTATTGTTATGCTTGGACCTGAATTTTTTGCGAGAGTGCCGTTGGCGCTCAAGCTCCAAATGTGTCTGACGCTTGTGCGGCAAGTTTTTTGTTCTTGCACGCGCGAGTGCGCGCCACGCACATATGCACGTGAGGGCTTGGACACGGTCAAAATTGCATAGCGATAATACTGATGCCGCACACCTTTGGAGTTCCAAAGGCCACAAAACAGTCAATGCCGCTCCGCATGTTATCCCAAAGCCGCTGTGGACTAACACAAAGAGATGCAAACGGGCTGCCTGGCATCCTGCATGCCTTGCGGGCAGAGCAGTTCGTGGCAAGCGGTGTTATTGGCGGAGCATTTTTCCCTTATGGGCTTTATGCCCAAAAAATTCGCAGGAGGAAAGTTAAACCATGAAGAAAACGAATTTTCAAAGACTGACAGCTTTGCTGCTTTGTTTGATATTTGTTCTCGGCTGCTTTACGTTGCCGCTCGCGGCTGCCGAAGCAGATTCATCCGATGAGCCCCACAAGGGCGGTTCCGGAGCCGGGCAAACGCTTGCCGACCTGAGAGAGCTGTTGAATGCCATCTCCTACGAGGAGTATGCAGCTCTTTATGCAGGCATCCCCGGTGGTAAGGAAACCATTGTTATTGATGCGATAAACGACATCAATGCGGAAAAGACAAATCCAAATGATTACAAGGTCACCGAAATTGGCGGTCAGGCGTGCGTTTCCACGGGAAGCACCGGATCGGTATCCTGGAACGTGAATGTTCCCTCAACGGGAAAGTACGTAATCAAGATCGAGTATTATGCTACAGAAGGCAAGGCGGCGTCCGTTGAGCGAATACTCCAGATAAACGATAAGGTGCCTTTTTCTGAGGCGCGTTATCTTAAGTTCCACAAAAACTGGAAAAACCAGTACGTTGATGCTATCTACAAGGGCGAGACCGATTGGTCTGCGGTGAAGGCTGACGCGGCATCCGTCGGAGTTAATTGCTACGAGGAAAACGGTCAGCTCAAGCTGAAGTATCCCGAGGTATGGACGCAGGCAGTAGCCGAATTTTGCGATAAGTATGCTATCCGCTTTATGAAGATAGACATTTATGGCAACGAGCTTCGTCCCGAGGCATACCAGGCTCCCGAATGGACAACGCATACGGTAAAGGATTCAACAGGCTTTGAGTCCGATCCCTTCGAGTTTGTATTCGAGGCGGGAACGTCCACGATCACTCTTGAGAGTGAAAATGAGCCTATGGCGATCAAGTCCATCATGCTTTGTCCCGCAGAGACTCCCATAAGCTATGCGGACTACATTGCGCAGTATGCGGGCGTTGGCGAAGGCAAGGACGTAATAAAGCTTGAGGGCGAGTATACGGCGTCTGCTACCGACAAGACGATATACGCCATAGAGGACAGATCCTCTGCGGTAAACTCTCCCAGCGCTGCGGACAGAACCCTTCTCAATACGATGGGCGCTGAAAAGTGGCAGACTGCAGGTCAGCGTGTTTCCTACAAATTCTCGGTAAATTCCTCGGGTATGTACGATATCGTGACCAGATTCAGACAGAACGTGCTTGACGGTATTTTCGTTAACAGAGCGCTCTACATATACAGCGAGGGACTCAGTGAAGGTCAGGACGGATATTACAACGGTCTTCCTTTTGCCGAGGCGGCTGCTCTTACATACAATTACGGTGACGAGTGGCAGGTGACAAACCTCAAGGCGCAGGACGATATGGGTAATGAGCAGTCCTTCAACCTTTATTTTGCAGAGGGTGTCGTTTACACGATCGAGTTTGAGGTCACACTCGGCGTGCTTGGAGAGATTATCAATGACGTTCAGGAAGCGCTTGACTCTATAAACGATGACTATCTCACGATTTTGAGACTTACGGGTACTACCCCTGACCCCAACCGTGACTATAAGTTCTCTTCGGTAATGCCCGACGAGCTTATTGATATGGTACGTCAGGCGCAGGTGCTTGACAATGCTGACGAGGATAATCTCGGTGTAGCGCAGAAGCTTACAGCTCTTGCGGGACAGAAGTCCTCCCACGTAGGTACGCTTCAGCTGGTTGCGGAGCTTCTCAAGGAAATGGGAAGAGACGAGGACCAGATCGCAAGAAACCTTGCGCGTCTCAAGAGCTATATCGGTACGCTGGGTACGTTCCTTTCGGACGTAAAGACTCAGCCTCTCCAGATTGACTACATGATGATACAGGGCTCATCTCAGGAGCAGCCTGTTGATAAGGCGGGATTCTGGAAAACCTTGGTTCACGAGGTAAAGAGCTTCTTCTGGAGCTT
Organism: Eubacteriales bacterium; assembly: GCA_045593485.1. GTDB lineage: Bacteria > Bacillota > Clostridia > Oscillospirales > CAG-272 > SVTX01. The sequence goes on along the minus strand of JAZNWS010000163.1, from coordinate 662 downwards.
CTTCCGCGACTATGACGGAATGGGCGTTATGGACGAGGAGACTGTGGGTGAGGGCGTTGAGGTATGGCTTGCTTCGGGTCGTGACCAGTCGCAGGTTATACGTAACCTTGTAAACAATGACTTTACACCCTCCAGCAAGGCAAACGGCGATGAGATTGACGGATGTCCCGTTGACTTGAAGCTTGTTGCTCTTGGAACGCTGCTTCCTTCCATACTTGCAGGCGAGGGTCCTGACGTTTACCTCGGTCTCGGTCAGGCGGACGTTATAAACTACGCTATTCGTTCTGCGGTCCATCCCATAGAGAAGATGGAAGGCTTTGACGAGCATATGACGAACTTCACCGATGCGGCTAAGCTTGTTGTCGGAATAGAGGATGCGGATGGCATACAGCACTATTACGGCTTGCCCGAGGCACAAGGCTTCCTTATGATGTTCGCGCGTATAGACGTTCTTGCAGACCTTGGAATTGAGGTGCCCAAGACCTGGGACGACATTATGGCGGCAATCCCTGTTCTCCAGTCCAAGAACATGGAGATAGGTCTTACGGCAGACTACTCAATATTCCTTTATCAGACGGGCGGTACGCTGTTCGCTGACGACGGAATGAGAATAAATCTTGACTCCAAGCTCGGCCTTTCGGCGTTTGAGAGAACCTGTAATC
>JAZNWS010000162.1:0-3732 GCA_045593485.1 Eubacteriales bacterium | reverse complement strand
CAATCTCCCCGATGCGCTTGACGCGCTTGAGGCGGATCACGACTACCTCACCGCAGGCGGCGTATTCCCCGAGGAGCTTATAAAGAACTTTATCAAGGCAAAGAGAGCCGAGTGTTCGGAAATGTCAAAGATCCCCCACCCCGCAGAGTTTGATAAGTACTATAATCTTTAATCTAATAAAACTCCACCCGCTCGGGTGGAGTTTTATTTATTGACATCTTCTCCCTGCCGTGCTATAATTACTATTAGAATAACCAATCAATCGGAGGTACTGTATGAAGGTCTTAATGATAAACGGAAGCCCCAAGGCAAGCGGCAACACGGCGCACGCGCTTGCGGAAATGATAAAAGTATTTGAGGAACACGGCGTAGAGATCGAGTATCTTCACGTCGGAAACAAGGAAATTCGCGGCTGTGTGGGCTGCGGCACGTGCTACAAGGCGGGCAAATGCTTTATGGACGACATCGTCAATCAGGCGGCAAAAACCCTTGAGGAGTGCGACGGCGTGGTTGTGGGCAGCCCCGTTTATTACGCGGCGGCAAACGGCACACTCGTAAGCTTTCTCAACAGACTGTTTTACAGCACCCGCTTTGACAAGAGAATGAAGGTGGGCGCGTCCGTCGCAGTAGCCCGTAGAGGCGGCTGCTCGGCAACCTTTGTCCAGCTCAACAAGTATTTCACCATTTCGGGTATGCCTGTGGCATCCTCGCAGTATTGGAATAGCGTTCACGGGGCGAAGCCGGGCGAGGTCGAGGGCGACGAGGAGGGCCTCCAGACAATGCGTACCCTCGCGCACAATATGGTTTTCCTTATGCGCAGCATTGAGCTTGGCCGTGAAAAGTACGGTCTGCCCGAAAAGGAAAAGCCTGCAAGAACTAATTTTATCAGATAAAGCTTGCGGATCTGTTCCGCAAAAGGTAAGAAATAATGGGATACAACAAAAAAACCTACGAGCTTGGCAGTAAGCGCTCGCTAATAAGAGAAATTTTTGAGTACAGCAAAAAAAGAGGGGCGGAGATAGGACGCGAGAACGTCTTTGATTTCAGTCTCGGCAACCCAAGCATCCCCGCTCCCGCAGAGGTCAACGACACCATCCGCGAGCTTCTCCTGACAGAGGACTCCGTATCTTTGCACGGATATACCTCGGCGCAGGGCGACGCAAATGTGCGAGGGGCTGTCGCAGACAGCATAAAGCGCAGATTTGGCATTGATAACATAACCCCCGACCATATTTATATGACCTGCGGCGCAGCGGCTTCCCTCTCAATTTGTCTTAAGGCGGTGGTTGAGAGTAATGGCGACGAATGCATAGTCTTTGCTCCCTTCTTTACGGAATACCGAGTATTTATTGAAAACGCGGGAGCAAAAATGGTTATATGTCTGCCCGAGGAAAAGTCATTTCAGATAGACGTGGCGGATTTTGAGAGCAAGATAACCCCGAACACAAAAGCAGTTATAGTCAACTCCCCCAACAACCCCAGCGGTGTCGTATATTCCGAGCAGACTATAATCTCACTCTGCGACATTCTCCGCAAAAAGTCCGAGGAATACGGTCACGTTATCTATCTTATCGCCGACGAGCCGTACAGAGAGCTTGTTTATTCAGGTGTTGAGGTTCCATATCTGATGAACTACTATAAAAATACACTGGTCTGCTATTCTTTCTCAAAGTCCCTCTCCCTGCCCGGCGAAAGAATCGGATATATCGCGGTTTGTCCCGAGATGGACGAGTGCGAGAGCATCTATCTGTCGGTCTGCGGCGCGGGCCGCGCTCTTGGCTACGTGTGCGCTCCAAGTCTCTTTCAGCAGGTGGTTGCCCGTTGCATTGACTCCAAGGCGAATATAGAAATCTACCGTGAAAACAGAGATCTGCTCTATAACAATCTGACAAGCTACGGCTATGAGTGCGTAAAGCCCGACGGCGCGTTCTATCTTTTCGTAAAGGCGCTTGAGCAGGACGCATATAAATTCGCCGAGAGAGCAAAGGCGCACGAAATACTCGTGGTTCCCTGCGATGACTTCGGTGTTGAGGGGTATATCAGAATAGCATACTGCACGGATAAATCCACAGTCCTTAGCGCACTTCCCGCTTTTTCTGCACTTGCAGAGGAATATAAATCTTGATTTGAGGACGTAAAATGAAAAAAGTTTGTATTATCTACACCGGCGGCACGATAGGAATGACAAGAACCCCCAAGGGTTATGCACCCTGCCGCGGCTTCCTTGAAAAAAAGCTGCTTCAGACCGAGGATTTTCACAACGACAAGCTGCCCGAATGGGACATCGTGGAGATGTCCCCTCTGCTCGACTCATCAAATATGACCGTCCACGAGTGGAACAGAATAGCCGAGGAAATAGAAAAGAGATACGACGACTACTGCGGCTTTGTGGTGCTTCACGGCACGGATACGATGGCTTATACCGCGTCGGCTTTGTCCTTTATGCTTGAAAATCTCAACAAGCCCGTCATACTCACGGGCTCGCAGATACCGCTTTGTGAGATGCGAAGCGATGCGCGCGACAATCTCATTGAAGCGCTTATCATAGCGTCAGACGGCAAGGCTTGCGAGGTCTGTCTGTACTTTGGCGGAAAACTTCTGCGCGGAAACAGAGCAACCAAATATTCGGCAGACGGACTTGAGGCGTTCAGATCCCCCAACTGTCTGTATCTTGCCGAGGCAGGCATAAATATAAAATACAGCGACGCCCTGCTCCGCAAGGCAGGAGACGGCGAATTTCGCGTACACAAGCTTCAGCCCGTGCCTATTGGAGTCATAAAGATTTTCCCCGGCATACAGTTTGACCTTTTCGAGCCTATTATGACGGACAAGCTCCGCGGTATCGTTATCGAGACCTTTGGCGCAGGCAACGTCCCCGGCGGCGAAAATCAGCTCTTGCCGATAATCAAAAAGGCGATAGCAAACGGCACGGTCATCACCGTCTGCACGCAATGCCCCAGCGGCAGAGTCTCGCTCGGCGCGTATGAAACAAGCATAATGCTCAAGGACGCAGGCGCGGTCTGCGGCTACGACCTCACGACAGAGGCGGCGGTAGCAAAGCTCTATTATCTGTTCAGCCGCGGCTATGACAGCACACAAATCAAGGAGCTTATGGAGACGGATATTTGCGGCGAATTGACAAATTAAAAATTTTTTTAATTTTTTTGAAAAAAAGGCTTGACTTTTCGGGACGGCTATGATATAATAGCCAAGTACCAAGCGTGGCCCATTGGTCAAGCGGTTAAGACGCTAGCCTCTCACGCTGGAAACTCGGGTTCGATTCCCGGATGGGTCACAAAAAAAATAAAGGGGTGCAAATGCAACCCTTTATTTTTTTGGTGACCACCCAGAGAATCGGAACTTGAAAACTCGGCTCTGCCGAGTTGAAAGTTCTGATTCCCAAAGTTCACAGGGACTCGATGTCCCTGTGAACTTTCTATGGGACACTTTTTCTATTCCGCGATGCTATCCCACTTGTATCAAAATACGCACACGCCACAGTGCCAAAATTTAAAATATGAGTGTTTTATGAATTTAAAAATATTGCTATTGCAACAAAAATGTGCTATAATGTATCTAATAATTTTCAATGTTTTGTGAGGATAATTATGGACAGAAAAGAAATATTAGAAAATTACTATAATGAGTGGAACGAAGATGATCGCTTGCTATCCCGATTTGGGCAGGTTGAGTTTCTAACTACAATTCGATTTGTTGAGAAATATCTAAAGA
>JAZNWS010000161.1:0-18143 GCA_045593485.1 Eubacteriales bacterium | reverse complement strand
GTGGCATATATGCGAGGCGGGTACAGAGTCATAATAATGGCGGAGAACGAGACCAGCGCGAAAAACCTCTGCGAGATACTTTGCGACGCGGATTTTTCGGCGGTGGTCGAGAGCAAAAAGGGGGACGTTTCAATAGCCGACGTGCCCAAAAACGTTATATATATCAAGTGGCGCGAGTGCCTTTTCGGGTTTGAGCTTATAAGCCCGAGAATAGCTCTGCTGACCACGAACACCGACGCTCGCACGGGCAGTCTTAACGCTCCCTCAAAGACACAAAAATCGCGGAAAAAGCGACGCGACGGCAAGGCGATTTTGTCCTACGCCGAGCTTAACGAGGGGGATATCGTGGTTCACGAGACCTACGGTATCGGACGATATCTCGGCATTGAAAAGCTCACGATAGAGGGTGTCACGCGCGAATACATCAGTATTCAGTACGCGGGAAGCGACAAGCTCTGTATGCCTGTTGAAAAGCTTGACCTCGTGTCAAAATATATCGGCGCGCACTCGGACGACGGACTCGTCAAGCTCTCCAAAATGGGCGGCGAGAGCTGGAAAAAGGCGACCGCGCGAGCCAAAGGCGCAGTCAAGGAGATGGCAAAGGAGCTTATAAAGCTGTACGCCGAGAGAATGAGAAAGCCAGGATATGCGTTCTTGCCCGACGACGAGATGCAGAGAAGCTTTGAGGAGGCTTTTGACTACGACGAAACGGAATGTCAGCTTGACGCCATTGAGGATATAAAGCAGGATATGCAGCGCGACGTGCCTATGGACAGACTGCTCTGCGGAGACGTTGGCTACGGCAAGACCGAGGTTGCCTTCCGCGCGGCGTATAAGGCGGTGCTCTCGGGCAAGCAGGTGGCAATACTCGTGCCCACGACTATTCTCGCGCTCCAGCATTATCAGACGGCGGTCAGCCGAATGAGAAATTTCGCGGTCAACGTGGATATGATATCCCGATTCCGCACACCCAAGCAGCAGGAGCAGACGCTTCGCCGTCTCGCGCGCGGCGACGTGGACATAATTATCGGCACTCACAAGCTGCTCGGCAAGGACATAAAATTCCGCGACCTTGGACTGCTTATAGTTGACGAGGAGCAGAGGTTCGGCGTGGCGCAGAAGGAAAAGCTCAAGCAGATAGCCACAAACGTGGACGTTCTGACGCTCACCGCGACCCCCATTCCGAGAACGCTCAATATGGCTATGGGCGGCATAAGAGATATGTCCATACTCGACGAGGCGCCGGGCGACAGACTCCCCGTGCAGACCTACGTTCTTGAATACGACGATATAATCATCACCGAGGCGATAAAGCGAGAGCTTCGCCGCGGCGGTCAGGTGTTCTTCCTCCACAACTTTGTGGAGTCTATTGACAACGTGGCGGCAAGGCTCTCGCGGGATATTCCCGAGGCGAAGATTGCGGTCGCTCACGGAAAAATGGACAAGGAGCAGCTTGAGGATATATGGAGCAAAATGCTCACGGGGGAGATAGATATTCTTGTGTCTACCACAATTATCGAGACGGGAATTGACATTCCTAACGCCAACACCTTGATAGTTGACAGAGCAGACAGGCTTGGTCTTTCCCAGCTTCATCAGCTCCGAGGACGTGTCGGACGCTCGTCGCGACGCGCGTATGCGTATTTTACATTCCCCAAGGATAAGTCCGTGTCCGAGATAGCGCAAAAGCGACTTGAGGCGGTAAGGGAATATACCGAGTTCGGCGCGGGCTTCAGAATTGCCTTGCGCGATATGGAGATACGCGGCGCGGGAAATCTGCTCGGTGCGGAGCAGCACGGTCATCTTGACGCCGTTGGCTACGACCTTTATATCAAGCTTCTCAACGACGCGGTGCTTGAGGAGAAGGGCGAGGTCAAGGTGGAGAAAAAGGACTGTGTGGTAAGCTTTAATTACGACGCGTACCTGCCCGAAAAATACGTCAAATACCCCTCGCAGAGAATGGCGCTTTACAAGAGGATCGCGCTCATTCAGAACGAGTACGATATGGACGATATTGCCGACGAGCTGCTCGACCGCTTTGGCGAGCTGCCGTATCAGGTGGAAAACCTCTTGCGCATCGCGCTTATCCGCGCAAACGCCATAAGCTTTGGCATAAAGCAGATAACCCAGATGGGCAATGAGGTCAGAATGTACCCTGACGGCTTTGATATTGATTTGTGGAGTGTTATGTCGCATATCGCGGGCAGCAGACTCCGTATCGTGACGGGGCAGATGGGCGAGACCTACGTGGTGTTCAGGCTCAAGTCGGGCGAAAACGCGACGGCTCTTATTAACAAATTGTTTGAAAAATATATCGAAACAGTACAAAAAACAGAAAAGAAATAGTTATTTTTGCGTTGTATAATAAAATAAGTATTTCTGTGTTTCTGAAAGGAATTGACTATGTCAAAAAAGATAATATCATTTTTGCTTGTCTGCGTGATGCTTGTGTCTGCATTGTCGCTTGCGTCCTGCGGGGGCAAAAGGGTAATGGAGATAGAGGATAAAAAAATTTCCGTGAGCGTGTATGAGGTCGAGTTCTTTATGACGCGTATGAAGGGACTGCTCCAGAGCTACGGCTATAACGTCTCCTCGTCCGCGTGGTGGGGAACTATTATGAACTCGCAGGGGCTGACGGTGGACGAGTATTACAAGACCCAAACCCTCAAGGACGTGTCGCAGTATATGATAGCGCAGTACCTCTTTGACAAGGAGGGGCTTGAGATCTCAAAGGACGAGAAAAAACAGATAGACGACGCCATAGACGTTCTTATCGAATTTGCGGGCTCGAAAAATGCGCTCAATTCTATTCTGTCGGAGTACGGAGTTAATATCAGTATTTTGCGCGACATATATATCGGCGAGCTTAAGATGGATAAGGTCAAGGAGCATTTCTTTGGCGCGGACGGACTCAAGGCGGAGGACGGCGACACTCGCAAGCAGGAGTTTTTGGAGAAAAATTACGCCTGCTACAAGCAGGTGTTTCTCGCATCCTACTATTACGAGACCGAGACCGATAAGAACGGCGACACCATCTACTTTACCGACGAGAAGGCAAATAAGATAGCTTACGACACGAAAAACGGAGTCACAAGAACCGACGTTTACGACTCATCAAGGCTTGAGACGGACAAGTTTGGCGACGTGGTTTATTACACGGACGACAGCGCGAAGAAAATTTCTTACGACACAACGGGTTATCCCAAATATAAGCTTGACGATAAGGGCAATAAGATAGCGCATTATCACACCTCCGAGAAGATAGACGAGATAGGAAAGCTTGCAGAAGAGCTTGCGGCAGGCAATAAGACCCCCGAGGAATTTGAGCAGATGATAGCCAAATACAGCGAGGGTGAGGAGGGCAATAAGAAAATGTATCTCAGAGCGGAGTCGGGATATTACGGAGCTCAGGGCGAGCATTACGGGTATCTTGACGAGATAGCCGAGTCAGTATTTGAAATGCAGCTCGGCGAGTGCAGAGTCGTGGACTCGGGCGCGGGATTTCATATAATCTACAAGGCGGAGCACGACGAGGCGGCGTATAGCGACGAAAAATACAAGGATATATTCGCGGGCTTTGACTCGGAATTTGTTTCAATGCTCTATGAGGAGCTTTGCGCAGATTACGAGGGGTTGATAAGCATTGACGACAAGGCACTTGAGTCGCTTCCCGATATGAAGGACGTGGCGGCAAATCTGCTTTACTGATAAGGGACGGAGGAAAAATGGAAAAGACAGCAAATAAAAACAGAAGGTCTCGTATAATAGCTCTGTCAATTATCTCGGCGCTGCTCGTGGCGGCTATAATTGTGGGAATTTTTGCGGTAATCGCTCATATACGTAAGTCTCCCGTCATTCTCAAATGCGAGGGGCAGAAAATAGACACGGCGTTTTACGAGTTTATGCTCTCGCGTGTCAAGGGTGACCTGTATAACAGCGGATATAACGTGAACTCGGAAGCCTTCTGGAGCACAAAAATTGAAGGCTCGGATATGACCTACGAGGAGTATTACAATCAAAAGGTGCTTGAGGATTGCAGGTATTACGTCTCAGCGCTCGCGCTTTTTGACAAGCTTATGGAGGACGGCGATATTGAGGGACTTCCCAAGGCTTATTACGACGATATAGACGAGCAGATACAGCTCTATATCGACCTCGGCTATATCGGAGACGGCTCTGAGGAAAAGCTTGACGGTATGCTCTCGGAATACGGAGTTGACACCGACGCGCTCAGAAAAATATATATCGCGGAGGCTAAAATTCAGTACGTCAGGGAATATATATACGGCGGCTCGGACGCCTCCAAGATAGGCGATAACGTAAAAGAGGACTATTACAAGGAAAATTACTACCGCTTCAAGCATATACTCGTGGGCAATTTCTATTACGAGTACGTAAAGGACGAGTTTGGAAATATTATATATTTCAACGGTGATAACGGCCCCGCGCTTTACGACTACGAAAAGGGAGAGAAGCGCGACGATGACGGCGACGGAATGTATAACAAGGACTCAAGCGGCGAGACAATAGCGTACGACAAGCAGACGGGAGAATATCTTTACGACACCGAGAAGGGTATAACGAGATTTGTCACCGACAGCGAGGGCAAGATCAAGAAATTCTATTATACCAAGGAGCAGATGCAGTCTCGTCTTGAGATAGCAGATCAGCTTTGCGGCATTGAAAAGGGAGATTTTGCCGAGTTTGAGAAAAAGGGCGAGGACGACTCGGTCAATACCGATTATTCAAAGACCTTTGAGAATACGAGCGGAATATATATGTCGGATATAGAGAAATCAACGTATAGCGATTATATGTGTGAGATGCTTGATAAGCTCAAGACCATGGACGTCGGCGATATTGCTATGGTTGAGGGAGATGACGGCTATCACGTCTTTATGAAGTACGAGCTTGACGAGGGCGCTTATGCGGAGAGCGGCTCAAAAAAATGGTTCCAGAGCTTTAACGCGTCTCTTATAAGCAAGATGTTTTTTGAGAAATGTCAGGGCTTGTTTGACAGCATTGAGGTGAACTCCGAAAATCTTGAGCGGGCAACGTCCATAAGAGATATTGGCGCAAATACAGACTATTAATAACATTCAAGGCGGGCAACAGGCTCGCCTTGTTTATTTGTGCCACGAAACCTCGCCCTACGATGAAATAATAGATTACTCGTGAATATAATTGATGTTCACTTGTAGGGCGGGGGTTTACTCCCGCCGTATTATTAAATATATATTGTTCATAACGGCGGCAGCAAGCCACCGCCCTACGACAGTATAATCAAATCACCGTGAATAAAATTGGTGTTCGATTACCCGTAGGGGAGTGCCTTGGTGCTCCCGTAAATAATCGGTTATCGATTACATCGTGTCGCCCGGGCAATTTGCTTGCAAATTAACCCCCCTACGCCTTTTTTGTCAATTTTTGTTGAAAATAGTCTTTTTTTCTTATTGACGAAACTTTTGTTATATGTTATAATAAAATGTAATAAGGTTTCGGAAGCCTCAAAAATACAGCTTTGCAAAGGGGGCGACGGCTTATGAACGGAAAAAACAGACAAAATAATTCCATAATCAGCGACCTTATGCCCGATTCGCTCAAGGAGCTGATTGAGGAGGTCAGATACGATGTCCGCGCAGTCAGAGAACGCGACCCTGCGGCAAAGGGAAAAGTTGAGGTGCTGCTTCTGTATTCGGGAGTCCACGCGATACTTGCATACAGAGTGTCGCATAAGCTCTACCTTGGAAGGCACTATTTTTCCGCAAGAGCCTTAAGCCAGCTCGCGAGATTCTTCACGGGCATTGAGATACATCCCGGCGCGAAGATCGGAAAGGGACTTTTTATCGACCACGGCATGGGAGTCGTCATAGGCGAGACCGCAGAGATAGGCGACAACTGTACCATCTATCAGGGCGTCACGCTCGGAGGAACGGGTAAGGACCGCGGTAAGCGTCACCCAACGCTTGGCAACAACGTTATGGTAGGAGCGGGAGCCAAGGTGCTCGGCCCTATCAGAATAAACGACGACAGCAAGGTCGCAGCCAACGCGGTGGTACTCAGGGAGGTGCCTCGCAGCAGCACGGCGGTGGGTATTCCCGCCAAGGTGGTGCGCAAGCAGGGTGGACCCGCGCGCGATCTTGACCAGGTAAATATCCCCGACCCCATCTCCCAGGAGCTTGCAAGAATACAGGATAAGCTCAACAGGCTCGTGCGCGAGCTTGAGGACCTCAAGGAAAAGACGGATAAATAAAAACCAATAAAGAGGAAGAAAAAATGATATACCTTCTCTATAATCCCAGATCAAACAACGACCATAACGACATCGAGGTTATACTTAAGGGAAAAAGCAGGAGCAACGTCACGCACATAAGTCTTCTGGAGTATGACGTAAAAGACCTTTTGCCAAAGCTCACGTCCGAGGACAAGGTGCTTGTTTGCGGCGGCGACGGAACGCTCAGCAGATTTGCGACCAATACATACGGCTTTGAATTTCCTTGTCCCGTTTGCGTATTGAAGTCGGGAACGGGCAACGACTTTGTCCGTGATATAAATGAAAATGAGACGGAAAAGATCGAAAAGCTTATAGACATAAGACCTTATCTCAAGAATCTGCCAACGGTAGAGGTAAAGGGAATTAAGGCGAAATTTATCAACGGAGCGGGCTTCGGACTTGACGGAGAGGTCTGCTATGAGGTCGAGCAGCAAAAGAAGAGATCTCAGAAAAAGGCGAGCTATACCGCCGCGGCGATAAAGCTTATTCTTGGCGGCTACAAGCTTCCTCGCGCAAGAGTGACGGTTGACGGTGTGACGCGTGAATATAAGAACGTGTGGCTGGTCTCCACGATGAAGGGTAGATTTTACGGCGGCGGAATGATGATTGCGCCCGACCAGGACAGAAACAATGATGATTTTTCCGTAATGGTGCTTCACAACTGCTCGCGCGCAAGGGTGCTGACGGTTTTCCCCACGGTATATAAGGGAACTCACACCAAATACACGGACATCGTGGATGTTATCCGCGGCAAGCACGTCAAGGTGGAATACGATATTCCCACCGTGCTTCAGCTTGACGGAGAGGTGGTCATCGGCGTAAGATCCTATACCGCGTATATGGACGGATACGAAAAATGTGGTAAATAAAAAAACCGCGCAGAACGGTCGTCAATTATTCAGGGCCCCGTACTGCGCGATTTTTGATATATGATAGGGAGAAAATATGAAATTGACTTTTTTGGACGTGGCGCTAAGACTCTTGCTTGCATGTGTCTGCGGCGGCATTATAGGTATCAACCGAGGGCTTAAGAACCGCCCCGCAGGCATCAGAACTCACACGATAATATGTATGGGCTCGGCGCTCACTATGATACTTGGAATATACCTGTCGGTTATGGCGGGCAGATGGGACGTCAACGCAACCGCTGACGTTTCACGTATAGGCGCGCAGGTAATAAGCGGAATCGGTTTTATCGGCGTCGGTACTATTATGGTCACGGGCAAGCAGAAGATAAAGGGACTGACGACTGCCGCGGGACTTTGGGCAAGCGCGTGCATGGGACTTGCCATCGGCGCGGGATTTTATCTTGCGGCGGCAATAGGCTGCGCGTTCATTCTTATAACGGTGGTTCTGTTCTCAAGGCTTGAGCACGTAATGTTTGCAAAGACAAGAAACGTAAATCTGTACGTGGAATTTGAGCATATTGATTGCGTGTCGCAGATAATTGGCGCGTTAAATAACAACAATATTACGGTATACGACATTGATATATCCAAGGCAACCAATGAGGACCCGTCGGACAGAGGAGTGTTTTCCCTGAGATTGCCAAAGAAAATGAGTCACGACGAGGTGATCGCGATCGTCGCCGAGCAGGATAAGGTGCGCTCGGTAGAGGAGCTTTGAGAGGAGGGCGGAAATGTTTGAATTTTTAGATTTTTTACGAGCAGATGATCTTGATTGGATAAGCGTGTCCGTCAGACTCGTGCTTGCGGTGTTGCTTGGCGGATTTATAGGCATTGAGAGAGAGAGAAAGGGACGCGCGGCGGGTTTTAGGACGCATATACTTATATGTCTCGGCGCGGCTATGACGACTCTGACAAGCCAATATATAGTTTTTGAGCTTGGTCTCCCCACGGATCTGACGCGTCTCGGAGCGCAGGTAATCGCGGGCGTGGGCTTTATCGGCGCGGGTACGGTTATGGTCATAAAGCGCAGAGAAATAAAGGGAATTACCACCGCGGCGGGTATATGGACGGCGGCTATAGTCGGTCTTTGTTGCGGCGCGGGATTTTACGAGGGCGCAGTTCTTGCGGCTCTGCTCGTGCTTTTGGCAGAGGTAGTATTTTACAAGCTTGAGGGCTTTTTGCTCGTCAACCGCACGGTGTTTTCCATTTACGTGGAATATTCGGACAGCAAAAGAATAGGCGATATTGTGGATACGGTTAAAAAGAGCGGCGCGTCGGTCTTGAGCCTTGAGGTTAAAAACGGCAGCGCGGAGGAGGATCATCCCTGTGCGGTGTTCACGGTAAGACCCGCAAGAAAGCATTCCTACGAGGAGCTTGCCGAGTCTGTGCGCCGTATAAGCGGAGTTGTATCCGTTTATAAGATGTGACACGGTGAATAAAACGAGAAAAATCCTTGTATTTTCAAGAGTTTATATTGACAAGACAAGGCTTGTTTGGTATAATATGGAGTGTGTTTAACACAAAAAAAGTAATCAGAGGTGTAAAATGTCGATACTTTACGGAAACGCGGTGGTCGGACAGTCAGGCGGACCCACGACTGCCATAAACGCAACGCTCGCAGGTGTTATCGCGGGCGCGATGGAATGTAAGAGCATAGGTAAGATATACGGAATGAGAAACGGAGTTGAGGGACTTCTTGAGGAAAGACTTATAGACCTTAACGCTGTTTTTGAGAATAACGAGGATAAGCTGGAGCTCCTCAAGAGAACTCCCGCGGCGGCGCTCGGCTCCTGCCGTAAAAAGCTCCCCACACCCGATAAGAGCGATTATATAAAGACGTTTGAAAGACTTATCGAGGTATTCAAAAAGTATGATATAAGATATTTCTTCTATATAGGCGGAAACGACTCCATGGACACCGTGGCAAAGCTCTCGGCGTACACCAAGGAGTGCGGATACGAGATGCGTATCATCGGCGTTCCCAAGACTATAGACAACGACCTCAAGGGAACAGACCACACCCCCGGCTTTGGCTCGGCGGCGAAGTTTATCTCGGTAATTACGCAGGAGATAATCAAGGATACCGCGGTCTATACTATCCCCGCAGTCACCATAGTTGAGATAATGGGACGTGACGCGGGCTGGCTTACGGCGTCTGCGGCGCTCGGCAGAATAGTGACGGGCGAGGCACCCGATTTCGTATATCTTCCCGAGAGAGAATTTGATATTGACGAGTTTATAGAGGATCTCAAGGCGGCTCTCAAGGTCAAGCCAAATATTGTTGTAGCCGTTTCCGAGGGTATTGAGTGCCGCGAGGGACAGAGCATTCAGTCAGGCGCGACGGGCAGAGAGGTTGACGCCTTCGGTCATAAGGCGCTTTCGGGCACGGGCAAGGGCCTTGAGCTTCTCGTCAAGGAAAGACTTGGCTGTAAGGTGCGCTCAATTGAGCTCAATCTCCCCCAGAGATGCGGCGCGCATATCGCGTCTGCCTGCGATATTAACGAGTCGTTTGGAGTTGGACACGCGGCGGCGTTTGCGGCAGAGCAGGGTGTCAGCCGTGAGATGATGGTAATTATCAGAAACAACAGCGAGGACGAGCCTTATTCCTGCGTTTACGGACATATGGATATTGAGCTTATCGCCAACAAGACCAAATACGTCCCCGCGCACTATATCAACGAGCGAGGCAACAACGTCACCGACGAGTGCCTTGAGCATATTCTCCCTCTCGTGCAGGGCGAGTGCTATCCCGAATACAGAAACGGACTTCCCGTATTCTTCTCGTTTGATGAATAATATCTTTAAAATTTGTCGGCTCAGGGGAGCCGACAAATTTTTTCTTTCGTGATATAATATACGTACAACCGAAAAATGACCGCGCGCCTTTGGGCGAAATTTTATTGACACGGCAATAGCTCTATGGGGTTATTGCCGAATTTTTTATGAAAGCTGTTTGAAAACAAGTTTTCAAACACGCCTTTTGCGCCTTGCTCGGCGCAAAACGCTGAAAATTTTAATTATTTATGAAAGCTGTTTGAAAACAGGTTTTCAAACACGCCTTTTGCGCCTTGCTCGGCGCAAAACGCTGAAAATTTTAATTATTTATGAAAGGGATTTTATATGACATTTAAACAAATTATTGATTACGTGGACCTTGTGCACCCAAACGCGTTTGACACAGGCACGAAGCTCAGATGGCTTTGCGAGGCGGAGGGAATAGTTAAAAGCGAGATATTCGGGGCGAGGGTCTCGGATTTTCCCGAGAGTATTTCCGAGGAGGAGTCACCGTCCGCGCCCATGCCGTACGCAAGGCTTTACACGTATTATCTTTTCGCCATGATGGATTTTCTTACGTCGGATTACGACAGATACAGAATATCGTCGGAGATGTTTGAGTCTGCCGTGACGTCCTACGCAAAATGGTATATAAGACGGGGAGAGGCGTGATATGGCAAGGGTAAAGATAGATAAAATAAGACTTTCTCCGTCTATGAGCGACCGCGAGAGAATAGCCGAGCTTGAGAAAAATCTGCTTTTGCTTGAAAATACGCTTGAGCATATTCTGACAAATATTGCCGAGGATAATATGAATTCAAGGTCGCAGGGAGGACAGGTATGAATTATTTTGCAAGGGTGACGAATTCAAAAACGAGGCTCCGCAGAGTAGAGGCTGACCTGACCAGCGGTCTGTGTCTGCCTCAGAAAAAGCCTGTAAACTCGGCTCGGGATCTGTTCAATTTCACGTCTGACAGAGCCCCCTGGCTTACCACAAGAGAGCGTCTGAGAAATAAATATTATAACGGAGATTTCACCTGCGGCTGCGGAGCGTACAAAAAGAAGGTGTATTTTATCCAAAACGGAATGTTTATTTTCAACAGAAAGGAAAAATTTCCCGTCAGCGCGGGGAAAAAGAATTTCTATGATTACAACGGCAAGATAATTATTTTCCCCGATATGATATATTACGATCCCGCAACCGACGAGCACGGAAGCTTTGGCGTCACAACAGAGGAGATAACCTACAAAATAAGCAACAGAACGGTAGGAGCGGTGGATTTCGGACTGTCGTGTATAGTCAGCGAGGATATTATGCTTACGGACTATTTCAAGGTGGGCGACGGTATAAAGATAACCGACGAGGAGGGACTCGGTATATCGGGATTTCACACCATAACCGCAACAAACAGCGAGCAGGGAATTTTGTATTTCGACAAGTTTGAGTTTGGCGACGGAGAGGGCTTTACGCTTACGGGAAAGCTCAGTCACGGCGCGCCCCAAAGCTGCGACGCGGCTTGTATTTGCGGAGGACGAGTATGGGTCGCGGGCGATAATAAAATACAGGCGTCGACTATAAACGACGAGTGCAACTGGGCGGTTGGCGGAGATGATGAAAAATCCTCTTTCGTCTGCGATTTTGACAACGGCGAGACCATAACCGCCTGTATAGAATTCGAGGGAAGCCCCGTGTTTTTCTCGGAAAAAAAGATATACAAGGTCTACGGTGACAGAGCCTCGAACTTTTATCTGAAGTGCTGCTCAAGCTGGGGCGGAATACCAAAGAATATGAGCGGAACCGTCGCAGTCCTCAAGGATAAGATATACTACGTTTCGGCGCACGGTATCACGAGCTTTGACGGAAGCACGCCGAGAATTCTGGATAACGTTCCGTTTGACGTTGCCGCTGACGCGTTTGCTGCGTCGGACGGAAGAAAATACTATATTTATACCCCGAACAGCAGCCCATATTTATACGTCTTTGACGAAAAAAACAGTCAGTGGCAGAAATACGGAGATATTGAGCTGACGGCGTTTTTTACGTATCAGGGGGCGCTTTACGGCTGCACGTCAAACGCAAAGTATTCTCTGTGGGGGGATTCGGATCTTTTTCTGCAGTTCGGCCATGAGGGAATACCTTATCACTCGGCTGAATTTTCACTTGATATGGACGGCGACGCGCCGTGTAGGGTGGTCCTTGATATTGAGTCGGGCGAGGACGCGGATTATGAGATATACGTATCCTACGATTCAGACTCCGAGCGAATGCTGATAAAAACCTTAAGAGGCGGATTTTCGGGAAGCCTCGGGATGCTGCTTTTGCCGAGAAAATGCGACAGACTGACGGTTGGACTCGGCGGAGAGGGAGGTCTTACGATAAAGAGGCTTTACGTTGACGTCGTGGATTGATAGGGATTTTGCCTGGTAAATTGTTAATCTGTTGTAAACAAATGCCTAAAGAGTTGACTTTTTTGTGCGTGTAAGTTATAATAAAGATGAATGGAATTATAATCCATAAATATTTTTATATAAGAGAGGATGGCGAATTACAATGGGCATTGGTGAAATTATTGCGCTTGTGATGCTGGGTATACTCGGGCTGTTTATTATAATAACAGCACTTATTGGATTAGGAAGAGGTCTTAAAAAGACCTTGGGATCGCTTATAATGACGATCCTTTCGGTCGTGGTTGCGATTCTTTTGATGGTGCTTGTACTCAAGCCGCTTGTTCTTGACTCGGGAATGATAAAGAGCTTGGCGGAAAGATTTTTGGCAAACACACAGATCGCCGATATTCTGGCGATGCCCTCGGCAATCGAGGCGGCGGGCTACTATGCTTATATGCTGCTTGCGCCCTTTGCATTTGTGTTGCTTTTCATATTGGTAAGAGTAATTTTCGGCATAGTTATGCTTATAGTAAGAAGATTTATACCCCTTCTTAACAATCTTCCCGGTGTGGCAAAAAGACTTGGCGGTCTTGGTGTCGGCGCTGTAAACGGATTTATCTGGTGTCTTATTATCTTTATGCCCCTGCTTGGCACGGTCAGCGTTGCAAATACGGTAATGACCAATATTCAGATTCCCGATAATAACGCGGAGGAGAGTGTTGAGGTAGGAGGCGTGACGCTTCTTTCGTCTGAGCAGACCTCCGAGATGGATCAGATCACCCAGTACATATCTCCCCTTGTTGAGAGCGGCGCGGGTAAGGTGCTTCTCAGCTGCGGCGGAAACTTTTTGTACGACACGGTTGCGGGAGCGCAATATTACGGCGAGAGAGTGACTCTTTCAAACGAGGCTACCGTAATAGTTAGCGTCGTAAACGATTTTACCTCGGCAAACGAGGAAGAGAATATGGCTGTTATCGCGGTTGACGCGGCGCTTGAGGCAATCGGCGGCTCGCCCATCATAAAGAACCTTTCCGCAGAGGTTGTTTCGGGCGCGGCGCAGGCTTGGATCAACAGCGACACCTTTATGGGTATGGAAAAGATATCTCTTGGCGAGATGTTTGATCCCACGATGGACGTCGTCCTCCAGATACTCGCTACCGAGAGCAAGGAATACATATACGGTGACCTTCAGTCCATCTCGAATTTTGTCCACGCGCTTGACGAGCACGGCATGCTTGATCAGTCGGGTGAAGGCGAATCTATGTTAGACGCGTTTGGCGAAAAGGGAATATTCGTGGATCTTCTCTCGTCTGTTGAGAATAACGACAGAATGCTGCCTATCATCGACGAGGTGAACGCATTCGCTATCAGAATCTTTACCGCAAATATGGGAATGTCCACAGATCCCGATGAGCTTTATAATAATCTGATGCAGTCCCTTGGCGAGACGATAAATCAGTACAATGGCGGAATGCTGACCCGCGAGGACGCAGAAGCAGCTCTTATTGAAGCCTTCTACGGACACGGTATAGTTATAAATACCGAGGAAATGGGTTATCTTGTTGACGCATTGCTCGGCGAATACGATCACGTATATGACGATGACAAAATGCCCGAGAGACTTGGCGAGTTCTTCGCGGTCTATCTTGGAACAAAGAGCGGCGCGCTTATAAAGAACAGCGACGGAACGCTCTCTATGGGTGACGTCACGCTTAAGCACTATATTGTTGACAGCTATATGAATTCCAAGGCATACGAGCTTGCCGTAAGCGGCAAGTCCATAGGCAAGGCGGAGACGTTGTTCTGCGCAGAGGCAATGGAGAGCGTTATCGTGACCGCAGACGTGCTTTTGTCACATCTCGTAAGCTATTCCGAGATAGAGGACAGACACGCGGAGACGGAAATGATCGACGCGGTCATAGTATCTCTTGTTAACGCGTATAAGAACATGGACGGCGCGGGTATGGATATTCCTTCCATAATGGCAGAGCTTGGCTCGGTTCTTGACCAGATGCACGCTACGTCGGTTTATGGAAGAGTTATCGAGGATTTCCTCGTGGCTATCATGCAGTCTGACGCGGTTTCGGGCTCGATAGGACTCAACCTTATCGAAATGACGGACGTTGCAAACAGCATAAACGACGGTGTTTCTGACGGCGCGAAATACACTGAGGTCACCACAACGGTATCTCACAGTATAAATATGCTTGAAAAGGTAAACAGCGGTGAAGCCAGCCAGGAGGTCGTTCAGGATCTTATGAAGGATATTACTCCCAGCTCCGCAAAGGTAATGCAGAGCATCGCAACACCCTCGCTTATGAAGAACTACGGCGTTGGAGAGGAAAACGCGGAGAAGTCCTCAAGCGCTGTAAGCTCGCTGTTCGGAAATATGGCGGATTATACTGAAAATCATCCTCAGGGCGATATGTCCGATGAGGAATACAAGGCGTCCATTGAGAAGGAATCTCAGGCAGTAGAAAAGATAATTGCAGTATCTATAAAGGCAACGGAGGAGAGCAGCGAGTCGGATACCCTGTTTACAACAGACGGAGAGAGCGGCGCTCTTGATATGTCGGCTTACGAGATCGTTGATCTGTTTGCTACCTCGTCGGTTGCGAGTGACACACTGAGTGACATAGTAAACGGCGACGGTGAAAACGAGGGCGGCTTTGACCCCTTGGGAATTGAAAACAAGATATCGGAATCCGATAAGGCAGAGATCGCCAACGCTCTTGAGGAGTACAAGGCGAACAACGCTGACGTTGAGGGACTCGACGAGAGCCTTGCAAACATAGGCGCTGTGTTTGGTATCGTGTTCGGCGAAAACTGATATTTATTGCAGATTAAAGCAAAAACGCTTAACGAATACAGGCGCGCGGGAGTAATTCCCGCGCGCTTTGTATGTCAAAAACAGATGCGTGAAAAAAACAAAAAAATTCTCAAAAAAATGAAAAAAAGGTATTGACAAAAGGGAACTGTTGTGATATTATATATGAGTACCGCAAGGGGATACTGCGGTCTAACTGAATATTTGCGAGTGTAGTTCAATGGTAGAATTCCAGCCTTCCAAGCTGGTCGCGTGGGTTCGATTCCCATCACTCGCTCCATTCTTTTTTTGCCGAGCGGGTGACCGTGAGGCAAAAATTTTGCACTGACTCGTCGGTGCTATGTGCCTTTAGCTCAGCTGGATAGAGCAACTGCCTTCTAAGCAGTAGGTCGGGGGTTCGAGTCCCTCAAGGCACGCCAGAATGGTGGGTATAGCTCAGTTGGCTAGAGCGTCAGGTTGTGGCCCTGAAGGTCGTGGGTTCGAGACCCATTACTCACCCCATAATACAGGCGCATCGCAATAGCGGTGCGCTTTTTGTCTAATGACGTCGGAGGTTCTTATGAGATTCAATGCAAACTACGACAATTACATATCGATACTCCGCGAGGAGCTCGTGCCCGCCATGGGCTGTACCGAGCCCGCGGCTATCGCTTACGCGGGCGCTGTGGCGCGGGATATTCTCGGAGAGATTCCCACGAGCGCGAAGATTTCCGTAAGCGGCAACATCATCAAGAACGTAAAGAGCGTCGTCGTACCTCACACGGGAGGTATGCGAGGCATTGAAAACGCGCTTGCGGCGGGTATTGCCGTGGGTGACTCTCAGCTTGGACTTCAGGTGCTCTCGTCAATAAAGCACGAGCAGATTCCCGAAATCTCAAGGCTCAGGGAGAGCTGCGAGATCTCGCTTGAGCACAGAAAGACCTCTTGCGTATTCGATATAGCGGTGACGCTTTATTCGGGCGAGCATTCGGCTTATATTCATATAAAGGACAAGCACACCAATATCGTTGAGCTTCGCCGTGACTCTGAGATAATATTCAAGAACGAAAATAACGAGCAGGAGACCTGTACCGACCGCTCGTGCCTCAGCGTTGAGGAGATAATCGAGTTTGCGGACTGCGTGGAGATAGACGACGTAAAAGAGGTTCTTGACAGACAGATCGAGTGCAATATGGCAATCGCTGAGGAGGGAATAAAAAACAACTGGGGAGCTAATGTCGGCAAGGTGTTTTTGTCGGCTTACCCGAATGATATAAAGATAAAGGCGAAGGCATACGCGGCGGCGGGAAGCGACGCGAGAATGAACGGCTGCGAGTTGCCTGTCGTGATAAACTCGGGAAGCGGAAATCAGGGAATGACGGCGTCCATACCCGTTATTGTTTATGCTCGCGAGCTTGGAATAGATCAGGACAGACTTTACCGCGCGCTCTGCGTGTCAAATCTTATCACGACGCATCTCAAGTCGGGAATAGGCACGCTGTCTGCCTACTGCGGAGTGGTCTCCGCGGGCGCGGGAGCGGGCTGCGGAATCGCGTATCTGCTTGGCGGCGGCTACCGAGAGGTAGCGCACACACTTGTCAACGCCTTGGCGGTTGACTCGGGCGTTATCTGCGACGGCGCGAAGGCGTCCTGCGCGGCAAAAATTGCTATCGCGGTCGAGAGCGGAATACTCGGATACGAGATGTATAAAGCGGGAAATCAGTTCCACGCAGGCGACGGAATAGTCAGAAAGGGCGTCGAGAATACCATTGAGAACGTCTCACGTCTCGCCCGCGCGGGAATGAAGGAGACGGATAAGGAAATCATCAGCATAATGATTGAGGAATGATATAATATTTTACAAGAGCTGTCTGTTATAGGCAGCTCTTTATTTGAAAATTTCAAAAAAACTATTGACAAGTCACATTTTGCGTGTTATAATACATCTACACATATCGATGTGTCGGAAGGAGAAACGACAAAATGGCATTCAAGCACAACGAGGGAATAAAGATATTCAAGGCTCTTGCCGACGATAACCGTCTTGAGATTATGGAGCTTCTTATGAGTGGCGAGAAGTGCGGTTGCGCTCTCCTTGAAGAACTTAAGATCGGACAGTCAACTCTTTCTCACCATATGCGTATACTGTGTGAGGCAGGGCTTGTCGATGCCTGCAAAGAAGGCAAATGGATGCACTATTCGCTTTCCGCAGAAGGCTCGGCGCAGGTCAGAGCGTTGATTGAAAGATACACTCTTTCTCCCGACAAGACTTGCAGCTACAAGAAATGTGATAATTGCAAAAAGTAAATATATTCAAGGTCGGCATTCGTGTTGACCTTAAAACAAAACCGACACATTGATACATATAGATATATAAATGTAATTGGAGGTACATTATGCAACAAGTATGGGATTTCATACAGAACCAAGTCCTCGGTATGAAATGGCTGAATGAACTAATCGGAAAGCTTCTTTCCCTTTGCGGCTTGGATGTAACAAGCCGTATTGGCGGCAGCATTCAGTTCTTTATTTACGATGTAATCAAGATATTCGTTCTTCTCGGCTTCTTGATCTTTGTCATATCGTATATCCAAAGCTATTTTCCTCCCGAAAGAACGAAAAAGATACTCGGAAGATTTCACGGCATTGGTGCGAACATCATCGGTGCTTTGCTCGGTACGGTCACACCGTTCTGCTCTTGCTCGTCTATTCCGCTGTTTATCGGATTTACGAGTGCGGGGCTTCCGCTTGGCGTTACGTTCTCCTTCCTTATTTCCTCTCCGATGGTCGATCTCGGAAGTCTTGTGCTTCTGATGAGCATTTTCGGATGGAAGGTCGCCGTTGCTTACGTTTTGTTTGGTCTTGTGATTGCCGTGCTCGGTGGTACGCTGATCGAAAAGCTCCAGCTTGAAAATCAAGTCGAGGATTTTATAAGAAACGCAAAGGGATTTGAAGTAGAGCAAGAAAAGCTCCGCTTCAAAGATCGAATGAA
>JAZNWS010000160.1:0-4681 GCA_045593485.1 Eubacteriales bacterium | reverse complement strand
TTATCTCTTCGAGAACTGAGGAGCACGACGAGCGCCCTTGAGTCCGTACTTCTTTCTTTCCTTCATTCTGGGGTCTCTGGTGAGGAAGCCTGCTGCCTTAAGTGCGGGGCGGTTAGCTTCGTCAGCCGCGAGAAGCGCACGAGCAACACCGTGACGGATTGCACCTGCCTGACCGGAAATACCGCCACCGTTTACGTTTGCAACGATGTCGAACTTACCGGTTGTGCCTGTTACGCCGAAGGGCTGGTTGATGATGAGCTTGAGAGTTTCGAGACCGAAGTAGTCATCTACGTCTCTGCCGTTAATTGTAATTGTACCTGTGCCGGGGTAAAGTCTTACGCGGGCAACAGACTTCTTTCTTCTACCTGTTCCGTAGAAGTAGGGTTTTGCACTTGTATACATAGTCACTTACTTCCTTTCTTCAATTAAAACTCGTAAGCTTCGGGCTTCTGAGCCTCGTGCTTGTGAGCCTCGCCTGCGTATACCTTAAGTCTGGTAGCTGCAGCGCGACCGAGAGAGTTCTTGGGGAGCATTCCCTTAACAGCTGCTTCCATAGCGAACTCAGGCTTTTCCTGCATAAGAGTCTTGTACTGTACGCTCTTAAGACCGCCGATGTAACCGGAGTGTCTGCGATAGTACTTCTGCTCAAGCTTCTTACCTGTAAGAACTGCCTTGTCAGCGTTTACTATAATTACAAAGTTTCCACAGTCAACGTGGGGTGTGAATTCGGGCGTGTTCTTGCCGCGGAGAAGGTCTGCTGCAACAACAGCGGTTCTACCCATGGGCTTACCTGCTGCGTCGATAACGTACCACTTGCGGACAACTGCCTCTTTTTTCTGCATAAATGTAGACATTTTGCTATCCTCCAATAATGGCTTTTTTTCTTGATTTTTTAACCTTGCATATTATATCATAAGGGGTTTTATTTGTCAATACCTTTTTTGAAATTTTTTTGATTATTTTGATTTAGCAATCCCAAAGCTCTCGTTTTCTCGTTTTTTCTCGCTTTTTTAAATACAATGCTCGTCTTTCGTTTGAAAAAATTTTTTTTGTGTTTTTTGATTTTTGGCGATTTTAGGCGGATTTTTGCGATTTTTCGTGATTTCTTTAATTTAAGACGTTCCCTTCCTCTTGCATTTTTAGTGTTTTGCGCGAATAGTATTTAGTATTAACAATGCCAAAATATCGGAGGTTTATAATGACGAATTTATATATGCCCGAGGGTCTTATATCGGGAAGTGTTCAAAACCGTGAGCTTATATCCAGCCGTCAGGGGCTTGAGAGAGCGATGTCGCAAGGTATAATACTTGAATCTGTTGCCCTGCTTTGCGACAGTCAGATGAATCTGCATATTGACCTGCACGGAATAATCGGAATAATTCCCAGAGATGAGGTAGCATATTGCCGCGAGGGCGAGAAAATAAAGGATATTGCGATTATTACGCGAGTTGGAAAGCCCGTCGCGTTCAAGGTAATGGAGATATACGAGGACAGAGGGCGTGTGTATGCTACCCTATCACGCCGTCAGGCGCAGATAGAATGTATGCGAAGCTACATCTACGACCTTATTCCCGGCGATATTATTCCGGCGCGCGTGACGCACCTTGAATCCTTTGGCGCGTTCGTGGACATAGGCTGCGGTATTATTTCCCTTTTGTCCGTGGACTGCATTTCGGTCTCGCGTATATCTCACCCGTCCGACAGACTTTTCTGCGGTCAGAATATACACGTCGTTATTAAGTCTATTGACGAGCTGAGCGGCAGAATATTTGTATCAATGCGCGAGCTTCTCGGCACGTGGGAGGAAAATGCGGCGCTGTTCAGCGCAGGTCAGACGGTTGCGGGAATTATACGCAGCGTTGAGGACTACGGCGTGTTTGTGGAGCTGACACCCAACCTTGCGGGACTTGCAGAGCTTCGTGAGGATATAATAATTCCCGACAGCCGTACAAGACCGTCGGGAACTGATATATCGGGAAAGCATATGTATAGCGGACAGCTTGCCGCAGTTTACATAAAGAGTATTATTCCCGACCGTATGAAGATAAAGCTTGTCCTGATTGACTCTTATAAAGGCGAGATCGCAGGCTCAAAGCTCAATTACTTTGTAGACCCCACAAAAACTCTGCATATTGACTCTTGGCGGTATTCACCAAGGAGCTGTAATAGAGTCATTGAAACGGTGTTTTAGTTGATTTTTTTGAGCTTTGCGTACGTTGCCATAAGCTTTTTGGTGCCTACGTTGTCAAAGACTACCTCGTAGAGTGTGTCCGCGCCCATGGGTCTTACGGAGATTATCTCGCCTTCGCCAAAGGTCATGTGGCGTACTCTGTCGCCTGCGGAGAAGGTCTCTCCCGACGCGCTCTTGCGCGGTGTGTTATACGGCTTGCCTAATGAGATTGGTTCACTCTTGTAGGCAGGCTGTTTTATGCTATACGAGGGGTCTTGATAGTACACCCTCGCGCTCTGCTGTGGCGGCGTGTAGTAGCTATCGTAGCCCTTCTTCTCTATCAGTTTTTCAGGAATCTCCGAGACAAATCGCGAGAGCGGATTGTGCTGTGTCTGACCGTAAAGCAGACGGGTTGAGGTATGGAAAATGTATATCTGCTCCTTTGCACGGGTGAGCGCAACGTATGCAAGACGGCGTTCCTCCTCCATATCCTCGGCAGAGCCTATGATATTTTGCATGCCCGGAAAGATTCCGTCCTCCATACCCGGCAGAATGACAATGGGAAATTCAAGTCCCTTTGCGCTGTGTATGGTCATAAGCACCACCGCGTCGGCGGTGTCGTCGTATCTGTCAACGTCAGCGACCAGCGCGTTTTCCTCAAGGAAGCCTGCAAGTGTGGGTGTATCCGTGTTCGTCACGTATTCAATAATGCTTGACTTGAATTCGTCAAGGTTATCAAGTCGGTCTTTTTCCTCCTCGCCCGCGTCTATAAGCATTTGTCTGTATCCGCTAAGCTCAAGTACAGCGTCAAAGAGGTCGGGCAAGGACAAGGTCTCTGCCATTTCCGTGAGCTTGTTTATAAGCGCGGCAAAGCCTTCGAGCTGTGCGCAGCTTCTTGACAGAGCTGTATATTTGCTTGCGTTTTCAATGATATCAAACATACTGCAGTTGTTCTCAAACGCAATTTTGCTTACCGCGTCAAGTGTGATGCTTCCAATCTTACGGCGGGGCTCATTGATTATGCGGAGGAGTCTTTCCCTGTCGCTATGGTTCTGAATAAGCTGCAGATATGCTACGACGTCGCGGATCTCCTTTCTATCAGAAAATCTTGTGCCGCCAAGCATTCTGTACGGAATGGCACTCTTTGCAAGCGCGCGCTCGATTCCGCTTGACTGCGCGTTGGTTCTGTAAAGCACGGCGAAATCCTTGTAGCATCTGCCGTCGCGAACTGCTTTATAAATGGTCTCTACGATGGTTCTTGCCTCGGAGTTCTGGTCCTCAAGCTTACGCAGAGTTATCTTCTTTCCAATTTCGCCCTTTGTCCAGAGCCTTTTTCCCTTTCGCCCCGCATTGTTTTCGATAACCGCGTTTG
The DNA here is from genome assembly GCA_045593485.1 of Eubacteriales bacterium. Taxonomy (GTDB): domain Bacteria; phylum Bacillota; class Clostridia; order Oscillospirales; family CAG-272; genus SVTX01. Next base: position 1,139 of record JAZNWS010000160.1, on the reverse strand, counting down.
CCGCATCAAGAATGGTTGAGGTAGAGCGGTAATTTTGCTCAAGCTTTATTATTGTGGCGTTGGAGTAAGTTTTGTCGAATTCAAGGATATTTGTAATAGTTGCGCCGCGGAATTTGTATATTGACTGATCGTCGTCACCTACTACCATTATGTTTCCAAATCCGCTTGCAAGCATTGACGTAAGCACGAACTGCGCATGGTTTGTGTCCTGATACTCGTCTATGCATACGTATTTGAATTTGCGGCTGTAATAGTCGCGGATATCATCGTTCTCGCGCAGAAGCGTGACGGTGTTCATGATTATATCGTCAAAGTCCATCGCGTTTGATTCCTTGAGCTGCTTCTGATATACGCTATATATACGCGCTATTTTTGACTTTCTGAAATCGCCGTCGTTCTCCTGCGCATACATTTCGGGTGTCATAAGGTTGTCCTTTGCCCTGCCTATCTCCGCGATAACGCTCTTTAACGGAAAGCTCTTCTCATCAATATTGCAATCCTTCATCGCGGATGCTACTGCTTTTTTCGTATCGTCGGCGTCGTAGATCGAGAACTGCGGCTTGTAGCCAAGTCTGTCAAAATTTACTCGCAATATTCTCATACATATTGAGTGGAAGGTTCCCGCCCAAATGTCGTTTGCGTAGGACTCGTCGTTATCAAATGCCTGAGAAAGTCTTGCCTTTATTTCGTTTGCCGCCTTGTTTGTAAATGTTATGGCAAGCACACGGTAAGGCGGTGTGGGATTATGCGCAAAGTCGGGGAGCATTGACTCGGCAACAGACGAGTTATCTGCCGACAGAGCTTCCTCCATCTCCTTTATGTAGGTATCATCGACAAAATCCGGCACAAAATTGTTAAAATATGCGTCGCCGTATTTAATTATGAAGACTATTCTGCGTACAAGGACAGTGGTTTTTCCGCTTCCCGCACCCGCAAGAACAAGCAGAGGGTTGTTTACCGTATATACGGCTCTCCTCTGCTCTGCGTTAAGATCAGCGTAGCATTTATCAAACAGTGCACGCTTAAGTGTTAGGTATTTTTCGTTTCTGTTCATATATGTAACCGGCCCGGCAATGGGTTGTTGCGTATGCAACAACCCATTTTTTATTATCAGTAGTTCTTGTTCTGGCTGTTGTTCT
>JAZNWS010000159.1:0-3049 GCA_045593485.1 Eubacteriales bacterium | reverse complement strand
CCCTGGGACTCGTCCTCGTCCTTGGCAAAAAGCGCCTTGATCTTTGCGATGATCTCGGGGGAACGGTCAAGAAGCTCGGAGAACTGCTCGATGGGATCGGTGGGGTTCTTAAGACCTACGTTTACCATCTCTGCCTTGCCGTCGGGAGCAATACAAAGAAAGCCAACGGGCTGAATGGAAATACCCGTGCCTCCGCCCGCGCCGAAGTTCTGGGGCTTTGCGGATGCGTCCTTGCTGTTGAAGTCAAGACCGCCCGTAGCGTAGCCAACGGATACCTTGGAGATGGGGATAATGGTAGTACCCGCAGCGGTCTGAATGGGAGAGCCGATAACTGTGTCGGCGTCGATCATGTTCTTTACCTGCGACAATGTAGCCGCAATTACTTCCTGGAGCTTGTTTTCTGTTGCCATAATAAAAGTCCTTTCGTTTATATAAATAAATTATTTTCAGATTTTTTTAGCTTTAGGCTGACTTTTTTGGGTGGTTTTGCTTTTTGTCACGGTATTTGCGGGCTTTTGGGGTTGAATGTTGAGCCATTCGACCACCGCCTTGACTATTACCTTGATAAGCACGCAAAGTATACCAAAAAGATTCATAGAGAAGGAGACCTTTATATCCATATCTATTTTTTCGGAGAGATAGTCGGGCTCAATGCTTACCTCGGCAGATTTTTTGCCGTGAATGTGCGAGTTTCTGTCGAGGATGGCTATAAGTGAATCGCACGCGGCGTATATTGCGTACCAACGCAGAGCCACCTGAGCCGCGTCGGGACCGCCGACCTTTATTTTTATGCGTGACGTTTTTATGTGGAGATGCGAGAAAAACGTGGAGAAAAACAGTCCAAGAATTCCCGTGGCGGAGGTGATCATGTCCGTGACGGCAGGACGACTCTCTCGCTTTTTCTTTTTAAGAGCCTTTCGCTCGGCTTTCGTGAGCTTTGACAGCTCTCTGCGCTTTGCCTTTTTTGCGGCTCTTTTTGCCGCTCTTTTTTCTTCAAGCTTTTTGCGCTTTGCCTCGCGCCGCGCTATTTTTCTCGGTGTGTAATCCGAGAGCCTGTATTTTTTGTCTTTTTTGGGCAGGACTTTTATTCTGAATCCGAACGCCCAGATATTAAGCTTAAGCTCGTCAGATAGTTCAAGATTTACGAAAATGCGCACAGAAAAGAGCAATATGAGTATTGCAAGGATAATTAAAAATGCAATTATATATATCACTCCTTTCCAATTTTATTGAAAGTTTTTGCGTCGCTTTTTTCAAAAAGCGACCGCACATCCAACGCGCGAAGCGTTGGGCGCCCTCCGCAGAGGGCGAAATACCTTTATCGTTAAAAGCGCCACGGAGGGTGAATGCCAAGCAAATAGCTTGGCAGAGGGAACCACACAAGTGGGGGGTTCCCTTTATAATCTTTGGGAAATCAAACTCTAATGTTGCATTGTTTTTTTATTCTTCGCTTGCCCCTTCCGTGCTTTCATCATAAGTCACAGGCGGAATCATCATACCGACCTCGCCGACAAGTCCGATATTTGCGCCCTCCTCGGCGCTTTCCGCAGGGGGAGTAAACTCGCACTGCGGAAGCTCGTCAAGAGAATTAAGACCAAACACGCGCAAGAATTTCTCGGTAGTCGCGTAAAGCATGGGACGGCCCGGCGCGTCAAGTCTGCCGCAGCAGGCGATAAGATTTTTATCTATAAGGGATGTCATAGCGTATGACGAGTCAACTCCGCGCACGGAGTCAACGTAGGAACGCGTGACAGGCTGGTTGTATGCTACGACCGCCAAAGCCTCCATAGTGGAATTTGAGAGATTTCCGCCTCTCTTTATGCCAAGCGCCTCGCGTATGTAGGGCATATATTCTTCCTTTGTGGAGAATTGGCAGGAGTCGGGGTACATAAGAAGCAGAATGCCGCGGGTGGATCTCTCGGAGTTGTATTCCTCCGACATAGCCTCAACTATCTTTTTGACGTCGGGGATAGAAAGTCCAAGCACCTCGGAAAGTCGCTCGTACGCAACGGGATGTCCCGCGGCGTAAAGAATTGCCTCGATTGCGCCCGATATATTATTCAAAGTCATATTTTCCTGGCTCATACTCTGACCTCACTTTCGGTAAAGATGTCAATTTGCTGATCCTCCGCAGGCTTTGCCGCACCGAACTCACCCTTGACGTCGGAGGGAGGATTCTCATTTATCATAAATTTCGCCTCATCGCCCATCAGCGAGGAAATTCCGCTATCCTCGCCCGCGATAAGTATCTTTCGGGTCTTGATAAGCTCAAGCACGCCGAGGAATATCGCTATCATATCGTTGAGGGAAACCGAGTCCTCCAGAAGCTCACGCAGTGAGGTCTCCTTTTTTCTCGACATATGATTGAGAATGCCCATTATCTTGACCTCAACGGGTACGATGGGCTTGCTTATCATAGGGGTGAATGTTTCGCGGTCGGGCATAGGACGGTTTTCGTTGTAGGTGATGATACGTCTTACCGCTATAAGCAGGCTTTCGGTCTCCTGATCAGCGACAAAGGATTTATCTATTGATATTTCATCTGTGTCCTTTTCAAGTCTGCCTGAGTATTTTGCGTACTGAGGAAGCAGTTTTTTTGCGGCTTCCTTTGCTTGCTGGTACTTGATAAGCATCTCGGCCAGGGCGGCTCTCGGGTCTTCCTCGTCCTCCTCGACCTTGGGAAGCAGGAGCTTACTCTTGATAAGCATAAGCTCGCTCGCCATAACGATAAACTCTGAGGCAAGCTCCATATCAAGCGCCTGCGCTTCTGCAATATACTCCATATACTGCTCGCAAATGAGGTTTATCGGAATGTCCTCAATGCTGACTTTATTCTTTTGTATTAGGCTTAACAACAGGTCAAGCGGGCCCTCGAATTTTTCGAGGCGGTAGCTCAAAGCGTCCATTGGGACCTCCAGTCAATATCTTAAAAAATAATATGAGAGAATAGCTTAAAGAATGGTGTCGATACGAGGTTCATTATCTGCGTTGCTAAATATGAGAATATGTCAATATTAAATACTCTTGACAGAATAATGTTAATTACGAG
>JAZNWS010000158.1:0-2537 GCA_045593485.1 Eubacteriales bacterium | reverse complement strand
GGATTCTTCTTCACGTGACCCGAAAGCGTTTACGCTTTCAGGGAGGGCGAAGTTTTGCGTCAGCAAAACTCGGTGGCAAAGCGCAAGCTTTGCAGGGTTCTGAATCCCGCAAGGGTAAGCAGAAATACCATACATCAAAATGCCTCGCATTTTGATGTGAAGGTTCGAATCCCGTCCTCACCTTTTTTGATTACCGCATTTGCGGCTTCTTGCTTTTTTTGTGCACGCCGTAAGGGATTCTTCTTCACGTGACCCGAAAGCGTTTACGCTTTCAGGGAGGGCGAAGTTTTGCGTCAGCAAAACTCGGTGGCAAAGCGCAAGCTTTGCAGGGTTCTGAATCATACGCAAAGCGTTGCTTTGCTGCCCGCTTTTGCTTCGCAAAATAGCGCCGCATCTTTGTTTATGCCCGCTTACACATCATGTGGTATCGGCTTTTTTGCCCCACCGTAGTGGCGTGCTTTTTTCTATTACTTTCTGCCATTAGCAGCAGAAAGTAACCAAAGAATGCCACTTAAGAGGGGAGAGTGTCCTAATTTCTCTCCCGAGAAATTTGTTTTCTAAACGAAAACAACGGACGACCCTCTCCCCATCTTAAGAATCTCCCCTCTCCGCGAGTTTGCGAGCAAACTCGCACAAAAGGTGAAGTAATAGAATATACGTCTTAACTATAATGAGCAGTCACCGAGTAGGCGTTTGTGTGAGAGGGGTTCAAAAGGGAGAGAGGAATCGCAACCTCTCTCCCTTTGCGGTCTTTTTTGGATACTTTTTGGGACTGGTGCCAAAAAGTATCTCCCATCACTTATGATAAAGCTTTTTCGTCTCGTAAACAGGCGAGCAGGTCAGATTAAGCCCAAGCTTTCTGTAAACTCCCTTATCAACCGACGACACTATAACCGACGTATGCGCTTCACATCCGCGAAGCTTGGGGAGCTGCTCCATAGCAGTCGCCGCTACGGGGTCCGTCGTCGCCGCAATCGCAAGCGCGATAAGTATCTCATCTGCGTGAAGTCTGGGATTTCTGTTTCCGAGGTTTTCTATTTTAAGCTTCTGAATAGGCTCAATTATCTCGATAGGCAAAAGCAGATAAGAATCGTCAATTCCTCCGAGCTTTTTAAGCGCATTAAGAAGCGCCGCCGCAGACGAGCCCATAAGCTTTGAGGTCTTTCCCGTCACAATTCCGTCGGGAAGCTCAATTGCCGTTGCAGGCTTTCCTGTCTCCTCGGCCTTTTTGGTTGACGCAACAACTACCTGTCTGTAGTTTCCGTCGATTCCGACTTGATTCATAATAAGCTCTGCCTTGTATATCTCATCGGCATCCGCATTTCCGTTTCTCTTTCGACACAACGCGTTATAATAACGTCTCGCAATCTCTGTCTTTGATGCCTTCGCAACCGCCTCCTCGTCAATAATGCAGTATCCCGCCATATTAACGCCCATTTCCGTGGGTGACTTGTAGGGGCATTCGCCGTAAATTTTATCAAAAATAGCCTTAAGCACGGGGAAAATCTCTATATCGCGGTTGTAGTTTACCGCAGTCTCTCCCGTCGCCGCAAGATGATAGTGGTCTATCATATTAACGTCGTTAAGATCAAGCGTTGCCGCCTCGTACGCAACGTTTACGGGGTGCTTGAGGGGAAGGTTCCACACGGGGAAGGTTTCAAATTTCGCATATCCTGCCTTTATTCCACGCTTGTTGTCGTGATAAAGCTGAGACAGGCAGGTCGCCATCTTTCCGCTTCCCGGACCGGGGGCAGTCACAACGACAAGCGGCTTTGTGGTCTGTATATATTCGTTAGCGCCGTATCCCTCGTCGCTGACAATCTTTGAAATATTTGAGGGGTATCCCTCAATTGGATAGTGCTTATATGCGGCAATACCAAGATTTCCAAGTCTCTTGATAAACGCGTCCGCGCTGGGCTGACCCGTGTACTGAGTAATTACTACACCGCAGACCGAAATGCCTATATCGTTAAAGGCGTCTATAAGTCGCAGCGCATCCACGTCGTAAGTAATACCGAGGTCTCCGCGAGTCTTATTCTGCTCTATTGCAGACGCGGAAACTACTATAATCGTCTCGGCATCCTCCTTCATCTTGAGGAGCATTTTTATCTTGCTGTCGGGACAGAAGCCCGGAAGAACTCTGGACGCGTGATAGTCGTCAAAAAGCTTGCCGCCAAACTCAAGATAAAGCTTGCCGCCAAACTCGGAAATTCTCTCCATAATCTTTTCGGACTGAAGTCGCGTGTACTTCTCGCTGTCAAATCCAATGCTATGCATAATTACCCCCGCAAGATAAACAAAATAACAAATAATATTTTAATACATTTTTCCCTTTTTTTCAAGACTTAAATTGCCAAAAGGTAAAAATTCTCCGTTTGTCACAAAGTAAATCTTTTATTTTGTGGAATATATCTATTGCTGTAAATTAAAAACAGACGCAAAAGTATATTTTGCGTCTGGTTTTTATCAATGGTGGAACAGTCTCATTCCCGTGAACGCCATCGATATGCCGTACTTGTCGCAGCACAAGTCGGAGG
>JAZNWS010000157.1:0-41575 GCA_045593485.1 Eubacteriales bacterium | reverse complement strand
CACACAACATAATAGTTTCTATGGAAAGCAATAACTTTATGTCCTAATAATATAAACGATAACTCAAAAAGCGTTTGTGTGGGATAGGAGTCAAAAGGAAAGGGAGGAATCGCAACCTCCCTTTCCTTTTGTGGCTTTTTGGTGACTTTGCAGCTGCTGGCAAAGTCACAAGGAAAACCAATCAATTTCAAAATTCATATTGACAAAAAAAGTCTTTAGGACTATAATATAGAATATATTATAAAAAGGAAGTCCAATTATGCTTAATTTAGATATGATATATCACGCGTCATTCGTCCTCAAGGACGTTGTGCGTAAAACAAATCTCGTCTACTCCCCTGCCATAAACCCAGACTGCAACGTCTACCTAAAGCCCGAAAACCTCCAGCTCACAGGCTCATTTAAGGTGCGCGGCGCAGGATATATGATCTCTCAGCTCACCGATGAGGAAAAGGCTCGCGGCGTTATCGCCTGCTCCGCGGGAAATCATGCGCAGGGCGTGGCTCTCGCTGCAACCAAATACGGCATAAAGTCTCTCATCTGCCTTCCCGACGGCGCGCCAATCTCCAAGGTCGAGGCAACCAAAGGCTATGGCGCAGAGGTCTGTCTTGTCAAGGGAGTATATGACGACGCATACAAGAAGGCTCTTGAGCTTCGCGACGAATTTGGCTACACGTTTGTCCACCCATTTGACGACGAGCGAGTTATCGCGGGTCAGGGCACCATAGGTCTTGAAATTCTCTCCGACCTTGAGAACGTGGACGCGGTAGTTGTCCCCGTTGGCGGAGGAGGACTTATCTCGGGTGTGGCTTGCGCGATTAAAAAGCTCAAGCCGAACTGCAAGGTCTACGGCGTTCAGGCGCAAGGCGCGCCCAGTATGCTCAACTCAATTGCAAACAAGAGAATAGAGCGTCTCTCGTCTATCTCCACGATAGCCGACGGTATTGCGGTCAAGCAGCCCGGTGTAAATACTTTTGAGCTTGTAACCCAATACGTTGACGGCATCGTGACCGTCACCGAGGACGAGATATGCTCCGCTATCCTCGCTCTTATCGAGCAGCATAAAATGATCGCCGAGGGCGCTGGCGCAGTTTCCGTCGCGGCGGTAATGTTCAACAAGATTCCCGTAAAGAACAAGAACGTGGTCTGCTTGGTTTCAGGCGGTAATATCGACGTTACAATTCTATCTCGAGTCATCAAGCGCGGTCTTTATAAAACAGGACGTTCCTGCGAGCTTTGCATTGAACTTATGGATAAACCCGGTCAGCTTCAGAAGGTTGCAGAGATAATCGCGTCCAAGGGCGGAAACGTCATCTCCGTCAGCCACGAGCGCGGAAGCGAGACCGAGGACATCAACGGCTGCTTCCTCCGACTCATTCTTGAGACCCGAAACTACGAGCATATATATGAAATAAACAAGGCTCTGCTTGATGCAGGATTGCACTTACATAACGAAAGAGGTAATTGATATGTCAGAAAGAGTATATACTAAAAACGCGCCCGACGCAATAGGACCGTATAGCCAGGCAGTACGAGCAAACGGACTCGTATTTACGTCAGGTCAGATAGCGATAAACCCCGCAAGCGGTCAGGTGGAGGCGACCGACATCAAGGGACAGACGGAGCAGGTCTGCAAGAACCTCAAGGCGGTCCTCGACGCGTCAGGCTCGGACATAACACGAGTAGTAAAGACCACCTGCTTTCTTTCCGATATGGCAGACTTTGCTGCCTTCAACGAGGTATACGCAACATACTTTACATCAAAGCCCGCACGCTCTTGCGTTGCGGCAAAAGCCCTCCCCAAGAACGTGCTCGTGGAGGTCGAAGCGATAGCTGAAATAGATTGATAGGATAACTTTATTATGGATACGACACAGATTTTACTTTCAATTTCCGTTTGCGTGATGGTCGGACTGCTTATGTCCCGAATCTGCAAGCTACTCAAGCTCCCCGCGGTAACGGGATATCTTGTGGCGGGAGTTATTATCGGCTGCTTCTGTCTTGGCAGAGTGACATTACCGGGTGGATATCATCTCGGATTTTCCTCAAAGGACTTCACAGACGTTCACACGCTCGGCATACTCTCTGACGTGGCGCTCGGCTTTATCGCGTTTTCAATAGGTAGCGAGTTCAAGCTTTCCGATTTGAAAAAGACGGGTAAACACGTAGCTGTTATAGGCTGCTTTCAGGCAATAGTTGCCTCGCTCGTGGTCTGCGGTGCGCTTGTAGGTCTGCACTATATTCTTCTCAGCGCGACAGGAAACGACATTCTTCCCCTGCCCGCGGCACTGATACTCGGCGCGATAGCGTCAGCCACCGCTCCCGCGGCAACCCTGATGGTCGTACGTCAGTATAAGGCAAAGGGACCGCTTACGGATATGCTGCTCCCCATCGTTGCGCTTGACGACGCGGTAGGTCTTATAATTTTTGCGGTGCTTATGGGAATCGCAAAAGCAATAAGCGGCGGAGATCCAAGCATCACCTCCATAATTATAGAGCCGCTTATTGAAATAGTTGCCTCGCTTATTATCGGCGCTATTCTCGGACTGATACTTTCCGAGCTTGAAAAGCTCTTCCATTCAAACAGCAACCGTTTGTCGCTCGTCATAGCTTTCGTGTTTATCACGGTTGCTATAACGGCGCTCAAAAACCTGCATATAGGAACTGTACACATTGGATTTTCGTCTCTTCTGACGTGTATGATGTGCGGAACGGTGTTCTGCAACGTCTGCGAATGCTCAGACGAGATGATGAGCCGTGCGGATAGCTGGACAAAGCCTCTGCTTATTTTGTTCTTCGTCGTCAGCGGCGCGGAGCTTGACCTTAGCGTCTTCCTCAAGCCCGAATTTCTGCTTATCGGTATCATATACATTATTTTCCGTTCCGCGGGAAAATACTTCGGCGCAAGGTTTTCCTCACAGCTCATGGGCTGTGACCACAACATTTTAAATTACCTTGGCGTCACCCTGCTCCCCCAGGCGGGAGTCGCGCTTGGTATGGTCAGCACCGTCGCAAACGACTCAATGCTTGGCGGCACGGAAATTGCAAACACTGTGCGTTTCGTAATTTTGTTCAGTGTCCTGGTATATGAAATAGTAGGCCCCGTGCTCACAAAATGGGCTCTCACAAAGGCGGGAGATATTACCCCCAAGCCCGCAAATCACTCGCGCAGAATCAAAAACCCCGAGCATATGTAATAAATTCAGCCAACGCCCATAGGCGTTGGCTTTTTTTATAATATTTATTTTTCGAGTGAATAAAACAAACCAACCTCGGAAATCCTATATAGGAAATACATTATTGGAGGTAAAAAATGAAATTTGCTCAAAAATTACTTATTTTATGTATCGTTTGTCTGGCGGCAATGTTTATAGTCAGCGCTCTGCCCGTTCACGGAGAGGAGAAAATATACGACTCCGTCGTGCGCTTTCACGTGCTCGCCAACTCTGACAGCGAGGATGACCAGGCATTGAAGCTCAAGGTGCGTGACGAGGTATTACTTGTCACTGCCCCCGCGCTTGATGGCTGCGCCTCACGCGAGGATGCGCAAAAAATCCTCTCGGAGCTTATTCCACAAATAAAGGAAACTGCCGCGGAGGTCATAAAAGCAGAGGGGTATTCCTACCCTGTTGACGTTGTCATAGATAAGGAATATTATCCAACCAAGGAATATGAAAGCTGCAGCTTTCCCGAGGGCAAATATATGTCTCTGCGCATAATCATCGGAGATGGCGAGGGGCAGAATTGGTGGTGCTGTCTGTTCCCTCCGCTCTGCTTATCATCAGCAACAAGCCGAGAGGAAAACGAGGACGCATTCATATCCGTGGGCCTTACGGGCGAGCAGTATAAGATCATAACCGAGACGGACACTCCCAAATACAAAGCGCGATTCAAGATCCTTGAGATTATCCAGCGCGCTTTAGGCTCGGATTAAAACAAAATTGAGGCAGCGTATACGCTGCCTCAATTTTTTATATATATATTTTCAACCTCAACTCCGTGCTCCTTGGCGTATGATACCGTATATGCCGTGCCGCCCGTGGTCTTGTTGCAATAGGCTATACAAAGGTCCGCGCCGTCAACAAGCGCTCTGTCGCGCTTGAGCATACATCCCGACGTCCGTGTCTCGCTGACGTATCTTACCGAGTCCGCCTGCGAGAGTATATAGTTATATTTTTCAATGTCACTATCGCTCCAGCCGTAGGTCTGATCTCTGCACGGCAGAAGAAGATGAAGTCTTACGTTTGAAAATTTTTCTTTTGCGGACAAGACGCAAAGCGCCGCAAGCGTGTCAAACCCCACCGCTCCGCCCGCGCGGAAATCAACATTCTCCGAAAGAGCGGCTCCCGTCCCTGCAAGCCTCTCTATTTTTTCTTCCAGCAGGCTTACAGTCTGCACTATGTTATGTGGCTCAAGCTTTCGGTGTCCCGTAAAACAGACCGTCATTGTCCTGCCCTCCCATTTAAGTAGTAAAATAATTTTAACACGGACGAGAACAAAAGTAAATAGATTTTTCTTATTTTTCCGTAATTTCGCTCGGCATCCTTCTGCTTTTTTCTACACTCCCCGTCAAATACTTACATCTACTTTGACAAACAACCGCCAAATTCCCCTCGCAAACCCCATTTGCGACAAAACAACCCGCAAAAGCACAAATTTACTTCGACATACTTCTCCCCCTAAATCCTTTATAATATATATGTTGATGTCTGCCGTGACGCAATTTGCTCGCGAAATGCCTTCAAATCCACTTAAAACAGAGTGTTTTTTGATTTTATTCGGACAGACCTCGCAAAAATCATCAGTTGCCATTTTGGCAGAACGGAGTAAAAATGCAACAAGAAAAAAACAAGGACACAGCTAAAAGAGGTAAGACGTCCGCAAAACAAAATGCCCGTGAGCAAAAGGGACAAGCCTACATAGAAAAAATAATATCCAAAATATCCCCGTCGGGAGACAAAGCGAGAGCGCGGCTTCAAAAATTTGTTTCATGGTTTTGTAGCTTTTTTCTCTCCTGGATATTATCCGGCGGTATGCTCGTGTTTGGGGCGCAGCCCTTTGCATTGTGTTTTTTGTGTGTCACGGAAAATAATCTCGTTCCCGCCTTTTTGGGCATCGCCGTCGCGGCGCTTATGGGAAGAGTTGGCTTGCCCGTTTTATGGGGCGGACTCGTCATTCTTATATTCAGAATAATTATCTCATTTGTCCCCGACTTTCACGAAAAAAATAAAGACTCCATAAAAGCCACGACCATAAATCTCGACGGATTTATGGAAGACGAGCTTTTGATGATCGAGGGTGAGGTGACAAAGAAAAAAGGCTTCAAGGAAGGAGTTTTTATTCCTTCTAAATCCTTTGCGGAAAAAATTTTAGGAATAAACACTCCGTCTCAGCAGCTCCCGACCACACAAAGTCATAAATACAACGAAAGCCTTGCCGCAAAGGCGCTCTTTGCGAGCATCGGCGGTTTCGTTTGCGGTCTTTTTTCTCTGGTTGACGGAAATTACGCTTTTTTTAATATGTTCGGCGCGCTCTGTCTGATTCTTCTCTCCCCCGTAATAGTTTTGCTGTTTTCGGGCGCGGACTGTGAGGACGTGAGCCTTCGCTCGTGGCGGCACTCGATCTCCTGGTTTTTGATACTGTGCGCTGCCGTCTGGTCGGCAGACGGCGCAATGGCTCTTGGAATTCCCATAGCGCCCTTTGTGGCAACCCTATTTACACTTTTTATTACAGGCACGCGAGGGGTAGTGTCGGGAGCCTTGGCGGGTCTTACCTTCGGTCTTATATACAACCCACTCTACGCTCCGCTGCTTCTTATCTGCGCGCTCATATACGGCCTTATTTCCCCCTTGCGAAAAGGTATCGCCTTGGGGCTGGTAAGCTTTAGCGTGGTTTTATGGTGCTACTATTTTGGGGGCACAACGGGACTTGTCAGCACTCTCACTCCTATGCTTGTTTCTATTCCCGTATTTTTTGTGGCTGACAAATATTACGCCGTCATATTCCCCGAGCGAGCTTGTGAGGAGAGCGACGCGGTAAGTAAAATATTTGAACAAAAGGCGCGGACGAGCGCGGGCGTGTATTTTGCCGAGGCTGTGACCGAGAGAGAAAAGAATGAGGGCATGACGGACAAGCTTGGCGCGCTTTCCGAGGCGTTTTCCTCGCTCTCTGAAACCTTCAACGACCTCGTTGACAGATTTCGACGTCCCGACATCCTCGGAATTCAAAAAATATCCGACAACGCATTCTCAAAAAATTGCGAGGGATGCAGAAACCGAGACGTTTGCTGGGGCGTGGGGTACAGCGAAACCCTTGAGGTCATAAATAAAATCACGTCCTGCCTGCACACTCGCGGAGACGTCGAGCTCGCCGACCTGCCAAATACCTTTACGTCCTCCTGCCCCCGCGCTCAGAGGATAGTCACCGACGTCAACGGCGAGTGCAGATCCGCCACCGAAAGCCTTATTCAAAATCAGAAGATCGGCATTTTCGCCTCAAATTTTGACGATATCGGCGCAATTCTGAGAGACGCGCTGGAGGACGACGGAGAGGAATATGAATGTGATCTCGCGCTTGGCGAGCAGATATTTGATATGCTGACAGAGGCAAATTATAAAATAAAGGGCGTCGTTGTTTGCGGCAAGCGCAACAGACGGGTGCTTGTCAAGGGCTCAGCGACACAAAAATCTCCCCCTCTCTCGGGCGGCGAGCTTTGCAAAAAAATCAGCGACATAGTGGGTATTAGTCTTATCGGCCCTATCTTTGAAATGTCCGCCGATGAGACGGTTATGACGTTTTATTCAAAGCCCAAGCTCAGTGCAATATGCTCTCACGGACGACTTGCCGCCGATATTGACAAGGATAGCTTTTACGCTGAAATTCTTGAGTCTGACGGGATAAAATTTTTCAAGGAGGATTCCTGTGGTGATTGCACGAGGGTCTTTGTGAATGGAAACTCCTATTTTTACTCGCTAATCAGCGACGGAATGGGTAGCGGCCCGTCTGCCGCACTTGCCAGCGAGGTGTCGTCCATGTTCGTTGAAAAAATGCTTATGGCGGGCAACCGCGCGGACATAACCGTCCGAATGCTCAACAACTTTCTGCGCTCTGAAAATATAGGTCTTGGAGAGGAGTGCTCGGCAACGCTTGACCTTTTTGAGCTTGACCTTATGAATGGCTGCGCGTCGTTCATAAAAAGTGGCGCAGCTCCAACGTTTATCTGCCGCGAGCAGACGGTCTATAAGATCAACTCCCGCACAATGCCCGTGGGAATTATCAAGCAAGCCGACGCAAAACTCACTCGCTTTGATACAAGTCCCTGGGATATGGTGGTAATGGTGAGCGACGGCTGCTGTCCCGACAGCGAGGACTGTCCCTGGCTTGTGGACTACCTATCCGAGATAAGCATACCTAAAAATGAGCCGTCTCCCGAAATCCTTGAAAGATTTACGGGGGAGGTCAAAAACAAGATTCTATCTCTTGCTATTGAAAATACTCCCGATGGCAGACACAAGGATGACATTTCCGTCTCAGTCGTGCTGATTTCCGCATGATACTTAATACAAAAAGGCAGGATTCCTTACGAATCCTGCCTTTTTGTTAACTTTCACTTGATATTTTTGTCAAATTATGATATAAATAAATTAGAATTGTTTTTGGAGGATGAGATATGAAAAAAACAATATTGGCTATCCTTGTGCTATGTCTGACCGTGGCTTTACTGTCAGGGTGCTTTTCAGCATACAGAGATACGCCAAAGGCTGTTGGCAAAACAGACTATTCGGTTGACAAATACAGAACTGTGATGCAGTTTTACGATGATTTCAAAATTTTGCAGCTGGCTGACCTTCACTTTGGAATTGAAAGCAATATAGCGCTTCAGCTTGATATAATCAAAAAGGCAATCAACGAAAGCTCGCCCGACCTCATTATTCTGACGGGTGACAATTTTATGTACGCCTCAAAGGGCGTGGTCGAAAGTCTGTTTGCTTTTTTGAACAACGAATGCAAGGCGCTCACCGAGAAAAGAGGCGGCCGTCTTACGAAGTTTGCCGTCACGTTTGGAAACCACGACAATCAAGGCGACTACCCAAGATATTTTATAAACGAGGTCATAAGCTCTTATGCCACCAAGGACGGACAGGAAATAGCCGACTCGAAATACGCTGCTTTCGTGGACTATGAGGACGATAATCTCTTTGGTTTGACTAATTACTATATCGATTTGGTAGATGATGCGACAAAATCAGCTGACGAGGTCGACGTCAAATACAGAATACATCTTATAGACTCAAATACATATCACTATATGGGGCTTGATTACGACTATGACGTCATACACCCCGAGCAGCTTGACCACGCAAACGAGATATATCAGAACGCGACCAAGGACAAGGACTACATAGGTCTTGCGTTCTTCCATATTCCCTTTTACGAGTATCAGGAGGCGTGGGATCAGTATCTTGCGGCAGACGACTCGTCGCTCGTGGGTCAGGGTGAATATCGTGAGCATGTGCTTTACGGCTATGAGAATAACGGCTCGTACGAATTGCTCCGCAAGGCTAATATTCTCGCCTTTTTCTGCGGACACGACCATATAAACTACGGCGATTTTATCTACAACGCGCACAGCGACAGTATAGACGACAAGGCGATTTTCTCGTATGGCGTCAAGGCGACAAATCAGCTCTATCACGACACCGATATGATAGGCTATAAAACCATAACCCTCAAGGACGGTATGACCAGGGAGGAGTTTGTTTCAATAGAGAATATCAAAGAGAATTTTGTAAATATAACGGGAGGGTACGAGCATTATGAAGACTAATCTTAAAGCCAGCCTGACAAATGCTTTTACCTGTGTTGCACTGTTGTTCGCTTGCTTTTTTATGTATGACTTTTACAAGTGCCTGTCAGGCTTTATCGCAAACGGCTTCAGAGAGCCGTCCGTTATGCTGCCGATGGTACTTTCATACCTTTTGCCCGTTATTTGCTTTCTTTTCTACTTTTATGATTTCTACGTAAAGGGCACAAAAAAGGTGGCAAAAATCATTTACAGTGTATTTGTAATCTTATACGCTGCAATTTGCCTTATATTTGTTTTCAAGAACATAGAGCTTTATATAAGCAACAACAAATTCGGCGTCTATGACGCTCTGCCGAGTATTTTTTTGCACTTCCCCTACGATGTAATCGTCATTCACTTTGTATTGATCGCGCTTCAGGTATTTAATATCGCAACGGTGATCTCTCCAACGTCACAGGCGGCAAAATTCAAAGAAGGTCTTAGGATGGCAGGCTCTTTCAAGCTGCGCGTTTGGGAATACATCCCTCTTTGCATACTTGCAATAGTTGTATTCGTATTCAGCGGCGCGTCAATATACGCGACGTTCAGCGCGTTTGAAAACGCTTTTTACGATTTCAGATATATATTCTTGCTTTTGTGGGTGTTCATTGTACCCATGATGAATCTTGGTTTCCTTGTATTCAAGCCAGAAAAGAGAGATATTCCGGCTATGGCAAAGATAATCACGCTCTGCTCGGGAATTGCGATAAATATAATTTTTGCTACTCTGCTCGAGGTTCTTGAAAGCACGTATCCCGACTTTATGGTACACATAGGAAAACCGCTTTTCCTTATCGCGTTCTCGGTGTCGCTGCCTATCGAGATGGGCGTCATACTTGGAATTATGGCGATAGGAACTGTTGCTTTCTGTATAAAGCTTATTTCTCTGCTTGCCAATAAAACAGATCGAGGACAGAATAATGCTTGATATAAACAAAATAAATGCTCTATCAGGAGTGGACGTATATTGGAATTTACTTGTAAACTCGACCAACACCCAAGCGCGCAAAAAGATTTTTGAGGGCGCGCGCCTTCCCTTTACGTATATTGCGGACAAACAAACATCTGGCAGAGGCCGTATGGGCAGAAAATTTTACAGCCGAGGCAGAGGTATATATATGTCATTCGCCTTTAAGTCCGACTGTGTGTGCAACTCTGTTTCTGTCACGACCGCAGCGGCTGCGGCAGTCACAAAGGCTCTTTGTGAGTGTTGTGAGGGCAATTTTCAGATAAAATGGGTCAACGATATATATCAGAACGGCAAAAAGGTCTGCGGAATTCTCACCGAGGCGGTCTCGGGTATTGGCGATGATAACTATATTATCGTCGGAATCGGAATAAATATTGGCAAGACCAGATTTCCCAAGGAGATACGGGATATTGCGGGGGCTGTCACCTTGAGGTCCTCAAAAGAAGAGCTTATCGCAAAAATTATAAGCCTTTTGCGCGAGTTTGCAAGCAACACCTCCGACCGCTCGTATATGGAGCTTTACAGAGAGCATTTTATGCTTATGGGCAAGCAAGTCTCGGCCACACAGAACGGTGAAACTGTCTGCGGATTGGTTGCGGGCGTTGATGACGACGGCGCATTACTGCTTTTGCGCGACGGAGATACCGCCCCGATAAGAATTTTCAGCGGTGAGGTCACAATTCGCCCCACAAATGACTTGTCAAATGATTAAATTCTATTGACATTGAAAAAAATAGTGATATAATAATGTTGTGGAAAACCACAAATCTTGAAGAGTAAAAGTCAAGGCGTAAGTGCCGCGAGAACGGGGAGTTGTCTTGCGGACGAATTTTGATGGCACATATAGCGCATCAATGCGGTCTCGGCTTTGCATCCCGCTTCATACGGCACCCAAAGAGGCTTACTATACCTCCTTTCTGCCATATGGCGAGAGGAGGTATTTTTATATGAAAAAGCAATCAAAAAGACTTATTTTCGGCAGTCTTAAGGTGATGGCTTGCGCGGCGATCCTTGCGGGCATGAGTATTGTGCTTGGAAAATATCTTGCATTCAATCTCACGCCGTCCATCCGCATAAGCTTTGAAAATCTGCCTGTGATAATTTCGGGCGTGTTCTTCGGCCCGATAGTCGGCGCGGCGGTGGGTGCGGTGGCAGATATTCTTGGATGTCTTATGGTCGGATACACTATAAACCCAATAATTACGGCGGGCGCGGCGTGTGTCGGTCTTATCAGCGGTATTTTCCCGCTTATATTCAGAAAAAAGAATACCGCCTGCGTGATCCTGTCCGTGTCAATATCGCATCTGCTCGGCTCGGTCGTAATAAAAACAGTCGGGCTTTCGCTGTTCTACTCCCTGCCCCTTGTTGAAACGGGGTTGTGGCGTCTTCTCACCTACACAGTCGTCGGCGCGGCGGAGTGCGCCGTCGTCTGTCTGCTTTGCAACAACGTGGCGTTTGTCAAGCAAGTGGACAAAATGCTCCCAAGAGAAAGGAAAAATAAAATGACCTACAGCGAGGCTCTTGATTATATTCATTCGGTGTGCTGGAAGGGCTCTCGCCCGGGACTTGAGCGCACGACTGAATTGCTCGGTAAAATGGGAAATCCGCAAAGCAAGCTCAAATTCATTCACGTTGCGGGAACTAACGGCAAGGGCTCGTTCTGCTCTATGACCGCAAACATTCTCAAGGAGGCAGGCTACAAGGTGGGGCTTTACACCTCCCCCTTCGTGCTTCGCTTCAACGAGAGAATGAAGATAAACGGTCAGGATATTCCCGACACGGAGCTTGCAAAAATTACCGAGTACGTAAAGCCCTTTGCTGACTCTATGGAGGATTCCCCCACCGAGTTTGAGCTTATAACCGCTATTGCGTTTGAGTATTTTGCAAGAGAAGGCTGCGACGTCGTGGTGCTTGAGTGCGGAATGGGCGGCAGACTTGACTCCACAAACATCATAAAAACACCTCTTCTGTCGGTCATAACGGGAATTTCCTTTGACCACACATCATTTCTCGGCAACACTATCCCCGAGATTGCAAGAGAAAAGGCTGGTATTATAAAGGAAAGCATACCCGTTCTTTTCTGCTCAGACAACATCGAGGCGGCAGAGGTCATAAAAGCTAAGGCAGATGAGTGCGGCTCGGACTATTTTGAGGTAGACCGCTCCTCATTTGCCCTCAAAGCCACAAGTCTTGACGGCTCAATCTTTGATTTTTACGATTATAAGGACGTAAAAATCCCACTGCTCGGCTCGTATCAGCCGCACAATGCCTGCAACGCGCTGGAGGCGGTAAACATTCTCAAGGCACAGGGTCTTGAAATTTCCGACAAGGCAATTTACAACGGTCTTGCCACAGTCGAGTGGAAAGCAAGATTTGAAAAACTATCCGACTCACCGACAATTATTTCCGACGGCGGTCACAACCCCGAGGGAATCGAAGCGGCAATAGAGAGCGTAAAGCTGTATTTTCCCGACGAAAAGGTAATTATAGTCACAGGCGTTATGGCTGACAAGGACTACAAATATATGGCGGAAAAAATGAGTGAGGTTGCCTCATTCGCCTTCACCGTCACCCCCGACAATCCAAGAGCTTTGCCCGCCACTGATTTTGCGGCGACCTTTGAGGGCTTCGGAATTTCCGCAACACCTTGCGAGAGCGTTAGCGAAGCTATCTCCCTTGCCAAGCAAAAGGCGCTTGAGGAAAACAAACCCATAATCTGCCTCGGCTCGCTTTATATGTACTGCGAGGTCTATAGGGCGGTTGGAAAATAAGAAAAAGAGCATCTCACAAATTGTGAGATGCTCTTTATTTATCCTATAATGTCCTCTATCTGACCGATCTTTGACTCGGTAGAGGTGGTGGAGATATAGTTGAGGAAAAGCACGTCTTTTATGCCGTTGTCCTCAACGAAGTCAACAAGATTACCGTCAAAATATCTGTAGTCTATTACGTAAACATACTCGTACGAGTCCACAATAAACGGCACGAAGGCGTTTCCGTACGACTCCTTTATAACGACTATGGATGAGCCGTCGTTTATATTGTCGTTGTGGATAGTGGACACGGGATTATCTCCGCCGATAAAGCACATATACTTATTAGCCGCGCTGTATTTGTCCGCTTTCTTATAAACTATAGCATATTCCGTTTCGCGTCCGTCCTGCGTGATCGCGGTCAACAGATTAGTTCCGTTGGGAATAAATGCCTCGACGTAATCGGGATTATTCTTGAGTGTCTTATTCTGCCCCGACTGCGAATAGAACGTGCCAAGGAAGTTATCAAACTCAAGCTTTGTATAGTCCTCGAGGGGTGTGGGCTTAATTCCCTTCTCCTCACAAAAGGCAACGTAGGCATAATACGCGCCGCGAGCTGTCCAATGGTGGTCGGTTCTGAAATATATGTATTCGTCCTTGTGCGAGAGAAGCTGATCATGTATATTTACCGAGGTCACACTCTTGTCAAGCCCGCTGTAAATATAGTTCATAACATCCACACAGTCCGACGCGCCCACCTGGGCTATCTGCTCATCGGTCAGCTTATAGGTATAATGAAGCGGCACGACCATATTATAGACGTTCACGTCCTTGCCAAGCTTGTGCGCCGCCTGGTTTATCGCGGCAATATATCTATCGTTTACAGACTGTCTGTTGTAAAAGATCTCGTATGCGGTCTTTGTGTCGTTCTGTATCCAGATTCCGCCGAAATTTTCAACCGCGCCGCCGTTCTCAATTGTAGTGTTTCCTCCCGACGGGATTATGAGCTGGTCCTCGCGGTCACCGTACATCGACTGAATACCCGAGTTTGCGTTTATCATTGACTCGCGCAAAGGATACGTGTCGGAGTACCACAGACTTATCTGCGAAAAATAGTCGCCCGAGAAAAATGACTCAAAGCTGAATTTCGGGAACTCGGTAAGATTTCTCTTTTCGTTTTCAGAGTACGTCGGTCTGAAAAAGAAGCAGAGTCCAACAACGGCGAAAACACAAATGATCGCCGTAGAGGATATTATTTTTATCAGGTGGGTCTTGTTTTCGAACCCACGTGTGTTTTCCTTGCTAAATATTTCTTTCATTTTATATACCCATCAGAATTGGAAATAGATAAAGGGGTTGTAGCTGTCTCCCGCAAGAGCCAAAAGCGACAGTATTATAAGCGCGGCGGGAGCTATCGCAGAAATGACGAGCCTTACCTTGTTTGTGCTCTTGTTTTTCTCAAGAAATCTTGATACATAAGGAACTATCGGCGTGCAGGCAAGCGCGCATACGATAAGGAAGAATATATTGCCCATAAACTCGCTCTTGACCTGCATATTGGAAAAGCTGTTGCCGTTTCCGCAGAAAATGCCAACAAATGCAGTGCCAAAGGCCGAAAGACTTGTAAATTTGAAAAGCATAGTGCCAAAGAATACCACGACGAGCGTATAGAGTGTTCTGGGTATTCTTGTGATGGCATTAGGCTGATTTTTGAATCTCAACACGAACTTTTCAAGCGCCAGGAACACAAAATAGAATATTCCCCAGAGCACGAAATTCCACGACGCGCCGTGCCAGAATCCCGTCAACGCCCAGACGATAAAGAGGTTTAACATATGTCTTGGAACGGAAACCCTGTTTCCGCCGAGCGGTATGTAAACGTAATCACGGAAAAACGAGGACAGCGACATATGCCAACGACGCCAGAAGTCAGTCACCGAATGCGCCACGTAAGGATAATTGAAGTTTTCCTTGTAGTGCAATCCGACCATAAGACCCATGCCTATTGCCATATCAGAGTATGCGGAAAAGTCAAGATAAAGCTGCAGCGCATAGGCAAAAACACCGAGAATTATGCCGAGCGAGGACTGGCTCTCAAGTCCTTCAAGCTTAAGAAGCGTATCTGCAATAGCCGCGCAGCCGTTAGCCAGCACCGCCTTTTTTGCAAGTCCCACAGAAAATCTCGTAAAGCCCTGGCTTATGCCCTCAAGCGTCATCTGTCTGCTTTCAAGCTCCTCGTTTACGTCCGAATAGCGCACGATAGGACCCGCGATACACTGATGGAAAAGCGACGCGTAAAGCAGGAGCATCCAATATTTTTTCTGCGCTTTTGTTTCCTTACGGTAAACATCAATAACGTAAGATATAAGCTGGAAGGTGTAAAAAGATATACCTATTGGAAGGACTATTGAGGGGGCTGTTGCATCAAGGTGGAAAAGACTTATAAAATTGCTCGCGAAAAATCCCGTGTATTTGAAGAAAACAAGAAGCCCAAGACAAACAAGCACCGTCACCCACGTGTGCGCAAGGCGCTGCTTTTTCTCTTTCGTGAAGTCAATTATTCTCGCACCAATATAGCAAATAAAAGTTTCAAGGCAGAGCAAAAGGCACAGGACCGGACCGCCCCATGCGTAAAATATAAGTGATGAAACTAAAAGAACTATATTTTTCTGCTTCATCGTTTTTGCGAGAAGATAAACTCCGTAGCACAAAACGAGGAAAACAAGAACAAAAAACATACTTGAAAATACCATTATGCTCGCCCTGACCGTCTGAAAAATTGTGGCTTATAGCCTATAATTATTTTACCATTTTCGCACTTCTTTTTCAAGGGGATTACGTATAAACTTTTTGAAAACTTTGGAAAAAATAAAAACCCCTGCCGCAAAGCAAAACTTAGCCTTGGCTTGTTGAAATGTGTGAAATTTTATGTTATAATACAAGTAAGAAAAACAAGTAAGGCGGTAAATATATGAAACTACTCATAGCATCGGATATACACGGCGACGCAGTCTGCTGTCAGAAAATACTCGACGAGGCAACCTCTCGCGGAGTGGAAAAAATAGTAT
The DNA here is from genome assembly GCA_045593485.1 of Eubacteriales bacterium. Classification (GTDB taxonomy): domain Bacteria; phylum Bacillota; class Clostridia; order Oscillospirales; family CAG-272; genus SVTX01. Next base: position 25,939 of record JAZNWS010000157.1, on the reverse strand, counting down.
TGCTTGGAGACATTCTCTACCACGGACCGAGAAATGACCTGCCTGAAAATTACGCGCCTAAAAAGGTTATTGAAATGCTCAACAAGGTGTCCGATAAGCTCTTGTGCGTCAAGGGAAACTGCGAGGCTGAGGTCGACGGGATGGTGCTATCCTTCCCCGTGCTTTCCGACTTCGGTTGGATATACGATAGTGAGAAGGACCTATCTATATATCTCTCGCATGGACACAAATATAACCCCGAAAACCTCCCTCCGTTGCCCGAGGGCTCGGTATTCCTCTATGGTCACACGCACCTGCTCGGCTTTGTGGAAAAGGACGGCATTCTCTGCCTTAATCCCGGCTCGGTGAGTCTGCCAAAGGGTGGCAATCCCAAGTCGTACGCGATATATGAAAAGAGTGAATTTTGCATATTCTCGCTTGACGGGGCGCTCATAGACGTCCAAAAGGTATAAAAAATTTAGGCTTTATCCAATTGCCCTATTGACAATTTTTTTCTGCCGTGATATAATGAAATGTAAATATATACGTAAAAAAATAAGTATCTAATTTTGGAGGTATAAAACAATGGTAGTAGCCGGCGATTTTAAGAATGGCATTACATTTGAAATGGACGGTAACGTATTCCAGGTTATCGAGTTCCAGCACGTTAAGCCCGGTAAGGGTGCCGCTTTCGTTCGTACGAAGCTTAAGAACGTAATCACAGGTGCGGTTGTTGAAAAGACTTTCAGCCCCACAGACAAGTATGAAAACGCGTATATCGAAAGAAAGGACATGCAGTACTCCTACACTGACGGTGACCTTTACTACTTCATGGATATGGAGACATTCGATATGCTTCCTCTTAACAGAGACAAGCTCGGTGACGCTTTCAAGTTCGTTAAGGAAGAAATGATGTGTAAGATCATCTCCTACAAGGGCAACGTATTCGGAGTTGAGCCTCCCACATTCGTTGAGCTTGAGGTTACAGAGACAGACCCCGGCTTTGCAGGCAACACTGCTACAAACACACTCAAGCCCGCAACTCTTGAGACAGGCGCGGTAATCAAGGTTCCGCTCTTCATCAACGTTGGTGACGTTCTCAAGATTGATACTCGCGACGGTCAGTATCTCTCCAGAGCTTAATTTAAAGCTAAAAGCTGAAAAACTCGGGAAATCCATATTATACGTGGATTTCCCGTTTTTAAAATAAAAAAGGATGGTATAAAAAAATGACACTTACAGAAAGATGCGCTTATATAAAGGGTCTTGCAGAGGGTCTTGACCTTGATAAGAAGGACACGGCTGAAGCAAAGCTCATCAAGGCTCTCATCGAGCTTTGCACAGAGATGGCTGAGGAGATCGACGACGTTGAGTACGATATTGCTGAGCTTGCAGACTACTGCGAAGAGCTTGACGAGGACCTTGGCGACGTTGAGGAGGTTCTTCTCGACCTCGACGACGAGGATGACGATTGGGATGAGTGCGACGGCGATTGCGAATGCTGCGATCTCTGCGACGAGTGCGAGGATTGCGATGACTGTGATCTCTACGAGGACGAGGAATACTACGAGATAGTTTGCCCCTCCTGCGGCGAGACAGTTTGCTTTGACGATTCCGTAAACGCAGAGGAGCTCATGTGCCCCGCTTGCGGCGCAACCCTCGGCTGCATAATTGAGGACGACGACGTAACACCCGTTGAGGAATAATTAAAAAACAAAAAAGCGCGGAGCTTTAATAAAGCTCCGCGCTTTTTTATAAAATAAAACCCGCACCCCGAGGGGTGCGGGTTTTGAATTATTATTACTTATAGAATTTAACGTAATCAACCTTTCCAGTTGCACCACCAACAGAAATCTTAATTTCGCCTGTTGCACCGGTAAGATCGTATGTTGTCACACCATCAACGGTTGTTCCATGAACGGTAGAACCGCCAACTGTTACGGTAAATGTACCAGCGGAAACCTTCATTTCTACCTTAACTATATCAGCGGAGGTTATGGTAATATAACCCTTGTTCTTCTGCCACTGCATATTTCCCTGCTGATTCATTACCTGGTTAGATGTGTAGGTATAACCATTTTCGGTATGTGCTTTGTTATTGTCAGCATAGCTTACGCTAGTGAAGTCTTCCTTAGTGATTTCAAGTACCAAGGTCTGACCAACTGTACTTTCAGCACTGATTTCCTCGCCGCATCTTTCACATGTACCATCATCGGTTGTGTGGCCAAGAGCTTCCGTCATTACTGTGCCGCAAGCAGTACATCTAGCAGCCTTTGTACAGGTTGCCTCACCATCCGCTACGCAGGTGTGCTTTACAACAACAAGTGCATAAGGATAATCACCGTTTTTACCTGTCATCTCAATGGTATCACCATAGTAATTCTGGATATAACCGTATGCTGTAATAGTATCACCAACGCCAAAGCCGTCAATACCGTCACCCATATTGATGGAGTAAATAAAGAACTTTGTTGTACCGTCGGTAATGTAAACGTTTCTGTAGTATTTGCCTGTTGAGCCGATTTCTGTAACAACACCTGTTACATAGTACTTTTCTGCGGAAAATTCATCCTTAGCAAGGCCTGTGTTTGCTGTGTATGCGCCTGTTGTGGTAAGGGGAGCTTCAAGAGTACCATATACCTTCTTGCCGCACTCACAAACGCCGTCGTGAACCTCGCCATCAGAACATTCAACTACGCGAACTGCGCCGCAAACGTTACAGTCTACGTCACAATCGAAGTCGTATTCGTGATCTGCGGGAACGCGTGTGTAGTAACAAACGTTACAAACGGGGTCGCAAGCGTTATCATATGTATGCTCCTGACATACAGGAAGGCCGTTGCCTTCCTTTATGTCATTGAACTTGCTCTCAGCATTTGTGCCGATCTGAGCGATGTATGCCTTGTAGTTAGGTGTGTTAAGGTTAGCTGTGGAGATTTCTCTGAGAGCCTCATTGAAATATGTATCCATAATTGCGAGGATCTCTGCGTCAGAAACGCCGTTAGTTGTCTCTGTGTATGCATTGTAAACTACTACAGCGGTCTCAAACTTAAGAGTGTAGAGCTCAACGATAGCGTCGATACCCTCAACCTCTGCACCAGCAATTGCTGCTACAGCTTCCTTAAGGAATGCCTCGAACTTAGCGAGAAGTGTATCGTTTGCAACACCTGTGCAAGCCTCAACATACTCGTTGTAAACTGCTACTGTTGCCTCAACTCTTGCATTGTAAGGAGCAAGAATTGCAGCCATTGTTTCAGCGTATGTAGCTCTAGCTACGCCTACTGCGTTGATTTCATTTCTTACAGCTACGAGATATGCCTCGAGCTTTGCGAGAACTGTGTCGTTTGCAACACCTGCAACTGCGTTTGCATATGTGTTGTAAGCGTTGAGAGCTGCCTCATACTTAGCAACGAAGAGATCGGAATCAGCCTCAACTACCTTTGCAAGCTCTTCATCAGAGATGCAGCCTCTGTTGCCATCGTTGTCTGTATTGAACTTAGCGATTGCATCAGTGATAGCCTTAACCTGTGCAACGTATGCATCCTTAGCTGCTACGTCAGCAAAGTAAGGAGCTGCGATGTCTGTACCGATAGTGGGAATCTCAAGAGCCTCGATGAGAGCCTTGATGTTTTCGATCTGAGCTGCAAGGTCAACGAGCTTAGCCTCAGCCTCTACGAGCTTTGTCTCGTCGATAACTACTGCCTTGCCGAATTCTGCTGTGAAATCAATTGCATTGTCAACAACAGCCTTGTTCCAAGCATCAACGTCAGCTCTGAGAGCCTTAACTGTTTCTGCGGAATCTGTTGTAATAAATCCAAGTGCCTCAATTCTCTCCTGGAGAGCTGCTGCGTCTGCTGCAAACTTCTCAACGAGAGCCTTGCGCTCTGCCTTAAGAGCTGCAAGCTTTTCTTCAAGTACTACGAGAGCTGCTTCCTCAACAGATGTACCAACACCTGCGATCTCATAATCAGCTGCCTCTGTGCCGTACTTTGTGAACCACTCTCTTACTGCTGTAAGAGCTGTTTCGTTCCAAACGAGGTTCTCAACTGTAAGAGACTTGTAGTAGTCTGTGTAGCAGTTGGTCCATGCGTCCTGAGCACCCTTAACGAATGCGTTGTATTCTGTCTGGATAGTAACGATAACTGTATTGAGGTTTTCGTTAGTGTACTCACCGTCGGAAACGTAAGCGATAACGAAGCCTACACCGTCAGCGTCGGTTGCGTTCTGCTCCCAAGTTCTGAAGGCAGCCTTTACAGCCTCAATATCTGTGATCAATGCGAAGGTGTAACCGTCCTCGGTAACCTTTGCGTTGATTGCCTTGATCTTGTTAATAAGATCTGTAGCGATTTCTACGAGGTTAGCGATCTTAGCCTCGAATGCAGCTATAAGTTCCTCTGCCTTAGCCTCGTTGATGAGAGCTCTGAGAGTTTCGTAGCCTGTCTTTGTCTCAAAGGTGTAGAGCTTATCGAGAGTCTCTACCCAAGCCTTTGCTGCAACGTTGTATTCTGTGATTATCTCGGATTCTGTCTTTGTACCTACGATAGCGTCAGCCTTAAGACCTGCAATGATGTTTGCAATAGCCTTACCCTCTTCAACGAGAGCAACAAGACCTGTGTACTGTTCGTACTTAGCTGTCATAGCTGCGATTCTCTCTGCGCTTGCTGCGTCTGCTGCGAGAACTGCGTCTGCTGCGAGAACGTCGATCTTAGCCTTTGCTGCTGCGAGAGTTTCTGCAACTGCTGCAACTGCATCTGCGGTCTCAGCGTTTTCGATAGCTGCTGCTGCGAATGCGAGAACCTTTTCAGCTGCTGCCATAGAAAGGTTGCTGTATGTCATGCCGAAGTCGTCTACGTTAACTCCAACCTCGTCCATCATAACTGCGAGAATAGCCATACCGATCTCGCTCTTGTAGCTTTCAACTACTTCTACGTCCTTGAGATCAACAGCTGCGTCAAGTGCTACGTAAGCTACTGCTTCCATCTTAGCAAGCTTAGCCTGCTGAGCTGCTACGTACTGAGCTATAACTGCTTCCTTTGCCTCACCGTCTACCATAGCAAAGATATCAGCCTTTGCTTCTGCAAGGTTAGCGTCGATATCAGCGATAGCCTTCTTAAGAGCTTCGATATCGGATGCGTTTTCAACAGCTACGAGCGCAAGCTCGATGTAAGCGGAAGCGATAGCCGCTTCAACCTCAACTGCCTTTGCATTGAGCTCTGCGAGACCCTCAGTCTCTGCAGGGAGACAACCGATTTCGTATACTGCATCCTCGAGGCAGATTTCTGCACGCTCAATATCACCGCCTGCAAGGTAAACGTTAACGGCAATGTCAAGGAGCTGGTTGGGAACAAGAGCGCAGAGGCTGTTGTATGCGTCGTAGAGAGCGTCAGTGTCCTCAACGTCAACTGCGATTTCTACATCAGCAACGAGAGCGTCGATAACGGGCTCTACGTCAAATGCCTTATTCTGTGCATCCCAGATAGCATTGTAATTGTCAACTGCGACGATCTCTGCTGCAACGCTGTCGATAAGCGCATATACAGCTGCAACTCTCTCTGCGTTGTAAACGTCGCAAACTTCATCATACTTTTCGGAGAGATCAACAACTACACCGTCAACGAGAATTACGTCGAGAGTAACTGTTGCGAGCTCAGCCTTTACGCCAAGAAGAGTTGTTCTTACAGCGGCAAGGTCTGTCTCTTCGTTTGCAAGCTCTTCCTCAGCGGAAACAAGAGCTTCATAAATCTTATTGAGATTGTTAAGTGTAGGAACTTCAACCTGAGCGCCAGCTACAACTGCTATGAAGTCTGCCTTTACAGCATCAACCTCTTCAGCGTTAACTGCTCTGCCAAGGAGAACCTGAACGAGCTGGTATGCCTTGTCAACAGGAGCCTTAACCTTTGCGTCTACGTTGTGCTCTACGCAAAGCGCATTCCACTCACCGTAGATCTCATAGATCTCATTCCATACTGCAATAACCTTTTCGGTTGTTGCCTCGTAGATGCCGAGAGCCTCTTCAAGAGCTGTGATGGACTCTGCAAGACCATCTATAGCCTCTCTGAGCTCTTCCTCAAGCTCTGCGTCAGCAATTTCAAGAACCTCAACGATAGCCTTGGTTGCTTCTGCGATAGCCTGCTCAAGCTCTGCCTTAACAGCTGCGTCTGCATCTGCTGCCTCGCCCTTTGCGATCAAGAGAGCGTTCTCGAGAGCTACGATGGAATCTGTGATATCCTTCTTCTCTGCTGCGATGTCAGCCTTAAGATCTGCTACTGCAGAGTTTACAAACTCTGTGAGCTTATCCATATCAGCCTTAAGTGCTTCAACAGCTGCTTCAAGCTCTGCCTTAGCTGCTGCAAGAGAAGACTCAAGAGCTGCCTTGTCAGCAGCAGCTGCTGCCTTAAGTGCTGCTTCTGCATTTGCAATAGCCTTGTTAAGAGCTGCTACTTCAGCATTGATCTTTGCATCGTTTGCTGTGATCTTGTCACTAAGATCCTTCTTAGCTGCGTCGAGGCTTGCTCTTACTGCTGCGATAGCATCGTTAAGAGCCTTCTCTGCAGCCTCAAGGTCTGCAACGGTAACCGCACCGGAAGTCTTTGCTTCTTCGAGAGCTGCGTTCAAAGCAGCAATCTCAGCAGCACAATCTGCTTCGTTTGCGGCAATCTTCGCTTCAAGAGCTTTTACTGCCTCTTCAAGCGCCTTCGCGGCATCAGCCTTGTTAGCGGAAACCTCGTCCTTTGTTGTGCCGAGGTCCGCGGCAACATCGTCAACCTTACAGCCTGTCAAGCAGAAAGCAAGAGCAAGCACGAGGGCAACGATGACCACCGAAATTTTCGCGAAATTACGGTTCATAAATACCTCCATGTTTTGTTTTTGGGTTCTTCCAAAAAACATTATTTTTTTAAGTTATCTCTAAAATAGGGATAGTTAGCCCACTTTGAGAGATTCTACCTTATTTACAAGTATAGCACAAAGCATTTGACTTGTCAAGCACTTAAAACAGATTTTTGCATTATTTTTAATGAAAATTTTTCCTATAAATTATAATATATTCCAAAAAATACATTATTTTTCGACAAAAAAGCCCGCCGACTCAAATCGGCGGGCCAAAGCTCAATTATCTTTTGCGTTTTGCTTGACTTGATTTAGCTTTTGGCAAGGCTTTTTTGTTCCTATGCTGCCCTGCGCGTAGGCTGTCCGAGGAGGATTTGCGCGTGCTGTCCGCTCGTCTTCCGTTTTGCCCGGCAGCATCCTTTTTGCCGGCGCCCTTGTCGCGACGAGCGTTATCGGATCCCTTCGCGCTGCCCTCGGGACGGACAAGGCAATCCTTTCCAAAGCCTATAAGATCCTCCCTGCCCGCGCATCTGAGCGCTTCGCGTACAAGCGCGGCGTTTTGCGGACGGTTGAACTGTAAAAGCGCTCTCTGGAGCTGCTTTTCATGGTAGTCCGAGGCTACGTAAACAGGCTTCATATCAAGCGGATTTATTCCCGTATAATACATAACCGTTGACGCCGTGCCCGGTGTAGGATAATAGTCCTGGACCTGCTCGGGCGCATAGTTGTCGCGCTTAAGGCAGACCGCAAGATTTACCGCATCCTGCAAGGTTGAGCCAGGGTGACTCGACATAAGATAAGGTACAAGATACTGCTCCTTACCCGCCTCGTGACACAGATCAAAATATTTTTTGCGGAAGCCCTGATAGACCTCGAAATCAGGCTTGCCCATACAGCGAAGAACAGGGCTTGAGCAATGCTCTGGGGCAACCTTGAGCTGACCCGAAACGTTATCGCGGACAAGCTTTCTGAAGAATGCGTCATTCTTGTCACACATAAGGTAATCAAAGCGAATTCCCGAACGGATAAATACCTTTTTCACCTTGGGGATCTTTTCGATCTCCTCTATCAGCTTTATATATTCCGTGTGATCCACCTTCAAATTTTTGCAGGGGCTGGGAGCAAGACATTTTCTGCTCGGGCAGACTCCGTCCTTAAGCTGCTTGTCGCAGGACGGATAACGGAAATTCGCCGTCGGTCCTCCGACGTCGTGTATATATCCCTTAAACGTAGGCATTTTTGTTATAATTTCCGCTTCTCTCACGCAGGACTCTATACTGCGCGAGCGCACGGTCCTTCCCTGATGGAACGCCAGCGCGCAGAAATTACAAGCGCCAAAGCAGCCTCTGTTGTGAGTTATCGAGAATTGAACCTCCTCAATAGCGGGAACGCCGCCATCCTTTTCGTACATAGGATGATACGTCCTCGCGTATGGCAAACTGTAAACGTGATCAAGCTCCTCGCGCTCAAGCGGCGGCATAGGAGGATTTTGTACGAGCATTTTGTTGTCGTATATCTCGCAAATGGCTTGTCCGTTAATGGAATCCTGATTTTTATACTGCACGCCAAAGGCGCGAGCATATTCTCGCTTATCTTCCTTTAATATATTGTAATCAAATGTTGCCGCAACGGGAAAATTCACCTTGTCCTCAGGCGAGCAAAGATACACCGTGCCTCGCACGTCACGTATTTTCTTGACGGGAACACCTTTATCAAGCAGCTCTGCTATTCGAATAAGTATATTTTCTCCCATTCCGTACGTAAGAATATCCGCGCGGCTGTCAACAAGCACCGAGCGGCGCACCTTATTGTCCCAATAATCATAGTGCGCAAAGCGGCGGAGCGACGCCTCAAGACCGCCAAGAATTATCGGCACGTCACCATACGCCTCGCGTATTCTGTTGGAATAGACTATGACCGCACGGTCAGGGCGCTTGCCCGCCTTGCCGCCGGGGGAGTAATAGTCGTTATTTCTTTTTCTTTTGGCGGCTGTGTAGTGCGCCACCATGGAATCTATATTTCCCGCGCTGACGAGAAAGCCAAGACGAGGTCTGCCAAACCGCTTGAAGTCCTCGCAGGACTTATAGTCAGGCTGAGAGAGCATAGCCACACGAAATCCTTTATCTTCAAGGACTCTCGTGATTATTGCCGCACCAAACGTGGGGTGGTCAACATATGCGTCACCGCTTACGTAAACAAAGTCAGGCGCATCCCAGCCAAGCTCCCTCATCTCCTCTGCATTTACGGGAAGAAATCTGTTATCCTTCATTTTTTCTCCAATAAAATTGCTTATTTTGGGGGTTTTTCTTTCTTTATTTTAAAAATTTTACGCAATATGGGCGAAACTATACTCGGCGCGCGGACAAGAACTATCTTCATACTCTACCTCCATAGCAGTTCTATTCACTGATATATTATGCTAAAGGATGAGTTTTTGTTAAATGCTGCGCAAATATATGGGTTTTGCCCTTAAATATCCCTGGATTCTATAATGTAAAGTCCGCCTTTTTTGACTGTGACAAGCGCTGCGTTGCCCTCTATCTGATTGGATACTGCATATTGAAGCTTTCTGTCAAGCGTCTTGTTTTTGAGGGGATACACCGCGCCCTCAATGCTGACTCCCTTGGCAACATCCGTCGCGATAAGCGAAAAATACTTATAATCACTTCTCAAAACTATGTGATTGGTGTTTTTTATATAGGAAATTCTGTTTTGTCCGCTGATTATATACCCTCTTTTGTGTCTTTCCCAGAGATTTTCAAGAATTGCGAGGGTGGAAAGCGTGTGATCAAGCCTTCCCGAAGTTGAACCTATGATAAATATCTCGCAAGCTCCCTTCTCAACAGCCTTTTCGACCGCAAGCTGCGTGTCGGTCAGGTCCTTTTTTACGGGCACCTGTAATATTTCAGGCACGTCCTTTGGAAGCTCGCCCTTGAGTGAATCAAAATCGCCTATCAGAATATCGACATTGACTCCCATTTTCTTGGCGCTTTCATATCCCGAGTCCGCCGCGATGACTATGTCATCCTCCTCGGGTCTTTCTGTTATGTACTGCGGAAATATCTCTCCGCCCGTGTATATAAATGCTCTTTTCATATTATTTATTCCACTTTTGTTTATTTTTCAACACATTGTAGAGTTCTATGTAGCTTTCATGTCTGGATTTTGCCATTTCACCGCGCCTCACCTTTTTCAGCACCGCGCACCCTTCCTCTTTTGTATGAGTACATTTTGTATATTTGCAAAGCCCAACACACTCGTGTATCTCGGGGAAAACGTTGGGTAAATTTTCAATATCAAAAAAATCAAAGCGGTCAAAATCCAGCATTGAAAAGCCCGGGGTGTCGGCAAGGTATCCGTCCTTGCCGCAGACCTCAAAAAGAGTCACGGCGCGAGTCGTATGCTTGCCTCGCTCAACCTTTCGGCTTATCTCGCCCGTGCCAAGCTCAAGATCGGGGAAAAGCTTGTTGAGCAACGTGGATTTTCCAACGCCCGACGCGCCTGCAAACGCTGAAAGCTTGCCCGAGAGATTTTCGCTTACGAATTTTTGTATCTCGTCTATTCCCTCTCCCGTCGCGCAAGACAGTATAAACACGTCATATCCCGCCTTTGAGTATATTTTCTTTATCTGCTCAGCATATTCCCTGTCAAGCTCGCATTTGCCTACTACTATCACGGGGGTGATATAGTTGTGCTCGAGTATGGCGCACAGCTTGTCCGTCATATCAAGCATTGGCTTTGGCGACGCCGCCGCCATAGTGACAAAAACATAGTCAATATTGGCAAGCGGAGGGCGGATAAGCGAGTTTTTGCGCTCGCATATCTCGTCTATGACGGCGTTTCCGTTGTCGTCAATTCCTATATTTACAAAATCCCCCACAAGCGGGGTAATATTTGCGTGTCTGAAAGAGCCTCTGGCTCTGCATTTTACGTCCGCCTCGGGCAGACGGACGGTGTAAAGTCCGCCGACGCCGTGGATTATCCTTCCTTTTGAGCTTTCCGCCATGGATACCTCTCTTAATCTGAATTTACCGTTATTGTCACGGTGGTAGTTTTATCTATATAATTATTTGGCGCAGGGGATTGCGTTATAACCTCCCACTCCGCCGCGTTTGAGTCAAAGCCTTCTGTTATTTCGTAATTTATGCCAAGACCTGCGAGACGGTCTATCGCATCATCAACATCAAGTCCAACAAGGTTGGGGAGCAAAATTTTCGGCGATTTGCGAGGCGTTATTATATAAATTATAACCTCATCACCGACAGATACCGTCCTATTTGCCTCGGGATAGCTTCCCGTGACGGTTTCCTGAAAAAATTCATCCGAGTCGTCATATATTCTCACTATCCGCGCGGAGCATTGCATCTGACGAATCCTTCTCTGCGCCTCGGCGAGCGAGCTCCCTGTCAGGTCGGGCATAGAAAAGCTTTCTCTGCCAAGACTTATGTTGACTGTCAGCACAGGTTTCGTGCCGCTCGGTATTTTTTGAGCCGAAAGTCCGTTTGGACTTTGGGATATTACAACGCCCTTGGGGTATATGTCCGAAAAAATATAATTTTTTTCTATGCTGAATCTCGAATCGGCTTTTATGTCCTGCTCATACGATCCCACAAGGTCGGGAAACATAAGCTCGTAGGTGTCGGACTTGCGGTAAAAAAGCGTGTAGAATACCGCCGCGCTTACTGCTGCAAATACGACGGTGGATATAATTGCCGCGATTATCAGCTTTTTGGAGATTTTGTTGCTTTTTTTCGTCTTGTTTTTTCGCATAGTACACCTCTGTTTTGAATATGTACTATACTATATCTTTGATTACAAAATGGGGTCTCTAATATTTTTTTCGCGATAAAGTTTTTTGGAAGGGTGTGGGAACCCTTTTTTACAAAAAAGGTTTCCCGCATATTCCTCTCCCATCAACCGTCCTCTCTCCTGAGCTGACCGCAGGAGGCGTTGATGTCCGAGCCGAGCTTGCGGCGGACTGTCGCGCGTATACCGCGAGACTCAAGGGTCGCGGCAAACTGCGATATGCCTTTTTTGTCGGCGGGCTTGAAGCCTGTCTCGTCCACCTCGTTTACGGGGATAAGATTTACGTGTATGGGCATAGACTCGTCCTTTGAGCGAAGCGAGGAGTTGAGCACCTGCGCGAGCTTTTCGGCAAGAGGTTTGGAGTCGTTTTTGCCCGAAATAAGCGTGTATTCAAATGAAATTCTGCGTCCCGTCTTTTTGTAATAGTCACGGCAGGCTGAAAGCAATTCAGCCACTCCCCAACGGTTGTTTACGGGCATTATCTCCGAGCGCGTCTCGTCGTCGGGCGCATGCAGAGAGATTGAAAGCGTGATGGGAAAATCAAGCTCCGCGAGCTTATATATTCCCGACACGACTCCGCAGGTTGAAAGCGAGATGTGTCTGTAGCCGATGTTGACTCCTTGCTCGTGATTGACGAGCTTTAAAAATCTCACGGAGTTGTCAAAATTATCAAGCGGCTCGCCTATTCCCATCATTACTATATTAGAAATTCTGATGTTAAGGTCTCTGTTTGCGGCAAGCACCTGTCCGAGAATTTCTCCCGCCTCAAGATTTCGTACTCTGCCGCCCAAGGTTGACGCGCAGAACTTACATCCCATTCTGCAACCCACCTGCGAGGAAACACAAATGGTATATCCGTGCTCGTATTTCATAACCACGGACTCTATACAGTTTTTGTCCGAAAGCTCAAACAGATATTTTACCGTGCCGTCTATTTGTGAAACCAGCTTTCTTTTAACGGTAGGCAACGACGCGTCCACTATCTCCGAAAGCTTTTCTTTTGTTTTTTTGCCCACGTTTGTCATTTCCGAGAGCAATATCCCTTTGTGAAGCTGAGAAAAGATCTGCTGCGCGCGGTATTTAGGCTCGCCCAGTGAGAGCATAAGCTCCTCAAGCTCTGCGGGGTAATATGAATATATGTTTTGCATAACGTCCCTTTATATTCTTCTCAATTTTGCAATAAAAAATCCGTCGGTTTTGTGTGTGTCGGGATAAAGTGAGAGTGTACCGCCACTTGAAGCAAGCTCACCCACACAAAAATCCTCAGCGACGAATTCGGGGTGCGCCTCAAGGAATTTGCTTATCGCTCCGCAGTTTTCCTCGGGGAAAACCGTGCAGGTGGAATAAATGAGCGCGCCGCCGATTTTTACGTATTTTGAAACGTTTTCCAAAATATCCGCCTGAATTTGCGGGAGCTTGTCCGACTCGGACAAGTCCTTGTATCTTATCTCGGGCTTTTTTGCCACAACGCCAAATCCCGAGCAGGGCGCGTCGCAAAGCAGTACGTCCGCAGACTGCTCAAGCGAGGGATCAAATTTTCTTGCGTCCGCCTTGCGAACGCTTATTATATCAATGCCAAGTCTCTCCGCACCCGCGCCTACAAGCGAAAGCTTGCTCTTGTGCAGATCACAGGAAAGCATCTTGCCGGTATTTTTCATATTTATCGCCATGCCAAAGGACTTTGAGCCAGGGCAAGAGCAGCAGTCGATCACAAAATCTCCCGCCTTAACACCCGCCGCCTCAACGCATATCTGCGAAGCCTCGTCCTGAACAAAAAACAATCCCTCATCTGCTCCGGGCAACATCGTATAGGAAGCGCCGTATGTGTTTATTCCATAGGGTGAATTTTTGGTAAGCTCGTATTTTATGTTTGCAGCGTCAAGTAGCTTTGCGTAGTCCTCACGGCTTATCTTCAGCGTATTGACTCGCAGAGTCACAGGCGGAGTCTGATTGTAGCACTCAAAAATATTACAGGTCCTCTCAAACCCGAAAACACTCAAAAATCTCTTACAAAGCTCAGTCGGAAACGAGTATTTAACAGACAAATAATCTACCGTGTCATTTTTCTTGTCGGGAAGCTGTATCTTCTCTCTTTTTCTTAGATAAGAACGAAGTATCGCATTCACAAAGCCCTTTGTGCGTCTCGGCGCCATATCCACAGTCTCGTTTATCGCCGCATACTCGGGTATGCGGTCAAGAAACATAAGCTGATAAAGACCTATTCTTAATAAAATTCTTGTGTCTGCGTCGATTTTTGACGGCTCTGCGGCAAGTCTGTCTATGAAAAAATCAAGAGTGATACGCCTTTCCACAACGCCCATAACTATGGCGGTGAAAAGTCCCCTGTCACTCTCGCCAAGGTCACTCGCGCTCAACGCCCTGTCAACCGCAATATTTGAATATTGTCCGCTTGAATATATCTTTTTCAAAACGTCAAAAGCAAGCCCTCTTGGATTCATGGTGTTTCCTTTCTATTGGAGAATGTGCGGAAAACCTTTTTTTGTAAAAAGGGTTTTCCGCGCCTTTCCAAAAAACTTTCTCGAATTTTTTTATTGTTCTACAGATTGTAATCAGAATTTTCAAGTTGGATTTTTAGGAGAGAATGTCTCCTGTGACTATCTTTCTGCCGTTGATAAAATCCGATGCTTTCATTTTCCCCTTACCCTCGGGAACAACTCCGAGGATGGATATTATTCCGTCGCCGCAAGCAACTCTTATCTCTCCGTCGGTGGAGATCACCGTTCCGCAAGGAGTGTTTACAGTCTCCTTTGAAAAAATTCGGCTCTCTGTTATCTTGAGCAATTTCCCGTCAGGCGTGTGCGTAAACGCAAGCGGTATGGGAGAAAGACCGCGTATGAGGTTGTGTATCTCGCAAACGGGTCTTGAAAAGTCGATAAGGCAGTCGCTCTTTTCAATTTTTGCGGCATACGTCGCGCCCTCGCCCTGAACGACGGGGGTAATACTGCCGCTCTCAAGACCCTTTACAGTCTCAATCAGAAGCGAAGCTCCAAGGCTTGCAAGTCGGTCGTGTATGACCTCAAAATTATCGTTTTCCTCTATCTTCGCCTCTGCCTTGAGAAGCATATCGCCCGTGTCAAGCCCCTCTGCCATAAGCATGGTGGTAATTCCCGTGACGGTCTTTCCGTCAATTATCGCTCTCTGCATAGGTGCAGCCCCTCTGTATTCGGGAAGAAGCGAGCCGTGAACGTTCACGCAGCCATACTTGGGGTAGTCAAGTACATTTTTAGGAAGTATTCTGCCGTAAGCCACAACGACTATAAGCTCGGGGGCAATGTCCGCAAGAGTTGCGGCAAACTCATCTCCGCGAAGCGTCAGGGGCTGAAGCACGGGGATGTTCTTTTCCCGCGCATAAACCTTAACGGGCGGAGGGGTGAGGTGATGCCCTCTGCCCTTCGGCTTGTCGGGCTGGGTTATTACAGCCGCGACGTCATATCCCGCCTCGCAAAGAGCCTTGAGTGACTCAAGCGCAAAGTCGGGCGTTCCCATAAATAAAATTTTCATTCTATCTCTCCCGCTTATCAGTCTTCAAAATCCAACTCGTCGGGCGATACCATTCTCTCGGCTCTGTCAATATACAGCTTGCCGTCAAGGTGGTCAAGCTCGTGGCAGAAGCATCTCGCAAGCAGCTCCGAACCCGTGTAGTCCACGATCTCTCCGTGTCTGTTCATAGCTCTTACAGTCACGTGCATAGGTCTTTTTACTATTCCCCATTCACCGGGAACCGAAAGACAGCCCTCAAGCCCCTCCTGCTCGCCCGAAAAGGCGATTATTTTGGGGTTGATAAGCTCGTAAACCTCGCCTTCCTCGACCTCAACTACTACAATTCTGCGAAGTATTCCGACCTGAGGAGCCGCAAGGCCTACGCCGTTTGCCGCTCTCATAGTCTCTACCATATCGTCAAGCAGAGTAAGTACTCTGGGGGTTATCTCCTCCACCTCTCTGCATCTTTTTCTTAAGGTATCATCGCCTTTTTTTACTATTTTCAGCTTTGCCATTTATATAAACCTTCTTTCTTGTTAATTTCGTTTCGTTATACTCTGCGCTCTGCACTCTATCAAAGTCCCGTGGGATTAAAGTCTATGCTAAGTATACTCTTGTCCTTTCCTTCCTTACTGAAGCTCCGCATAAGCTCCTCAAAGAACAGTCGGCTCTTTTTGGTAAGTCGGCATTTTATTATCATACGCAGTCTGTATTTTTCCTCGACCTTATATACGGGCGCCTCGAACGGCCCGAACACCTCAAGCGGAATATCGGAAAAGCCATTCTCGGTCAGCCTCTTTATCTCGCTCGACAGCTTTGTTGAGATAAGCAGCGCCTGCTTCTCGTCTGCCGATACGACAGTAAGTACCGCAATATCGCAATAGGGCGGGAACGTCAAAAGTTTGCGAAGTCTTATCTCTGACTTGTAAAACTCCTCGTAATTCTGTGCGCAGGCAAGCTTTATAGTGTCGTTGTCGGGGTTGTTCGTCTGAATAACCGCAACTCCGCTCTTCTCGGCTCGTCCCGCTCTGCCTATTACCTGAGCAAGCATTGAAAACGTGCGCTCGTTTGCGTGGTAGTCGTCAAGATAAAGCGACATATCCGCCAAAAGCACACCGACCAATGTGACGTTTGGAAAATCGTGTCCCTTTGTGACCATCTGAGTACCAAGCAGAATATCCGCTTCGCCTCTGCGGAAGCTGTCAAGCAACTCGCGCGATGAGTTTTTACCCGACGTGGAATCCGCGTCAAGTCGCAGTATTCTTACCTCGGGGAGAAGGAGCGAAAGCTCCTTTTCTATTCTCTGCGTGCCAAATCCGATGCGCGCCATATGCTCCGATCCGCAGGACGGACAAGTCTCGGGCATTCTCATTTTAGTTCCGCACCAATGGCAGAACAAAAATCCTCTTTCGTGGTCGCCCTGCTCCGCGTGGTAGCTCATTGACACCGAGCAATGAGGACAAAGCACCGCCTCGCCACAGCTTCTGCAGCTCACCGCGGTATTATATCCGCGCCTGTTTAAAAACAGCACTGCCTGCTCGCCGCGCGAGATAACCTCCTTGAGTCTGCCTATAAGCTCCGACCCAAGTGGCGAGGTGTTGCCAACTCTCGCCTCGCGTCGCATGTCGTATACCTTTACCTCGGGAAGCTTGGCGTTCCCGTATCTCTCTGTGAGCTTGAGTAATTCGTATTTTCCCTCAAGAGCCTTTGAGTAGCTCTCAAGCGACGGAGTCGCCGACGACAAAAGCATCACCGCTCCGCTATACGCGCATCTGTATCTCGCAATATCTTTTGCGTGATATTTCGGGGAGCTTTCGGATTTATACGTAGCCTCGTGCTCCTCGTCTATAATTATAAGTCCAAGATTTTTTACGGGAGAGAACACCGCCGAGCGCGTGCCGATAACTATATCCGCCTCGCCCGACTTTATTTTCGAATAGGCATCAAATCTCTCGCCCGCGGAAAGTCCCGAGTGAACGAGAGAAACCCGCTGTCCGTATCTTGAACGGAATATACCAAGCGTCTGCGGTGTCAACGCTATCTCGGGCAGGAGCACTATTACTCCTCTGCCCTCTTTTATAGCTTTGTCAATGGCAGTCACGATAACGCTGGTCTTTCCGCTTCCCGTGACTCCGTGAAGTAATACGGCTTTAGGCTTACGCGAGCTTATATGCTCACATATTCTGTCCGCCGCCGCCTTTTGCTCTGTATTCAGCACGTACTGCGTCGGCTGTCCTATATCCCCCGATATAGCTTCTCTGTATCTGCGCTCGCGACGTTTTATTATGACTCCCTTTTGAATAAGAGTCTTTACGGGCGCGTCGGTCGTGTTGCTTACAGAAAGTATTTCCTCAAGCTTTCTTTCCTTGCCATCCGAAAGTATCTCAATTATTATTTTCTGCTTTTGAGCGGTTATCTTCATGTTTTCAAGCGCAGCCTTGTCAAGATAATAAAAGTTTTCGTATATCTCGCCCGAAACTCTGCCGCTTTCCACGGTCTTTTTTATAACCTGCTTTGAAAGCAGTTTTTCAACAGACTCACCTGCCGCGACCGCGCCAAATCTGCCCTTGAGCATATCCAGACTCACAGAGCCCTTTGACAAAATATAGTCGTAAACAAACAGATCCGCAGGTGTAAATCCCGCAGAGGCGTTTGGCATCATCTCTGCGATCGGCGAATAATACTCAGTAAGTCTGCCCAGCGCCGCCGCGGGGACAACACATCTTACCGCATCTCCCATCGTACAAAGAGTCTGTGTCTTCATATACATACAAAGCCCCAGCATCTCGTCGGACAAGGGCGCCCTGTCGGGACAAATATCTATTACCGCCTTGGGATTTTTGTGCTGGCTTGCGCTCATAAGCTCCCAGACTACTGCCATTTGCTTGCGGTTCGTGCGGCCGAATGGCACTGTCACAAACGAGCCTCTTTGTATTTTGCCGCGCAGATCAATAGGCAGAAAATAATCATAGGAGGTGTCTATTGCATACGGACTGTCAAGCAAATACACCGATACGTATTCGTAATTTGCGCAAGATCCCTGTTGCATAGCTACACCTCCTTACAGTATCCCCACTCTTTTTGCTGTGAGAATTATTCGAAATCTTCCTCGACCTCTGCTGCCGCGCTCTGATTTTCACGTCTGACGATAACGTAGTCGCCCTCGTGAATTCTTCTTATAGCGGTCTTTACCGCCTTATCGTCGCGAAGCTCCTTGTCGATCATATTGTTGACGGGATGATCTCCATCCTTGCCGTTTGCATTTGCGTGCTCCGCATCCTCACGCTGCTTTACGTATTCGTCTGTCACTATGCGCGCGCACTTTGCGGTTGCAAGCGAAAGCTCGTATCTGTTGAATTGTCCCTTTGTAAGCTCGTTTATCGTTGGATAAAGCATAAAATTTTCCTCTTTCGTTATATAAATTGATTTGTTTTTTCTTTTTTTAGTCCTCGTCGGTCGCGTCTTCCTCAACAAGCGTATCCTCGGAGTCAAGTCTGTTTGCGATAGTCTCCGCCTGAAGCATTGAGAGTATCACATGGTCGGAGTCGGTTATTACCACCGCTCTGGTCTTTCTTCCGCAGGTGACGTCAATAACTCTGCCTGCGTCCTTTGAGTCCTGAATAAGACGCTTTATAGGCGCGCTCTCGGGACTCGCGATTGCAACTATTCTTTCAACGGCTATCATGTTGCCGTATCCGATATTTATAAATTTCATTTTTTCTCCTTTTGGCTATCTTTGTTGCTCTCTGCTCTTACTCTATGTTCTGTATCTGCTCGCGGATCTTTTCAAGCTCTGTCTTGACCTCTACAACAAGCCTTGCGATATCGGAATTTACACACTTTGAGCCCGTCGTATTTATCTCGCGGTTCATTTCCTGAAGCAAGAAGTCAAGACTTCTTCCCACAGGCTCGTTTGAGTCAAGATAATTGTAGAACGCTACAAAATGCGAATTGAGTCTTACAAGCTCCTCGTCTATCGCCGCCTTATCCGCATAGATGGCGCACTCGGTAAGAATTCTGCTCTCGTCCACCGTCACGTTATTATCGGCAAGCACCGCGCGGAGCTTTTCCTCAAGCCTCGACTTATATCCGCCAATGTCCTGCTCGGATAATTCCTTTATCTTTTCCACAACGGTCTGTATGTGAGCCGCCTTGGCAGCAAGATCGCTCTTTATTCTTTCGCCCTCGGAAATCCTCGCTCCTATAAACGCATCCACAGCCGCAGAAAGAACTGCTTCAAGGTCCTCCCAATCGCGTGTGTCATCATCCTTTTTTCTGAAGGTCAGCACGTCGGGCGCCTTTGCCACGTCCATCACAGTTATCTCGCCCGAGAGCCCAAAGTCCTCCTTGAGCTTTTTCAGAGCCGCTATATAATTCTGTGCATATTCGGTGTTTACCGTGATCTCGGTATCCGCTGACTCGGTAAACTCAACCGAAATAAATACGTCCACCTTACCGCGCGATATTCCCTTTCCCTGAAGATAGGGCTTTATTTTTTGCTCCAGATGAGAATAAACTCTCGGTAGCTTTACCTGACAGTCAAAATATCTGTTATTGACAGACTTTATCTCGACCGTAATATCCTTTCCCCCGACCGTCTGGCGACTTCGCCCGAAGGACGTCATACTTTTCAGCATAAATCAGCCTCCCGCGTAAATTTGCGCATATATAATTATTTTAATATGCTTTCAATATCTTGTCAAGTTTTTGTGAACAATTATTTACTTAATGTTCATTCTTTGTTCGCTTTTGCACACAAAAATCATGCCGAAGGGGGTATTTTCCCCTCCGACATGACCTGTGTTTATATTATTTTTGAGCCTTGCTCTTGAATACGAAAAATTTGCTGAAATAATAATTGGCTATTATCTCGATGACGGAGTATATCGCAAGCGCAGCCGTCGTGCCGAGTATTTCCGCAGAAAGAGTTATTCCGAGCAGCGTGAGGTCTCTCGTAATTATTGACGCAAACAAAAGCTCAAGCAGATACTGAAGCACGAGCGAGAGCAGCAGCGTCAGAACTCTGCCCTCGGCAAAAATCAGGAGCTGCTTGCCTGTGGACACGTCCTTGTCCGCCTCGGTAAACACCCACTTTTTGTTGGTGTAAAACGCGACCAGGACACCCGAGCACCATTTGAGAATGTTTGCGATAATATTCGTCGCGAGATATCTTGCGCTGTCCTTTCCGTTCTCAAGCGCGCCAAAGACGACCTTGCCTATCCAAAGCGTAAGATAGAAAACCGAAAAGGATACGATGGTTGTGCAAACTCCAAAGAAAAGATATTTTATTACAACCCTGTGTTTTTCGTAAAATTCCTTTATTTTAGACATTCTTCTCTCCAATTATCCGATTTTGAATGTCGTTCCCTCGCGAGAGTCTATAAGCGTGACGCCCTTGTCCAGAAGATACTGACGAATGCGGTCTGCCTCGGCAAAATTTTTGTCCTTCTTTGCCTGCTTTCTCTGCTCAATAAGCGAAAGAATTTCCTGAACGAACGGATCGCTCTCGTCGTAAGACACAGCCGCCTTTGCCTTTGCCTCTTCTGCCTTCTTCTCGTCTCTTACCTTTGCCGCCGCCTCAATAAGTCCGCAGGACAGAACCCTGTCAAAGTCCGCAACCAGCGCGAGCTTTGTTCTTCCGTTGGTCTTGAGCTTGAGAACGTCGTAAAGCGCGGTTATCGCAAGCGAGGTGTTAAGGTCGTTGTCAAGCGCGTCTGTAAATCTCTTTTTGCCCCGCTCGAAGGCCTCGACGTCAAGCTCACCGTCATTTTCGTCAAGCTGAGCGAGTCTTGCTATGAGCTTGTTGTAGGAAACCGTTGAGTTATCAAGGTTTTCATAAGAGAAAACAAGATTCTTTCTGTAATGAGACTGCAAGCAGAAGAATCTGTATGCAAGCGGGTCATATCCCTTGGATTCAAGCAAGGAGACCGTCAGGAATTCACCCGCGGACTTTGACATCTTGCCCGAGCTTGTGTTGAGGTGATATACGTGGAACCAATAATTGCACCACTTATGTCCCACAAACGACTCGGTCTGCGCTATCTCGTTTGTATGATGAGGGAACTGATTGTCAATTCCGCCGCAGTGTATATCAAGATATTCGCCAAGATATTTCATACTTATTCCCGAACACTCAATATGCCAGCCGGGATAACCAACTCCCCAGGGGGAATCCCACTTGAGCTCCTGCGAATCAAACTTGGATTTTGTAAACCAAAGCACGAAATCCGCCTTATTTTTCTTGTTATCGTCACCCTCAACTCCCTCTCGGACACCTACCTCAAGGTCCTCCTCCTCAAAGTCGTTGAAAATGTAATACTGCTCAAGCTTTGACGTGTCAAAATAAACATTTCCGCCCGCCACGTAAGCAAATCCTCGCTCAAGAAGTCCCTCAACAAGCGCAATAAACTCGGGAATACATCCCGTTGCGGGCGCAATTATATCGGGCTTTTTGATGTTGAGCTTTTCGCAGTCCGCAAAGAATGCGTCGGTATAGAATTTTGCTATTTCAAGCACCGTCTTTTTCTCACGCTTCGCTCCCTTGAGCATCTTATCCTCACCCGTGTCACCGTCACTGGACAGGTGTCCAACGTCGGTAATGTTCATAACGCGTGTGACGTCAAGTCCGCTGTACGCAAAATATTTCTCCAGCACGTCCTCCATAATATAGGTGCGGAGGTTTCCTATATGCGCGAAATGGTAAACGGTAGGTCCGCAGGTATACATGCTGACCTTACCCGCCTCTCGCGGTATAAATTCTTCTCTTTTTCTTGTTGCAGAATTATATAAAATCATAATTTTCTCCTATCAGCTCTCAATAAGTCTGGCAATTTTCTGCCCGACGAAAAGTATCCTTCGCCCAAAATCCTCGCGCACGTGGGCGTCACTCGGTATATCCCACGCTCTGACCTCGATATTGAGATATCCGTTATATCCGATCTGCGAAAGCGCTTTTGCTACAGCCTCCCAATTTATCCTACCGTCAAAGGGCATCATATGTGAATCGGTATAAGTGTTATTATCATGCGCGTGGACCGTCATAAGTCTGTCCTTCAGACACAAAACGTCGTCTATGGGTCTTCCCGAAATGTTTGCGTGGCCGAAGTCCCAGCAAACTCCCGCGTCAAGCGCCTCTGCAAGCGACAGAATCTCCGCCGCGGTACATCCGAAAAGGTGGTCTCCGTTATCCTCGCAGGAGCTTGCCATATTTTCAATACAAAGCTTTACTCCCTTTTTATCAGCATACTCGCATATAGGGGTCAAAAATTCCATATTTGCTCTTGCCCACACCTCTGCGCCAAATCTTTTTTGATGGAGCGCGATGGGGTGTATGACCGCGAGCGGTATGCCCATTTTAGCCGCCGCGTCTATTCCCGCTCTTACATCGCGCGAGTATCTCTCCATCGCGACCTTATCCATTGGGTCCGGCATATAAAAAGGCAAATGGCAGGACGGAATATCCAGATTTTTCTGCATCGCTCTTTGCTTTGCCGCATAAAGCACCGTCTTGTATGAATCGTCGGACGCGCTCAGGCCGTCGAACGACATATCAACGCCGTCAAATCCTATTTTCGACATATAATCTATCATTCCCGTGACGGAAAATCTTCCGCTTGGATGATCCGAATATATTCTTGACGGCGCGCAAATTCTGATTTTTGACATGATATTCCTCCTTTTTGTAGAATTTCTCGCAGTCTTCGGGGTTGGCTGACACACTCAGCCCTTCAACTGCTCATAGCTAATCTAATTATATCAAAAAAAGTAAGCCTTGTCAATGATTTTCTGCAAGTTTGAGGCGGTGGGGTGCGTTAAGCCTTACGTGCTTTTGCAAAGCCTTTAAAAGTGCATAAAATTCTAATTATCCTCCGCCTTTTTATGTTAAAATATACAAACTTAAAATTTATTTATTGACTGCTCCCCGCTTTTGATATATAATGAGTATTAATATAAGTCTTGCGCGGACGCAAGGCTTCGCGTTTTCCCGCGGAGGTCTTTCCTATGAACAGAGTTTACAATTTTTCGGCAGGTCCATCAATGCTCCCCATCCCCGTCCTTGAGCGCGCGCAGAGCGAGCTTTTGTGCTACGGCAGCTCGGGTATGTCGGTAATGGAGATGAGCCACCGCTCACCCGACTACGAGAAAATCATTGCAGATGCTGAGGCAAATCTCCGCTTGCTTATGAATATTCCCGACAACTACAAGGTGCTGTTTCTTCAGGGCGGCGCGTCAACGCAGTTCTCGGCAATACCGCTCAACCTTATAAACCTCAAGCCTGCAAAAAAGGCTCTTTACGCAGTTTCGGGTCAGTTCTCGGGCAAGGCCTATAAGGAAGCACAGAAGATGGGCTTTGATGCAAGGTGTATCGCCACAACAAAGGACGAGAATTTCACTCGCGTACCCACGATTACAAGGGATATGGTGGATCAGGACGCTTCCTATCTCCACATCTGCTTTAACAACACCATCTACGGCACAAAGTTCCCCGAGATCCCCGACACGGGCGACGTTGTGCTGGTTGCAGACCTTTCGTCCTGCATTATCTCCGAGCCTGTTGACGTGTCAAAGTTTGGCGTCATCTACGCAGGAGCTCAAAAGAATATGGCTCCCGCAGGCCTTACGCTCGTCATAGTCCGCGAGGATCTTCTCGGATATGCCGACGAGTCTATTCCCACTATGCTTGATTGGAAGGTTATGGCTGACAGCGCCTCTATGTATAACACTCCTCCCTGCTATGCTATCTATATGGCAGGTCTGGTTTACGAATGGATTCTCTCCATTGGCGGTCTTGACGTAATGAAAGAAATGAACGTAAAGAAAGCAAAGCTGCTTTACGATTACCTCGACAGTCAGTCCTATTACATAGCGCCCGTAAACCCCGAGTCCCGCTCACTTATGAACGTCACGTTCGTCACAGGAGATGCGGAGCTTGATAAAAAGTTCGCGTCCGAGGCGTCGGCGGCAGGACTTAAAAACATCAAGGGACACCGCTCGGTAGGTGGCATGAGAGCGTCAATTTATAACGCCATGCCCTACGAGGGAGTCGTCGCTCTCGTTGAGTTTATGAAAAAATTCGCACAGGAAAATCCTAAGGCGTAAGCGCGAAAGGAACCACAGGCATGAACATCAAGCTTCTCAATAAAATCGCAAAGGTGGGAACAGACAGACTTCCCGCACACAAATACAACGTAGGTGATAGCGTCAATTCGCCCGATGCAATTATGGTGCGCTCTGCCGCTATGCACGACTACGAATTCAACCCCGAATTGCTCGCGATAGCAAGAGCGGGCGCAGGCGTGAATAACATTCCCCTTGACAGGTGCACGGACTACGGCATCGTAGTTTTCAACACCCCCGGAGCAAACGCAAACGGAGTCAAGGAGCTTGTAATCTGCGGTCTTATGCTCGCGGCTCGTGACGTCACAGGCGGTATCGAGTGGGCAAAGACGCTGACAAGTGACGTCGCAAAGACAGTCGAGAAAGGCAAGAGTCAATTCGCAGGCACAGAGGTGCTTGGCAAGACTCTCGGAATTATCGGTCTTGGCGCGATAGGTGGACTTGTGGCAAACACCGCCGTCCATCTCGGCATGGACGTCGTTGGCTGTGACCCCTACCTCTCTGTTGAGGGCGCGTGGAACTTAAATCACCACGTTCGCAAGGGCGCAACGTACCAGACCATTTACACCGAGTCGGATTTTATCACGCTTCACGTCCCCTCCACGCCTCAGACAAAGGGTATGATAAATAAGGAAACCATCGCGCTTATGAAGGACGGCGTGAAAATTCTCAACTTCTCCCGCGCAGACCTTGTTAATGCAGACGACCTCAAGTCCGCTCTTGCAAGCGGAAAGGTGTCCGCGTACGTCACCGACTTTCCCACCGAGGAAATACTTGGTGTCAATGGTGTCGTGGCTATCCCTCACCTCGGCGCATCCACCGAGGAGTCCGAGGACAACTGCGCAGTCATGGCGGCCCTCCAGCTTGACGACTATCTTATAAACGGAAACATCAAAAACAGCGTCAACTTCCCCGCAGTCTCAATGCCCCGAAGCGCAGACTGCCGTATCTGCGTGCTCCACAGAAACATCCCCGCGATGCTCTCAACTATCACCGCGGCGTTCTCGGAGTGCAAGATAAACATTGAAAATATGACCAACAAATCTCGCGGAGACGCAGCATATACCATCCTTGACATCGTCGGCTACGCAAACGACGATATTATTGCAAAGCTTAACTCCACAGACGGTATTATCCGCGTGCGAGTAATCTGATTTTTTGTGAGGTAAATTATGAAAGTTATTGTTGTAAAAAACTACAACGAAATGTCAGACAAAGCGGCAGAAATGCTTGCCGCAGTTATCAAAAACAAGCCTGATTGCGTGCTCGGGCTCGCAACGGGCAGCACCCCCGAGGGTCTTTACGCAAACCTCGTGGAGCTTTACAAAAACGGCGAGCTGGATTTTTCTCAGGTAAGCTCCGTAAACCTTGACGAGTATTATCCCATCTCCCCCGACAACGACCAGAGCTATCGCTATTTTATGAATTATCATCTGTTTGATCACGTCAATATTGACAAAAAGAATACTCACGTGCCCAACGGAATGGCAGAGGATGCCGAGGCAGCCTGCAAGGCTCACGAGGACACCATTGACCGTCTTGGCGGTATGGACATTCAGGTGCTTGGTATCGGTCAGAACGGACATATCGGCTTTAACGAGCCTACGGATAATCCCGTCCCCTTCACCCACGTTGAAAAGCTGACCGAAAGCACCATAAAGGCAAACGCGAGATTTTTCGAGTCCGAATCCGACGTTCCCACGCACTC
>JAZNWS010000156.1:0-12960 GCA_045593485.1 Eubacteriales bacterium | reverse complement strand
GTGAAGTCTGCCCGCGGTGTCAACTATAAGCACGTCAGCCTGCTTTTTCTTTGCGTAGCTTATCGCGTCGAAAACTACTGCCGCAGGGTCGCTGCCCTCGTTCTGTCTTACCATATCAACGCCCGCACGCTCGCACCACACGCCAAGCTGATCAATAGCCGCCGCGCGGAAGGTGTCCGCCGCAGCAACAACAACCTTCTTGCCCGATGCCTTGAGTCGCTTGGAAATCTTGCCGATAGACGTGGTCTTACCCGCTCCGTTTACACCGATAACGAGAATTACCGAGGGCGTAGTGTCAAGCTTGAGTGGCTGACCCTCGCCTATCATTTCCTCAATAATTTCCTGAATTGAGGACATTACCTGCTCTTTTTCCTTGAGTCTGCCGTCCTTGATACGCTCGCGAAGCTCGTCGATTATATACTCGGTGGAATTTACTCCCACGTCCGCCATAATCAGAAGCTCCTCAAGCTCTTCAAGAAGATCCTCGTCAACTCGCACGAAGTTCTTAAGCAGGTCGTCTATCTGACCGAAAAGCGCGTTTTTGGTTTTTGAAAGTCCGCTTTTGAGCTTTTTCCAAAAGGATACCTTTTCCTCGGCTTCGTTTACCTGCTCGTCTGCGACTGCGCTATCCGTCTCAACATTTTCCTTGGACTCGACCGTCTCCGCCGCAGATGTCATATCCCCGTCCTGATTGTTATTTTTGCCAAAAAGCTTATTCAAAAAGGCCATTCCACTCGTTCTCCTTCTTCTTTTCAATATCCTTTACGTCAAGCGTGAGCACCTTGGAAATACCGTGCTCGGGCATCGTTACGCCGTAAAGTCTTGTTCCCGCCGCCATAGTGCCGCGTCTGTGTGTTATCATTATAAACTGCGTACCGTCGGAATATCTCTTTATGTACTGCGCAAGTCTCTCAACGTTTACCTCGTCAAGCGCCGCCTCTATCTCGTCGAGAATACAGAAGGGCGTGGGGTTGACCTTGAGTATCGCAAAGAACAGAGCAACACCGATAAACGCCTGCTCACCACCCGAAAGCTGCATAAGGTTCTTGATTATCTTGCCGGGAGGCGCCGCCTTTATCTCAATACCCGATTCAAGCACGTTTTCGGGGTCTGTCAGACAAAGCTCCGCAGAACCGCCACCGAAAAGCTCGGAGAAGGTCTTGCCGAAGTTTTCGTTGATCTTATTAAAGGACTCAGTAAACGCCACCTTCATCTCGCCCTCAAGCTGAGAAATAATGCCGTTAAGCTCGGCTCTCGCCTTTTCAAGATCCTTTATCTGCGCGGACATATAATCGTATCTTTCCTTAACTTCCTTGTACTTATTCACAGCGTCAAGGTCAACGTGTCCTATCGCGCGAAGCTTGTTGCGGCACTCGGTCTGCGTCTTTACGTATTCCGAACGGTTCTCAGGTGTCACCTCGGGGTATCCCAGCGCCACCGCGTCATTACGCGTAAGCTCGTAGTCCTCCCAGAGCTTGCCCGCAAGCTTGTCGTAGTTGTCGCGAAGCAGAGAAAGCTTTGATTCGTTCTGCGTGTGCGCTCTTACAATAAGCTCCTTCTCGGACAGCTTTTCACGGATAAGGGTGTTTATTTCGTTGAGCTTCTTTTCAAACTCAAGATTGCCCTCGTCAAGCTGCGCCTTTCTTTCGTTGAGCTCGGCGAGGAGCTTTTCGCACTCGGCATATTCCTTGCGGTTTTCCGCCTGCGCGATTGTCGTGTTTTCTATCTGGTGCTTGTATGCCGCAATTCTGCCCTCGGCAGAGCTTACGTCCTCCATACATACTCTGATTCTTTCCTCGGATACCGAAAGAAGCGCCTGCGCGGTCTCGATATCCTTCTGAATCTCACTTATCTTGATGATTATAGCGGTCTTGCCCTTTTCAAGCTCGGCTGCCTCGTCCTCGGCATCCACCTTGTCCTGATGCTTCTTTTCTCTCGCGGCAAGTATTTCGACAACCTTTTCACTCTGCGCCTTTTCCTCTGCCTTGAGTGAGGCGATGTCCTCCTCGTATCTTTCGCTCATTCTGACTATCTGCTCGTAGTCCTCTCTCATCTTGTCGAGAAGCGACTTATTTGCGTCAAATTTCGCGTTTATCTGCTCAAGCTTGGCATTCTCCGAATTCTTGAGCATAACGAGTATTTCTTTCTTGTCCTGAAGCTCGGTGATGCGCTCGGTGTACTCCTCAATACTCTTTCGTACGTCGGAGAGCTTATTTTCAAGCGACCTTATCTCGCCCGCAAGCTTTTCTGCCTCGGCGGTGAGATTCTTCATCTCGTCCGCGCGGGAGAGCGCGCCGCTTCCCTGCTTGACAGATCCGCCCGTGAACGAGCCGCCCGCGTTTATCTGCTGACCGTCAAGAGTGACAACTCTGACCTTATATCTGAGTGCCTTTGCCATAGCTGTGGCGTTATCTATGTTATCAAATACAAGCGTTCTGCCAAGCAGAGCGGATATTACGTTATCAAATTTAGCATCGCGTCGGCAAAGATTTTCCGCCGTGTCAATATATCCGACAAAGCCCTTTGCGTCACGCATCTCGGGAGTCTCGCTTGACGCTCTCATAGACGTCAAGGGGAAGAAGGTAGCGCGTCCTGCCTGACCGCGCTTGAGGTAATACATAGCCGCCTTTGCTGTGTCCTCGTCCTCAACCACGATGTTCTGAAGATTTGCGCCAAGAGCTACCTCAATCGCCGTGATAAATTTAGACTCTACCGAAATGACCTTTGAGAGAGGTCCGTATATTTTGCCGCACGAGTTTCCTCGAATATCGGTAATCTTACCCTCAGAGTATCCGTTCATTACGTAGCGGACACTGTTTGCATATCCCTCAAACTGCTCCTCCATAGCCTTTATGGTGGACACTCTCTGGAGCGCGGAGTCGCGTCTGAGCTTTTTCGAATTTATCTGCTCGTATATCTCACCGTAGGAGTTGTTTGCTGACGTAAGCTTTTGATCCTCTGTTGCAATCTCGCCCTCAGTCTCGGCTATTGCCTTGTCGTAGTCCGCAATAGTTTTTTCAGCCGATATTCTGTCTCTTTCAAGACGGTTATGTATCTGCTCATATTCCTCAATGTCAACGAGTATGCTTGCGTTTCTGTCGCTTCCGCTGGATCGCGCGTTTTCAAGCACGGAGATTCTGACCTTGATGTCGGTCGCAATCTCCTCTGCCGCCTTGCTGTCGGAGAACGCGGTGTCTATATCCTTATCAAGCTTGGCAATTTTGCACTTCTGCTCAAAGATCTCGTCCTCTGCCGCCTCAAGCTTTGTATTCCACTCGTCAAGCGAGCCCTCAAGCTCGGATATTTTTCCCTTTTGAGCCTCCGCCTTTACCTTCTCATCTGCAAGTGCCTTTTTGAAGGACTCGCGGGACTGCTCGGCATTCTGCATAAGCTCGCCTGCGTGACTTATATTGCTCTCGCTGACTCTGAACTCGCTGTCAAGCGTATGTATTCTGTTTGTAAGGTCGCGTATTTCGGAGAGAAGTTGCGAGGATGCGATCTTGCCGCTCTGCGACGCGTCAAAAAGCTTTGCCGAGCGCGCGTCAAGAGACTGCATAGAGTCCTCGGCGTTCTTTAAGTCAAACGACGAATGACGAAGCGCGTCCTCGGCAACACTTATGTCCGTGCGAAGCTTTTCGGTGTCAAACAGCCAAAGGCTGACGTCAACCTTTTTCTTTGCGTCCATAAGCTCTATTGCGCGCTTTGCCTTGCCCGCCTCACGCTCAAGAGGCCCTACCTGCGACTCAACCTCGACAAAGACGTCATTCACACGCATCATATTGTCCTCGGTCTGAGAGAGCTTTCTCTCCGCCTCATTTTTCTTATGTCTGTACTTTGCAATACCCGACGCGTCCTCAAAAATTCCGCGGCGCTCGTCGCTCTTGCGCGACACCATCTCGGCAATTCGTCCCTGACCGATAATAGAGTATCCGTCACGGCCGATACCCGTGTTCATAAACAGCTCGTAGATGTCACGGAGTCTTACGGGACGGCGGTTGATATAATATTCACTCTCGCCCGCTCGGAAATATCGTCTTGTGACAGTCACCTCGTCATACGGGCAGTCAAGTCTGTTGCTTTCGTCAGTGTTGTCAAACGTGACAGAGACCTCTGCAAAGCCCATGGGTCTGCGGCTGTCCGCGCCGCCGAAGATCACGTCCTCCATTTTTGTTGAACGCAGAGTTTTAGAGGATATTTCACCCAAAACCCAACGCATAGCGTCAGCTATATTCGACTTTCCGCTTCCGTTAGGTCCAACTATGACCGTCACGCCCGAGAACGCGTCCTCAAGCTTTGAGTCAAATACAAGCTTTGTTTTATCGGGAAACGACTTAAATCCTTGAAGCTCTATTGATTTAAGATACATCTATTGCCCTTCCTTTCTCGATGTCCGAGTCTTTAGTCTATACATTTCAGAGTGACGGCTTCCACGTCGCCCTCTTTTATAATTATCTGCTTAAATTTATATATTTGTTTGAGCTTTTCTCTGTTTTTGCCCTTTTGTCCTATACACGCCGAAACTCTGCCGAGGGGTACTGAAAAGGTAGCTTTTTTTCCCTCTGTTTCTATATGCATACCGTCTATCAATCCGCACATTTTTGAGAGCATATACTCGCCGAGCACAAGCTCGCCGAGCGCAGGGTGGTTTGCTCCGCCCATAACACAGGATTCGTCCGAAAGATTTTCCGATGCGCAAAGACCTATTCTTATACAGTCAACACCCTTATCCTCAAATATCTCAAGCACTTTTGCCGAGCGATATACAGCGTCGTCAAGCGCAAGCATTGTGTACTCACCGCGCTCCGTCATACACGCAAGCTCGGTGTCGTAAAACACCACCGTGGGATAAATTCTCGCGCCCGCAGCACCGAGAGAGCATATTTTTTCTGCGGTGTATATCTCGCTCTCAAGTGTTGACCCCGGCAGACCTATCATCATCTGTCCGACAAGCTGATATCCGCGCGAAACTATCATTTTACACGCAAGTTCTGCCTGCTCCGCATTATGTCCTCTTTTTGAGATTTCAAGCACCCTGTCGTCCATACTCTGAAGTCCAAGCTCTATGGCGCTGATCGTGTAATTGGAGAGAATATCAAGTATCTCCTCACTTATATAGTCGGGACGGGTGGACATTCTTATGCCCGTCACTCGGGCATAGCCGTTGTCACAATTTACAAAGGACTGCGCCACATCCAGAAGATATATCATAAGCTCGCGGTCAATTCCCGTAAACGAGCCGCCGAAATACGCGATCTCCACCTCGCAGTCACGAGGAATAGTCGCAAGCGCGGTCTGTATCTCCGTCTTGACACTTTCACGCTCAAAGCAGGTCTTGCCCGAAATTGAACGCTGATTGCAGAACACGCACATATTCGGACACCCAAGGTGTGGTATGAATATGGGAATATTTCTGTGATTTTTTCTTTTACTCAGCATAATTATTCCACGTTGAAAAGCGCCAACGCCTCACGCGCGGCGGCTTGCTCCGCCTCTCGCTTTGAACGTCCCTTGCCTCTGCCTATCACGTTGGAGTTAAGTCTCGCCTCAACGGAAAACTCCTTCATATGATCGGGACCGCTTTCTCCAACGATGACGTATTCAAGAAAATCTCCCTCCGCCTGCTGAACGAACTGCTGAAGGGCAGTCTTGGGGTCAGCCGAAAAGCCTGTCTTTCCAAGACTCTTTATCTCGTCCTCAATAAAGGGCAAAAGGAATTTTTGCACGTTGTCAAATCCGTCCTCGCCCGAATCCAGATAAATAGCCGCGATAAGCGCCTCAAATGCGTCCGCGAGAATGGACTTTCTTTCTCTGCCGTTATTCTTTTCCTCGCCAATGCCGAGCAATATGTACTGACCAAGCTCTATTTTATGCGCATAGGACGAAAGCGCCCTCTCGCACACAAGCTCGGCTCTCATTCTCGTAAGCTCGCCCTCGGGAGAATCGGGAAAGGTCTCAAACAAATATTTACTTGTAATTATAGACAGCACGCTGTCACCCAAAAACTCAAGTCTCTCATTACAGAGCAAATGGTGATTGCGAGCGCCCGACTCGTTGGAGTATGAGGAATGAGTCAAAGCCTTCTGCAAAAGCATCTTGTCTCTGAAATCATGTCCTATTTTTCCCTCAAGCCTATCCTTGCCAAACGGACTAACACTCATATTTTGCCTTACCTTTCCGCCAGAAGCTGTTATTCTGTCTCCCCGACTTTTTCGGGAATATACTTTTTATAATTTTTTGCGCCTATCTTTTCCGCGTATTCGGGGAGTATATCAAGCGCTCTCGCCGCCACGACCTCGTATTTTGCAACCTTGCCGCCCTTTATTTTTCTGCCAAGCGGCTCGATAATACCAAAGTTTGCGTTCATCGGCACGAAATTTCCACTCATATTACCCTGGCTTATATATCCTGCCATAGCGCCTATCATCATAGTCGTGGGGAATATCACACTCTCCTCGCCAAGCACTCGTCTTGCGGCGTTAACTCCCGCGACAAAGCCCGAGCCTGCCGACTCAATATAGCCCTCAACTCCCGTCATCTGTCCCGCAAAGAACACGTCGGGCTTGCTTATCATTGAGTAGTCTGCCGCAAGCATACCGGGAGAGTCAAGATAGGTGTTTCTGTGCATTATTCCGTAGCGCAGAAATTCCGCGTTTTCAAGCCCGGGAATCATACCGAAAACTCGCTTTTGCTCGGGGAATGTCAGATGCGTCTGGAATCCCACGAGGTTATACATCGTTCCCTCCGCGTTCTCGCGGCGGAGCTGAACTACGGCATAGGACTCCTCGCCCGTGCGCTTGTCCACAAGTCCTACGGGCTTTAAGGGTCCGTAGCGCAGAGTATCGTACCCTCTTTTCGCCATTACCTCAACGGGCATACAGCCCTCAAAGACCTTCAGATCCTTTTGCGACTCACGGTCAAACTCCTTAAGCTCTGCCTCTTTAGCGGTAATAAGAGCGTTGTAGAACGCATCATACTGCTCGCGATTCATAGGGCAGTTGAGATAGTCCGCATCTCCCTTATCATAGCGCGAGGCAGCATAGACTATATCCATATTTAAGCTGGACGCGTCCACTATGGGCGCGGCGGCGTCAAAGAAATGAAGCCCCTTGCAGCCCAGAGTGTTCTGTATATACTCCGCCATAGGCTCACTTGTAAGAGGGCCCGTGGCGATGATAGTCACAACCCCATCCTCAACTCCACTTACCTCTTGCTCTATGACCTCGATATTCGGGTGATTTTTTATCTTCTCCGTGATATATTGCGAAAACAGGTCTCTGTCCACCGCAAGCGCAGAGCCAGCCGGAACTCTGGTCGCATATGCCGCTTCCATTATGAGCGAGTCCATACGCAAAAGCTCTTCCTTGAGAAGTCCTACCGCATTAGTCACTCTGTCCGAGCGCAGAGAATTGGAGCATACAAGCTCGGCAAAATTTTCGGAGTGGTGAGCGGGAGTATATTTTTGTGGCTTCATCTCGTAAAGTCTAACCTTTACTCCCCGCTCTGCCACCTGCCAAGCCGCCTCGCAGCCCGCAAGTCCCGCGCCGTAAATGTTTATTATCTTTTCCATCTTATTCTTCTACAAAATTTTCGGTTGCAGTCTTTGTAAATCCGCAGCCCTGACGGTTGCAAACAAGCAGCGCCTTGCCCTTCTTTCTGAAAAGAATGTCTCCGCACTCGGGACACTTTTCGTTCGTAGGCATATCCCATGATGAGAAATCGCACTCGGGATATCTCTCGCAGCTATAGAACACACTCTTGTTCTTGCCGTACTTCTGTACTACCTTGGAATTACACTTAGGACAAGGAACGCCGATGTCCTTTGTTCTGGGCTTTGTAGTCTTACACGCAGGATAGTTTACGCAGGCGTAGAAGCTTCCGTATCTACCTGTGCGAAGAACCATATCAGAGCCGCACTTTTCACACTTGAAGTCTGCAACTACAGTCTTCTTCTGCGTGCTCTTTTCAACCTTTTCTTCCTTCTCCTCAACCTCCTCGGGCTCTTCCGTCACCTTAACGAGAGGCTTTGTGTTTCTGCACTGAGGATAGTTGGGGCAAGCGGCAAACTTACCGAATCTGCCGTTCTTAACTACCATCTTAGCTCCGCACTTATCGCAGATAATGTCAGTCTCCTCAACGGGAACCTCAATGCTCGCGTCAGCCAAGCTCTCCTCTGCATTTTTCAGTGTCACCTCAAAGTCAGCCCAGAAATCAGAAAGAACGTCCTGCATAGGACACTCGGATTTTTCAATACGGTCGAGGTCAGTTTCCATATCCGCTGTGAACTTGTAGTCAACAACGTATGCAAAATGATCTCTCATTATCTTTGTTGTTATCTCACCAAGAGGCGTGGGAACAAGCGCCTTGCCGTCACGCTTTACGTAGTTTCTCGAAACTATAGTCGTGATAATGGGGGTGTAGGTACTCGGTCTTCCGATTCCCTTCTCCTCAAGGAACTTGATGAGTGACGCCTCGTTATATCTCGGGGGCGCTTCTGTAAAGTGCTTTGTGGGATCTATCGACTCGGAGTCAAGCTTCTCGTTCTCGTGAAGATCGGGGAGCTTTATATCCTTCTGGTTGTCGTGCTCGTCCTTGCGCGTCTCGTCCTCGGCCTCAACGTAAAGCGCCATATAACCGGGGAAGGTCACGGTATATCCGCCCGTGCGGAAGATATAGCCTGAATTTTCAAAATCAACGGTCAGAGTGGACAGCGTTGCGCTCTCCATCTGGCTTGCGATAAATCTTTCCCAGATAAGCTTGTAGATCTTATACTGATCGCTTGTAAGATAACTCTTTATCTTTGAAGGCTCAAGCGAAACCTTTACGGGACGGATGGCTTCGTGAGCATCCTGCGCGCCCGACTTTGCCTTATATACTCTGGGGGTCTCGGTGTTATATTCCTCGCCGTATCTCTCAAGAATAAACTCTCTTGCCGCGTCCTGAGCCTCTGCGGAAACTCTGAGCGAGTCCGTACGCATATATGTTATAAGACCTTGTGTACCGCCGTTCTCCGCTCCGAGATTTACTCCCTCGTAAAGCTCCTGCGCAACTCTCATAATGCGCTGAGACTGGAATCCAAGGTGTCTTGACGCCTCCTGCTGAAGCGTCGAGGTCGTGAAGGGGGGCGCGGGAAGCTTGCGACGCGAGGAGCGCTTGATAGACTCAACGGTAAATTTCTTGCCCTCAACAGCACCTACTATCTTCATAGCCTCAGCCTCGGACGCAGGTACTATCTTGCCCGACTTATCTCCGTAAAATCTTACGGTAAAGGGCTTGCCGTCACTTGAGAGCAACGTCGCGTCAATAGTCCAATATTCCTCGGGAACAAAGCTCTTTATTTCCTCTTCTCTTTCAACGATTATTCTTGTCGCAACGGACTGTACACGTCCTGCGGAAAGACCGCTCTTTACGGACTTCCAGAGAATAGGGGAAATTTTGTATCCCATTATTCTATCAAGTATTCTTCTTGCCTGCTGCGCGTCCACAAGGCTCATATCTATCTGTCTCGGTGACTTTATAGCCGCCTTTACCGCTGTTTTCGTTATCTCGTTGAACGTGACTCTCAGGGTCTTCTCAACGGGGATACCAAGAGCCGTCGCAAGATGCCACGAGATAGCCTCTCCCTCGCGGTCAGGGTCGGTTGCGAGAAAGACTTTATTTGCCGCCTTGGCTTCCTTCTTGATCTCCTTTATAAGATCTCCCTTGCCTCGTATGTTGATGTAGTGCGTATCAAAGTTGTTCTCAATATCAACGCCGAGTGTGGACTTGGGAAGATCTCTTACGTGTCCCTTTGACGCGATTACCTTGTAGTTTGAGCCGAGATACCCTTTTATTGTGCTTGCCTTTGAGGGTGACTCCACTATTACCAAATTTGCCATCTATATGTGATTCCTTTCATTATTTTCAAGCTTATTTTCTGATATACAGCGCCCCGGGGAGCGAGGATACCAGTCCCTTGATCTCAAGTATCGTCAAAGCGGACATGACCTCTCCCATAGTATATCCCGACCTTGTGAAATAATCCACCGTAACGGGCTTATCCATAGGCAGCTCGTCAAATATCTCTCTCTGACGCTGACTCAGGGATTCAATTATTTTTTGGGAATTATCTCCCTTGTTTTCAATTTTAGGCTGACTTGCCGCTTCCGGCTGAGCCTCCTTTTTCTTTGCGCTCTTTCGTGACGTCTTTTTCTGCTTTGTTATCTGCTCCTTGAAGCTCTCAAAGCTATTATACTCGCCACCGTCTGAGCTGCTTTCTCTCTTTTGAAGCTTCTCGTTAGGTATGCTCTGTGCCGCAGGCGCGGAAACACGCATACTTATCTTCATTTTCAAAAGCTCGGAGGGATCAAAGTCTGACCTGCTCTCCGCCTGCGTGAGCGCGTGCATGTCCAGAGTATGTCGGTACAAAAACGCATAGTTCTTAACAACGTCTCTGCCGCACATTACCGCTATCGCTCCATCGCGTATCAAGGCGTTTGTACCCGACGTGTTCTCTTCTCCGA
Organism: Eubacteriales bacterium; assembly: GCA_045593485.1. Classification (GTDB taxonomy): domain Bacteria; phylum Bacillota; class Clostridia; order Oscillospirales; family CAG-272; genus SVTX01. The sequence continues at coordinate 2,461 of JAZNWS010000156.1, read as the reverse complement.
TATTACCGGGCACGGCGTAAACGTCCTTGCCCTGAATTATCGCGTTTTTTGCGGTTATCAGCGCGCCGCTTCCCTCAGGCGCGTCTACAACAAGCGTGCCCGAGCCAAGTCCGCTGATTATTCTGTTTCTTATGGGAAAATTGTATCCGTAGGGTCTTGTTGAGGGCGGATATTCGGTAATTACCGCTCCGTGCTCGGCTACCATTTCGTACAGTCTTGTATGATCTTTAGGGTAAATAACGTCTATTCCGCATCCAAGCACCGCAATAGTTCTGCCGCCTGCCGCAATAGACGCGCAAGCCGCAACGCCGTCTATACCAAGCGCCATACCGCTGACTGTTATAGCCCCCGATGCAGCTATCTCATAAGCTATTTTATACGCCGCCTTCATTCCGTATTCGCTCATTTTACGAGTTCCGACAACGGATATAAAAAGCTCGCGGTTGAAATCAGGAAGTGTGCCGACATAGTACAGCACCACGGGAGGATTCTTCAGCGCGCGCAAGGAGATAGGGAATCTCTCGTTATCAAACGCGAGAACTCCCACACGGTTCTTCTGACACCAGCTCATAATCTTATAAGCGTCGTCAAGATTTTTATCCGAAAGTCTCTCCGCAGTTCTTTCGTTTATGCCAAGAGAGGTGTACATGTCAAAATCAGCATTGTATATGTTGTCTATATTTCCAATGCGGGAGATAAGAGTCAGAATATCCTCGCTGCCCACTCCGCATCTGTCCGATAGCCATATCCATTTGATCTCGCTCATAATGCCGCTCCTCTCTCAAAATAAAAAAGTTATTGTCTCAGGCTCTGCCGAAGAACTCCCATAAAAGCACCGAAGCCGCAACCGCCGCATTCAATGACTCAACACCGCTTTGCATAGGTATATACAAGGTTGCGTCGCAAGCCCCTATTGCCTCAGGAGTAAGTCCGTGCCCCTCGTTGCCGATAAGTATGCAGTCCGACGGATTTATCTCCGTCTGTCCGAGCCTTTGAGCCTTGCCGTCAAGCGCGGCAGCGAAAACTCTGCGTCCGCTGGCTTGAAGGCATCTGATAGCATCGGTGATACTGTCCACTCTGTCTATCTTCATTCCAAACAGAGTTCCCATCGACGCGCGCACAGTTTTGGCGTTATAAATATCCGCGCAATCCGCGCTCATGATAATTCTGTCCGCGCCCATCGCCGCAGCGCTTCGAATTATCGCGCCGATATTCTGCGGATCTCTGACGGACTCCAGCAAAAGCACCCTTTCGCCATTCTCCGCAAGCCTCTCGGAAAAAATTTTTCCTTCATTATTTATTTTAACAAATTTATGAAATTTGTCAATATATTTTGCCACACATATTACGCCCTCGGGGGCTTTTTCGGTCGAAATTTTCTCAAAGACCGACTGCTTTACGGGTATTATCCGACACGGAACATCCTCTCTGCGAACATTGTACGTCTGTCTTGCCTTCTCAAAAACGCTCTCGTATTTTTCGCCCGAGATCAGTAAATATTCCAGCTCAACGCCTCGCTCTATTGCCTCGCAAAGCAGCTTTACACCGTCAAAGCGGAAAAGACGAGAGCTATCCCGACGCTTTTTTTCGTCCAGCATTCTCGCCTCGGAAACATATTTATTTTGTCCCGACGTGATGATTTCTTCTAAAAATTCCATAAAAAACACCCTTTTTTTATGATTTCAAACTGCCTATATATATGACAAAAACCCGGCTTGACCGGGTTTTTATTCAATGATTAGAGAGCTGCCTTTGCCTGCTCAACGAGAGCTGCGAAAGCTGCCTTATCGTTAACTGCGAGCTCAGCGAGCATCTTTCTGTTGAGTGTGATACCTGCCTTCTTGAGTCCGTTCATGAATGTGGAGTAGTTCATTCCGCAAGCCTTTGCCTGTGCGGAAATTCTTGTGATCCACAATCTTCTCATATCTCTCTTCTTGAGCTTACGGCCTACGAATGCGTAGTTTCCACTCTTCAATACAGCTTGCTTAGCCATCTTGAAGTGCTTGGACTTTGCACCCCAGTAGCCCTTTGCAGCCTTAAGCATCTTATTTCTTCTCTTGCGCGTCATAAGAGCGCCCTTAATTCTTGCCATTTTCTTACTCCTTCTATGTGCCGTTGCCGTCTGACAAGGCTCTGATGTTTTTTTGTGATTGTGTCCTCTCGGACTGAGTTGCGGTTTCTACCGCGGAAAATTACTTCTGGATGAGAACTCTGATGTTGGGAGCCATGGACTCGCTCATAATAGCGCCCGTGCGAAGATGTCTCTTTCTCTTCTGGCTCTTAAGTCCGAGATTGTGACGGTGATGACAGTGATTCATCTTTACCTTGCCTGTTCCCGTAACGGAAAATCTCTTGGCAGAAGCCTTATGTGTCTTGATTTTTCCCATTGTTATATACTCCTTTGAATTTTTATTTACAAATATTATTTTTTCTGTGTGATGGGCGAGATGACCATGCTCAT
>JAZNWS010000155.1:0-1659 GCA_045593485.1 Eubacteriales bacterium | reverse complement strand
TGTTATGATCTCCTTATGTTTTATCGAATTTGGTAAATAGATTTCGGGAAAGATCAGCGTAGAGTACGCCGTTCCGTACTTTGAGAATGAGGTTTTATAGATACGTTCACGGGATAACACCTCCACCATCCAAAGAGGAATACCGCCCGAGCATTTCAGCTCCATAAGTACCTTTCCTTCGGGCAGGATCGGTGTGCCGTACACAGTCGAGCAAAGATTCACGTCGGTCTCTCGGCATAGTATGTTATCGTCAAAGGTCACACGGAAATCTCCGCCGCCCTTATCGTAGTAGGCTTCTCGCTCATAGGAGAGGAACACCGTCGGCTTTAGTTTTCCGTAAAAGTCGATAAAATAATCTATCTCTCGGGATATCTGCGTATCAAAGGGACACGACCTCTCACGGCATACCCACGCCATCGCATCTGCTTCGCACAAAGGAAGTCTGCGCTTATAGACCACCTTCTCGTATTTCTTTTTCAGCTCCACGAATACCGTGCTGTCAGCAGTTGCTTGGGAATAACTTCGTATTCGTATCTTTTCTTTATAGGCAGGCTTTTCAATTGAACGCCGTATCAACCTATAATTGTCGGTATCGAAGTAGATATTACGTATCGTTGTTCTGCCGTATTTGTCAAGCTCCATATACGGCGACATAGATTCAAGTATCTTTTCCTTTTGTTCGAGAGTCAGCATATATTTCAGCTCATACCGCTTAAACACCGTTTGAAACGCCATACGAAATCCTCCTTTTCCCATTTTATAAGGGGATTATATCACGGCTCGCTAAAGATGGGCTAAAGATTTGCGGGCAGAAAGAAAAAAGGATAGGTTTTTCTCCTATCCTCATTCTGAATTCTATATCTGCGACTTTTGACCATAGCAATGCAATCTTTTTACTTTTAATCAGTAACTGTATAACCCTTTTTTCAATCTTTGCCTTTATGATTTCATCGTCAACGTCCTCGGCATAGGACACGGTCAGTTCTCCTTTTTTGAGATCTACTCTGCCTGCAACACCCTTGATGTCGTTAACGGCTTCTTCAACCCTGTTCTTACAATGCTCGCAGTGCATACCGCCGACCTCAAATTTTTTCGTGTATTTTACACCCGAGAGCATTTCCAAGATAGTGTCTTTGATTTCAATTTTAATATTCGCACCTCATTTCATCAGCTCGTCGGTAAGGCGAATGATCTCGGGGGCAATTTTCTTGCGCTTTGCCTTTACGATAGCGTTATAGATAGGATAGGCGAGGCTTGCGAGAATGCCGCCGACAACGCCCACAATAATGCCGATGACCATAGCCATATCTTTATATGAACCGAGGATTTCTCCAAGATCGGTCATACAAAGGCTCATTCCAAGGCCGAGAATAAGTGCGCCTATAATACCAAACACAAGTGCGACCGCTTGCGCGGTATTAGTCACGCTTGCGTCAAGTCGACGTAGGCGTGCCATCTTATCCTCATCTTCGGTGGGAGTTGTATATTTATCACGGATGCGCTTCAGCTCTGCCTGCTCTTTTGCGGAGTAGGTATAGGTAAATCCGCTTTTTTCTTGATTGTTATTATCCATTTTCAACCTCCGATTTTAATTGTTTGAGTTTCTTTGTGCCTATCACGATCATATAAATTGCCGTAAGTCGGAGGCCAAGCGGTCTT
>JAZNWS010000154.1:0-5435 GCA_045593485.1 Eubacteriales bacterium | reverse complement strand
ACCGGTAAGTTCGACATCGTTGCAAACGTAAACGGTGGCGGTATTTCCGGTCAGGCAGGTGCAATCCGTCACGGTGTTGCTCGTGCGCTTCTCGCGGCTGACGAAGCTAACCGCCCCGCACTTAAGGCTGCAGGCTTCCTCACCAGAGACCCCAGAATGAAGGAAAGAAAGAAGTACGGACTCAAGGGCGCTCGTCGTGCTCCTCAGTTCTCGAAGAGATAATCACCCATTGGGGATTATTTCGATATACAAAAAGCTCTGCTGTGCAGAGCTTTTTGTTTTTCTCTATTTACATTCAATTATCTTTATGGTATAATTTTATTAATAAATAAGCACGGGAGGAGATCGCTTATGAAAAAATTTATTTTCTGGACTGTGTTGGCTGTAATTTTGATGATAGGCTGTCCGTGGCTCGCGGTAAGCTTTGCAGGGGACGCAGGAATGGCAATTTGCTTTATATTGTTTTTTGCGATAAACCCCGTCTTTTCCGCTATCTGCGGCGTATTCGCGGGCAGAGAAGTAAAGCTGTTATGGCCGCTACCCATTATAACCGCGGCGCCGTTTTTGGCAGGAGTGTGGATATTCTTTGAAATAGGCGAGCCCGCGTTTCTCATATACTGCGGCGCTTATCTTGTAATCGGCGGTCTTGCAACCCTCATCAGCGCGTTGATAAATCGCTCAAAACAGTAATCAAGGGGGATTTATATGACGGTGAAGTTATTTTTTCAGGCAATAATCAAATTTTTGCTTGGCATTGTCTTGGTGGGCGTCCTGATATTCCTGCCCGCAGGCTCTTTTGCATATATAAACGGCTGGATACTTATGGGGATTTTGTTTGTCCCTATGCTTGTGGCAGGAATTATTATGATGTTTGTAAACCCCGAGCTGCTGGGGAAGCGTCTTAATGCCAAGGAAAAACAAAAAGATCAGAGCCTTGTTATAAAATTGAGCGGGCTTATGTTCCTCGTCGGCTTTGTCGTAGCAGGGCTTGACTACCGATTTAATTGGTTCAAGGTACCTATGGGCGTATCCATCGGCGCTGCGGTCGTGTTTATCATAGCTTATATTCTTTACGCGGAGGTGCTCAGGGAAAATACGTACCTTAGCCGCACTATTGAAGTCCAGGAAAACCAAAAGGTAATCGACACGGGACTCTACGGCATAGTCAGACACCCAATGTATAGCGTTACCTTACTTTTGTTTTTATCAATGCCATTGGTGCTTGGCTCAATATTTTCATTTTTGATTTTTCTTGCATATCCTTTTATAATCGCAAAGAGAATTAAAGGAGAAGAGAAATTTCTTGAAAAAGAACTTAACGGTTATAGCGAATATAAGCAAAAGGTCAAATATCGCCTGATACCTTTTATTTGGTAAAAAATTATTTTATAAAAAACATATAAACGGAGGACAATATTATGTCAAAGGAAAAAAGATTTATAAAAGCATACACCCAAAGCGGCTTTTCTACCGATATTCAGATCTGGGTGGACACCGAGACGGGTGTAAACTACGTATTCATTCAAAACGGCTATTCGGGCGGTCTTACGCCTCTGCTTGACAGTCAGGGCAAGCCCGTAATCACCCCCGTTCCGACAGAAAACTAACAGTTGAATAGAAAAAACCATACACTCAACTGATGGTATGTTGACGTTTGGCTCAAAACAAAATATAATTATGCCATAACGATATAAAACAGGAGGAAATATGTCCGTAGTAGTCCAAACTATAAACCTGAACAAAAAGTACAAAAACAAGCATGCGCTCAAAGACTTCAATATAACCATAAATAAGGGCGATATATACGGTCTTATAGGCGTTAACGGCGCAGGCAAATCCACGCTGATAAAAATCATCGCGGGTATAACTATGCCGACAAGCGGCACTCTGCGTCTTTTCGGGGACGAGCATGATCTTGATGCCAAGAGACACCGCATCGGCTCTGTAATTGAAAACCCCTCATTCTCGCCCAACCTCACCGCAAGACAAAATCTTGAATATTATGCAACCGTAATGGGTATAAAGGATAAGGAGCTTGTTGACAAGCTACTTGTCCGCGTGCATTTAGATCCAAATTCCAAGCAAAGCTTCCGTCAGTTTTCTCTCGGCATGAAGCAGCGTCTCGGAATCGCGTTCGCTATGATGAATTCTCCCGAGTTTATCATACTTGACGAGCCCACAAACGGTCTTGACCCCATAGGAATACTTGAACTCAGAGACGTTATTTATCAGCTTAACCAGCAGGGAGTCACCTTCCTTATATGTAGCCACATACTCTCCGAGCTTTCGCAAATAGCTACAAAATACGGAATCGTTAATAACGGAGAGTTTGTAAAGGAGCTTACCGACGAGAATCTGAAAATGCTCCGTCAGGACAGACTTTGCCTGAAGGTAGAAAAGGAGCAGTCGCAGGCGCTTGAAAATATGCTTTCGGAATACGGATATTCTTATTCTGCGCACGGCGGAAGCTATGAGATCACGCTTTGCGACGACATAAATTCCTTCCTTGAAAAAATGGTGGAGAAAAGAATCCGCATATCCTCTATATATCAGATAAAAACCTCGCTTGAGGACGTATTCCTCAATACGATAGGAGGTGCTGCAAATGCTTAATCTTATGCTTGCTGATATAAAAAGAATAAAGAAATCCAAATCTCTGTGGATAATGCCGCTTATTATTGTAATTATGGTGGCGCTCATCACAGGACTGTTTGCTGGGCTAAAATACCTTATGGAGCTTGATCTGTCGGAAATTTTGGGAGAATCCGCTGAAGCGTTGGCAATGCTTGGTTCTATTGCTACCAACGGCTATGACATGACCGTGATGAATCTGCAGACCGACACGCTTATATACGTTCTTATTGTTGTTTTTCTGGTCGTATCCGCGTTTGACTTTTCCTCAGGCACGGTCAAAAACCTTCTTTCTATTGGAAAATCCAAAAAGATCATATACGTATCAAAATTACTTACGTCTTTTGCCTGGACTCTCTGCGCAGTTATATTTTATACGTTTATATCGGCGCTTTTCGGATATTTGTTCCTATCATCATCTCCTACCGCGGCAGAAATAGGGAATATTATACTTATAACCTTAAAGCAGATTCCCGTATATCTCGCTATTGTTTCCACGGGTCATATGCTGGTATTCGCAACTCAGAAAACAGCTCCTTCAATGCTGATGTATATTGGTTCGTTTATGGTTTTTGAAACTATCGTGCCTGTTTTAGATGTAATGATCAACAGCTCCTTTAAGGTCTCGTTGCTTATGCCTCTGTATCAGCTTGTAGAGCTTACGAATATGAACTCTGAGCCCTCAAGTCTTCTCACCATATATATATCCTGCGCGGTATATATTGTAGCAAACGCATTCAGCGGATATTTTATGTTCAAAAGATCAGAGCTGAAATAACGTATCAGCACCACCAACAAAACACAAAGGAGAGCAACATGGATCAGGTAAAAATCGGCAGGTTTATTGCCGAGCGCAGAAAAAATGTCGGCTTGACACAAGCGCAGCTGGCGGAGAAATTAAAGATTACCGACAGGGCAGTATCCAAATGGGAAACAGGCAGATCCTTACCCGATTCATCAATAATGCTTGAATTGTGTGAAATACTGGATATTACCGTCAACGATCTGCTTTGCGGGGAGATAATGATAACGGATGACTATAAGAAGCAGCTTGAAAAAACAACGCTCCAAATGGTAATACAAAAAGAACAGGCTGACAAAAGGCTTTTGATGCTTGAAATAGTAATAGGCGTATTGTCGATGATAGTCTTACTCGGATTTTCGTTTATAGCTTCGTTTGTAAATATGGAGGATTGGCTGCGAATAGTTCTTATTGTAGCTGGATTTGTCATTGGAATGATAGGCTGCGCTTTTGGTATAATGATCGAGCAAACGGCAGGGTATTACGAGTGCGCTAAATGCGGACACAGATACGTACCCACGTATAGCAGTGTGTTCTTTGCTATGCACTCGGGCAGAACAAGATATATGAAATGCCCAAAATGCCACCAAATGTCCTGGCAAAAAAAGAAAATTAGTAAGAGCGAATAAATCTTGACATAATATCTCACCTATGCTATAATACATTCAACCTGATATTATCAAAGGAGGTTAAATTATTATGGCAGTTCTTGGAGGCGGCTGCAGCTCGCTTATCGCGAGTGCAAGCGCAATTATGGTGGCAATCAGTATGCTTTGCGCATCGTTTATAGCGTTCAGAAAGAAAAAGTAAATACAAAAAAGGGACAGACGGTTGTCTGTCCCTTATATTTTTCATATTACTTAAGCTCGATTATGCTCTCATCCCACTTTTCGGGGGCTTCGTAACCCATAAGATTTACCATAGTAGCGGCAACGTTTGAAAGTCCAAACTGACCGTTGTCTGCCTTAACAGTGTAATGATCCTTTGCATTAGTGTTATCGTAAATGATGCAGGGAACGGGGTTAAGTGTATGGCTTGTCTTTGCCTTGAGCTTGCCGTTCTTATCTGCCTTGGGCTGACCAGACTTTTTGTCCATCTCGTACATCTCGTCCGCGTTTCCGTGGTCTGCGGTTATAACAGCCACGCCGCCGAGCTTATCTATTACGGGAAGGATTCTGCCAAGCTGGAGGTCAAGAGCCTCCATAGAGCAGCGAGTAGCAGCGAGAGATCCCGTATGACCTACCATGTCGCCGTTGGGGAAGTTAACACGGTAGTAGTCGTATTCACCCGACTCAAGAGCCTCGATGAGCTTGTCGGTGATCTCCGCGCACTTCATCCAGGGTCTCTGCTCAAAGGGAACTACGTCAGAGGGGACCTCAACGTATGTCTCAAGCTCATCGGAGAACTTGCCCGACTTATTTCCGTTCCAGAAATAAGTCACGTGGCCGTACTTCTGTGTTTCGGAGATTGCGTACTGCTTCACACCTGTGCCTGCAAGGTATTCGCCCATAGTCTCGGTGATCTCGGGGGGAGAAACGAGGTACTTGTGGGGGATATGAAGGTCGCCGTCGTATTCAAGCATACCTGCGTATACTACTGCGGGCACGCGAACTCTGTCAAACTTGTCAAACTCGCCTGCGGGAGCGTCAAACGTCTTGGAAATTTCAATGGAACGGTCGCCGCGGAAGTTAAAGAATACTACGCTGTCACCGTCATTGATCGTACCAACGGGCTTGCCGTCCTCTGCAATAACGAAGGGAGGAAGATCCTGGTCTATAACCTTGTACTCGGCTCTGTACGTTTCAACAGCCTCAGCAGCGGACACAAACTGTCTGCCCTCGCCAAGAACGTGAGTCTTCCAGCCAAGCTCGACCATAGCCCAGTTAGCCTCGTATCTGTCCATTGTTATCTTCATTCTTCCGCCGCCCGATGCGATTTTGATGCAGCAATTTGCATCGCAAAGGGAAGCAATAAACTCCTCAAAGGGATTGATATATTCAAG
>JAZNWS010000153.1:0-16530 GCA_045593485.1 Eubacteriales bacterium | reverse complement strand
AGCACGCCTTATCTATAAGCTGACTTGGTGAGTCCGAGCCGTCTGAATAATATGAATGTGTGTGCAGATCGCAAAAGCCCTTCATTTTTCGCCAAGTCGGATCGTAGCCATGTCGTTCTGTGAGCCAAGGAGTTGCAACCTAGAGTTGTCTTCCTAAGACCGCTTGGCCTCCGACTTAGCACGCCTTATCTATAAGCTGACTTGGTGAGTCCGAGCCGTCTGAATAATATGAATGTGTGTGCAGATCGCAAAAGCCTTTCATTTTTCGCCCTCCCTTGTGTTTCTGTGTTTATTATACCACGGTTTTTGTAAAAAATCAATGAAAAAAAGGTCCCCCGAATTTTCGGGAGACCTAAAATTTATTTCCTATAAAACGCGTTTCCGCCGATGAACTCGCGCACGATGCTCGTGGGAGGTATCTCGTCGTCAACGTCTGCCTCGTGGACGTAGTTGAGTATCTTTACCATAGCGCGCACCTGGTCGTAGCACTCGTCACCCGGCTGAATTTCGGTCAGAAGCGGGAAGATGTGCTTTTTGATAACTGCAAGCTCGTAAAGGGTCGAGCTGTTGAATATAACGTCCGCATTCTCCTGGAATGGGAATATCCACCTCTCCTCGCCGCGACGGACGGAATCCCACATGGACAGCGTTCTCTGCACAGACGCGCCTCGGGTTTCAAAGTCGCGTACCGTACGGCGAAGGAGTCTCAGATAGCTTGACGCGATTCTGTTGTGGTCATCGAGGTTGAGCGGAAGCAGGGGGGAAACGTACACTCTGAATATAAGCTTGGGATCAAGATCCGCGGGGAGCAGAGTCGGGTTGAGTCCGTGCAGACCCTCGACTATGATTACAGAGTCGTCATTCAACTGAAGTTTGTGTCCTGCCCACTCGCGCTTGCCTGTTTTGAAATTAAAGGTGGGAAGCTCTACCTCCTCGCCTGCAAAGAGGGCTTTGAGGTGCTTGCCGAAAAGCTCGGTATCAATAGTGTTGATATGCTCAAGGTCAATTTTGCCGTCGGGGCCGGGAGCTATCTTGTCTCTGTCTATATAGTAGTCGTCAAGGCTCATAAGTATGGGCATTTTGCCGTGACCGCGAAGCTGAGTCGCAAGTCTGTTAGCGCTTGTCGTTTTACCCGACGAGCTGGGGCCCGCAAGCATAACCGCCTTAGCGCCGCGCTCGCATATCATATCAGCGATCTGAGAAAATCTCTTTTCGTGCAACGCTTCGTTGACGCGTATAAGCTCGCGTATCTTTCCCGAGTCCACAAGCTCGTTGAGGTCGGCAACAGTCTCGCATCCCATTAGCTCACCCCAACGCTTGCCCTCGGTATAGACGTTAAAGAAATTGGGCATCTCGTGATAGCTTGATATTTTGTCGGGGTTATGCGGGTCGGGGAATACGAATATAAAGCCCTCGGTGGCGGGGAGGATATCCCACGAGCGCAAAAATGACGTCGTGGGCGCCATCTCGCCGTAAAAGTAGTCAACAAAGTCGCCGTTCTCGTACACGTCAAGAGTTGCTTTTTTGCGGTAGGTCAACAGACGCGCCTTGTCGGTCTGACCCTGTGAGGTATAGTATTCTATCGCCTGAGACGTAGGGATACGGCGTCTGTAAAGCGTGATATTCTCGGCAACTATCTTCCAGACCTCCTCCTTGAGCGCTTCAGCAGAGAAATCCTGCGCGCCGACCACCTTGACATAGAGTCCGGCGCCGACGGTGCACGCCATTTTTGCGTGAGCCTCGGGCCAAAGTCTGCGGATGGCTAAAAACAGCACGAACTGCGCGGTTCGTCTGTAAGCGTCCTGTCCCGTGGGGTCGCTATAACGAATCAGTGTCACGGTTCCGTCGGATGCCGCCATAGCCTTACGCACCGAGCCGCGCTCAGGGGTGTCAATGTCCTTTTGGCGCACTGGTATGTAGTTGAGGGTAAAGACACGCCCCGCGATCTTTGCGGCAATTGGATCTGTGGACAGCTTGCCTGTGACGAGTCCAAGCTCCTTTACCATATCATACAGGGATTGGTCGGGTTTTGGGATATAAGTAATATTGTCAATTTTTAAAGTCATTTGAGTGTTTTCTCCTTTCGTGGTCTGCGTAGGCTGAGAAATATCAGCTTGAGGATCGGGCGTGTTCTCAAGAACTGCATCCGCGGCGGGCTCTGTTTGCTGACGCTCGCGTTTTCTGCGGCGAAGCTCGCGTATTACCTGGAACGTATTTATAATGACGAGGCAAATATTCATTATAACTACCGCCCACGCGCCGTAAAATACCGAATATATCGCGCTTATGATGCCGCCGCATATGTTTATAATGCGGAGCTTTAGTACAGACGTCATCATCATAGATATTATGACGAGAGCTGTGCCGATGTACCCGAAAATTTCAAGATATATATTTACATCTGAACCAAACATAATAAAATAATCCTCCTAAAACAAAAAATATGGCTGGCTATCGGTGAAAAAACCGGTAGTCAACCATTATCGGTGGTTTGTAGAAACGTCTGCCCGTATTGCAGACTTATACCTGAACTCGTAAATTTTTGCGTCTCCTTAACGCGTTTGCTTATTATAGCACATTTTGAACAAAATGTCAATAGGTTCTTATAAAAAAATATGAAAAAGTCACAAAGACTACGCCAATAATCCTGCGGATATTATTAGGCAAAGGCAATCTTGACAATTTTACTGATTCCTTTTATAATATAATCAGTACTTTAAGAGGTGATTCAATTATGAAAATGTGGAAAAAAGCATTAATAGCCGTCGCGGCGGCGCTTGGTGTGCTGCTGCTTATAGTTGTGATATATCTTTGCTACGTTATTTTCAGCTATTCCCGCATACCCGATATGCAAGAGCTGAGTGTTGATACGGGAAATACGGAGTCAGCAGTAAAGGTGGGGGAGACCTATACCGTGGTGACTCAAAACCTCGGCTTTGGCGCGTACACCGATGACTTCACGTTCTTTATGGATGGAGGCAAGGAGTCCCGCGCGGAAAGCCGCGAGAGCGTTATCGATTGTATAAATAAGGGCGCGCAGACTGTTGAGACTCTTAATCCTGATTTTATACTGTTTCAGGAGGTTGACCTTGACTCCACGCGAAGCCATCACGTAAATCAGTATGATATGCTCCGAAAGCATTTTGGGGACTTTGCGTCCTGCTATGCCGTAAATTACGACTCCGCTTACCTTATGTACCCCATATTTGAGCCTCACGGCGCGTCGTATAGCTCGCTTGCGACCTTTTCAAGATTTGATATAACCTCGTCTGTGCGCCGCAGCTTTCCTATTTCTGAGTCCTTGTCAAAGTTTTTGGACCTCGACCGCTGCTACAGCGTCAGCCGTGTTCCCGTGGAGAACGGCAAGGAGCTTGTGATATTCAACGTACACGCCTCGGCTTACGGAAGCGACGACAGCATCCGTCACGCGCAGATGACTATGCTTTTTGACAATATGAATCAGGAGTATCAGAAGGGAAATTACGTCATTTGCGGAGGCGACTTCAACCACGATTTCACGGGAGACTCTTCGCAAAGACTCAACGGAGAGGACGTTGATTTCGGGTGGGCGCAGCCGTTCCCGTCAGATATGCTCCCCGATGGATTTTCGAACTGCACAAATTACGCAGGGGATAAGCTTTATCCCACCTGCCGCAACTGTGACGTGCCTTACGAGCCGGGAAACTTTACTATCATAGTAGACGGATTTATAGTCTCGGATAACGTAAAATGCACAGAGGTCACCAATATTGACACGGGCTTTACCTATTCCGACCACGCGCCTGTAAAAATGATATTTGAGCTTGAGCCCTAAATCAAAAGCTGATATTTTCATAAAAACAAAAGGACACCCGAGGATGTCCTTTTGTTTTGCATATATTATGTCATTTTTGCCGCAAGCCTTTCGATCTCAAGACCTTTTTTGTATTTCTTCATAAATGCGGAGAAGGACTCAAGCTCTGATTGACTTGCCGACACCGTGGTTTTCTCGGCGCTTGCGAATATCCTGTCAAGAAAGGCTTCGAGACTCGGTTCTCCAAGGTGCGCAAACAGAGCGAGTACCGCGATACCCCACGCGCCGCCCTCGCCCGCGTTCTGCATGACCGTCACAGGCGCACCGATCGCCGCGGACATCGCGCTCTGACCGACAATGGGGGACTTGAAAAATCCTCCGTGACCGCACACGCTGTCTATTTGTACGTCCTCCTTCCCCAGCATCTCGCAGCCAATCGCAAGAGAGCCAAGGGCGGAGTATATCTGCATTTTCATAAAGTTTGCCAGCGTCAGCTTGCCGTCGGAGGCTCTGATAATCAGCGGAGCACCGCTGGATATATTCACTATCGGCTCACCCGCGAGGAAATTGTAGCCTACAAGTCCGCCGCAATCCCCGTCACCCTCAAGCGACTTGGCATACAGAGCGTCAAAAAGCTCTCCGCGGCTTATACTGCCGCCGCCGAGCGATATTACCTCCTCGAAAAGATTCGTCCATGCCGTTATCTCCGACGCGAAATTGTTGACGTGTACCATAGCCACGGGCGAACCGTGAGGCGTAGTGACGACGTCTATCTCCTTGTAGTAGGAGCCGAGATTTTTCTCAAGCACCGCCATAAGAAAGCCCGACGTTCCCGCGGAGACGTTTGCGGTTCTCGGCGTGACGCTATTCGTAGCCACCATTCCCGTACCTGCGTCGCCCTCTGGCGGGCAGAGAATACAGCCTGCCTGAAGCTTTCCCGTTGGATCAAGCCATCTTGCGCCATCCTCGGTGAGCGCTCCCGCATCCTCTCCTGCGACAAGCACACGGGGGAGTATGTCCTCAAAGGGAGTATAAGTCCCTTTCTGCTTCAAAAGGGCGTTGAATTTGCAAAGCATATTTTTGTCGTAATCATTGTTGTTTATGGGGAACATACCCGACGCGTCACCCACGCCAAGCACCTTTTTACCCGTGAGCTTGTAGTGGACGTATCCTGCAAGCGTGGTAAGAAAGCTGACCTGTCCGACGTGTGCTTCGCCGTTGAGTATCGCCTGATAATAATGCGACACGCTCCAACGCATCGGGACGTTGAATTCAAACAGCCTTGTCAGCTCGTCGGCAGCCATTTCGGTGTTGGTGTTTCTCCATGTCCTGAAGGGAGCAAGTAGATTGCCGTCCTTATCAAACGCGAGATATCCGTGCATCATGCCGGAAATACCTATGGATGATATTTCTCCAATTTCTTCTCCAAATTTTAATTTATAGTCAGAGGCAAGATTTGCGTAGCTTGCCTGCATTCCTCGCTCAACAGACTCCAGGGAATATGACCAAAGCCCATCAACGAGCACATTCTCCCATTCATACGAGCCCTGCGCGATAACCTCCGCGCCCTCGTTCACAAGCACAGCCTTTATTCTTGTCGAGCCAAGCTCAATTCCTAATATTTTTTTCATAATAAGCACCTCTTGTTTTATATTTGTAAAACCTCTGCTGATTTATTATAGCATAGATTCAGAGGCTTGTAAAGGGGAGGGGCGCGAGGGAAAGTCAGAACACTTAAAGGGCTATCCGTGATGGCGTCGCGGATGGCCCTTTAAGTTAGTCGTTATCATTACCCAATACAATGTTTGCGGGTACTATTATTTTTGTGTTTGAAATGTCGGCTCCGCTCAACGCGCTCTGCATCAGTTTGATTGCCTCGGCGCCTATCTTGTAGCTGTCCTGCATAATATAGGTCGGGTGCCTGTCAGGGCTTGCCGTCTCGAACTGCATCGGATCGAAATCCAGATAGACTATTTCAAAGCGGTGCTCATAAGGATCGCCGAGAGTGTTCAGCATTTTTGCCAAGTGAAGTCCGCTGGAATAGTCGGCGGTAATAATTGCGCTTATCTTGGTATTGGCGTCAAGAAATTCACGGAAGCTGTCGCAGAAGGAGAGGGAGGTCGGATCCGCGTCGCCCTCAAATGAATAGAAATAGGGCCTGTAATTATGCGCGCTGTAAAGGGAATTGATAAAGCTCTCTTTACGCAGCGAAAGCGAAGAATTTGTCTTTATGTTCGCGTTAAAATACAGAA
Organism: Eubacteriales bacterium; assembly: GCA_045593485.1. GTDB lineage: Bacteria > Bacillota > Clostridia > Oscillospirales > CAG-272 > SVTX01. The sequence continues at coordinate 10,485 of JAZNWS010000153.1, read as the reverse complement.
TATATTTATGACCTGCTTCAAGCAGATGATTTGCGGCGAGCTTAACCATGCTTTCGTGGTCTGTGGATATGTATGGCAGGGAGAGTCCGGGTAAAAGTCTGTCAACGAGTATCAAAGGAAAGTTTTTTGTCGCAAGCTGAAGAATGGTGGGGTTGTATATCTCGTTATCAACCGGGTACAGAATTATCCCATCAACGTGCATTCCGATATATTTGTCGATAAGCTCCTGCTCCTTTTGGAGCGACATTGCGGAGCTGTCAACTATTATTACTTCCTTATTATGCTTGTCGATTATTGCCGAGAGTATGTTCGTTATGTGGTGGCCGCCCATTATTTTGGGGAGAATAACCGCAACGGTCTTATTATCCTGCGGCATGGATTTCGGCATATGATTGTTTGCGTGCAGTATTGAGAGCGCCGTCTTTAGTGGAATCTCGTTGTTTATTCTTGTTCCTCCGCGCTTTGCGCGTATGATAAGGCTGTATTCCTCAAGTATCGCATATGCCTTTCGCACGGTTATTCGGCTCACACCGACATCCCTCACTATCTCCGCCTCGGTGGGGAGCTTATAGTCCTCCTCGCCGTGGTGCTCCACAATAAGCTTTGACAAATATTCGGTTACCTTTTTGTATAAAAATGTTTCTCTTTGCATTTCAGACTACCTTAATGTATTGTTATTACTTGAATTATATATCATTATTTCAGTTTTGTCAAGCGTCGGTACAGCGCAATTTGAGTTGCTGCAAGGGAAGTGTGATTATGCGGAATTTTTGGTTAATTAATATAAGAATACGTAGACAAAAAATACTATTTGTCTTTTGTCTTGTTTATGTTATTGTTATAAAACATTATTCTCAACACAATGGCTAAATGTTGTTAGATTTTGTTGATTATTTTACACGAACTTAAGCTTGTATTGTGTATGATATACAAAAATCTGTTGACTTTGCAATGAAATTGTGGTAATATATAGGTGATAAATGTTATACTCGTGGAGTAAATGTTATATAAGTATAACAAAATATATAGGAGGAGAATTAATAATGAAAAAATCTTTTGGAATAATTGCAAGAATTGCTTTGCTTGCGGTGTGCGTATCTATGATCGCTTCTTGCTTTGTCGGTTGCATTGGCGGTGGTGGACGAGGCGAGCCTTCTGATGAGGAAAAGTACAAGGACCTTGTAAAGCTCACTATCGATGCAGGTGGTCAGAACGCGCAGTACAATACGACTTCTTCCCTGGAGTATGACAAGTTTCTTAATCCTTACCCCTACAATACACTCGAAACGCTTGTAAAGGCGTGGAACGAGGCGAATGCGGAGAATTACGGCTATTACTTTGTAGTTGCCGACAATTCTATCAACATGGACAGAGAAACAATGGCTCCTATGCTTTCCAATGGCTCTGCTCCCGAGATACTTTACTATCTGGGAACAACTATTGCCGAGGACCAGAGCAAGGGTTGGTTTTATGATATTTCCTCCGCTATGGAAACTCCCAACAAGTATTCCAAGCCCGGTGAAGCCGGAAGCGAAAAGTGGAAGGATATCTGGGACAGCACGTCCTACGCAAGCACGTTTGCGCCCAACGGCGAGAAATATACTGTTGAGCTTGAGCAGAACCCCATAGGTCTGATTTATAATAAGACGCTCTTTGAGGCTGCGGGCATTACAGAAACCCCCGTGACCTACAAGGACTTTATGGAGGCTCAGGATAAGCTCAACGCTTACGCTCAGAGAGAGGGCAGAGCAAACCCCAGTGATGACTCTACATATATTTGTCCTTATTTCCATATGTATCCCTGGTATGACAGCTATCTTGAGTCCACACTTTGGGCAAGCGAGCTTGAATATATGGACGTAATTACCGTTGACGGCTGTGTTGATGCTGAGGAATATGCAAGAGCATATATGCAGAAGGACCCCACAACGGGCGAAAGACGCTTCTCCCCTGAGGACGAGAAATACGTTGAGCTCTTCCGCTTGATCAAGCAGATGACAAAATACTATCCCACAAATTATAGCTCCTACTATGCGGAGCAGCAGTTCCTCGTAGGAAATCTCGCTATGCTTGAGGTAGTTGGCGGAAGCATCCGCGAGCTCGTTGATACGGTTGACGGTGAATTTGAAATTGGCGTTATGCCTTATCCCGTGCTTACACAGCAGCCTGAGAACGAAGCTGATAATCCTTACTACACTACCTTCAACGTTGACAAATACGTCCGCAGAGGCTTCTCAGGTTATTCAACGGGCTGGGCTATTACAAACTCCGCTATGAATAAGGACAGTAAGGCGGGCAACACAAACTGCGTAGATGCTTGCGTAGACATTCTTATGTACCTGAGCTGCTTTGAGAACAACGATAAGATGGTCAACGACCTTGGCTTTGCGGTTCCTCTTTCTGGAAACACGACAAACGAGTATTTCAAGTCTCTTGCCGAGACCTACAAGAGTGATATTGCAAACGAAAACACAGTATCCTGGTCCTGCGCAACCGCGGGCGGTACGATGAACAAGGACTATTACGATGCGTTCTACCTCTTCAGACAGGATGCTATCGGACTTAGCCTTTCGGATATCGAGGGCAAGCTTCCCGTTCTTAAGAATTCGTTTATCAACGCGGTAAACACACTTTATAACACAAACAAGTGGGACAACAAGGCTTGGCCTGAGTACGGAGTCTCTAATAAGGAAGGATAATAAAAATGTCAAACAAGGACAGATCAAGTGAAGGAAAGCTGAAGAAGTTCCTGCGCAAGCATAGGGAATATCAGGGTCTTTTGTTTATATTGCCCGCGCTTATTCTTTTGTGCGTATTCTGTTTGTATCCTACGATAATGGCATTCGTAAACTCCTTTACCGATTGGGACGGCGGCTCCCACGCCGAATTCATCTGGTTTGAAAATTACAAGCGCGTATTTGCGGATAGGCTGTTCTGGAAATCTCTTTTGAACTCCGTAATCCTTACGGTCGTCGGAATGATACTTGGTAACGCGGCGGGAATTCTTCTGGCTGAGCTAATGTATAACCTCAAATCTAGAATGATGCCCATTTACAGATTTTTATTCGTTCTTCCCGCAATGATCCCGGGAATTATCGTCTTACTTCTTTGGCAAAAGCTTGTTTTTTCGGGCTCGTCCACGGGACTTGCAAATACGATAATTTCATTGTTTGGCGGGAAGCCGCTTGAATGGTTCGCGAGTAAGGAAACGTGGGTAGTATTTCTCAGTATATTCCTCTACGGATTTCCCTGGGTTGGAGGCACCTCGTTCCTCATATATCTTGCGGGACTTAACGCTATTGACCACAGTGTTATAGAGGCGTCGCAGCTCGACGGCTTGTCCTTCTGGGGCAGGGTGTTCAGAATAGACCTTCCTCTTATCAGCGGACAGCTCAAGTATTTCCTTGTAATGGGATTTATAGGCGGACTCCAGAACTATTCAATGCAGTATGCTATTACAAACGGTGGACCCGGCGAGGTAATAGACAGTATGCTTTCGGGAACCATGGTTCCGGGATACTACATTTACAGACTTATTACCGGCTCCTCCAAGGAGGGCGCGTACGGATACGCTTGCGCGATGGGCGTTGTTATGTTCGTTATTATAATGGTAGTGACCATCATTAACAACAAGCTTGTCAAGTCGAAGGAGTAAGCTATGAGAGATGTAAAAATAAATAATAAAAGAAAGAAGCTGACGGCAGGACAGATCTTTTCCCATATCATCATAATATGCTTGCTGATAATGGTGCTGTTCCCGTTCTACATACTGGTAATCAACAGCTTCAAGGCTCCCGCGGATATTCTTAAAAATCCGCTTTCATTCCCGGGCTCGGGGGATACTGAGGCGCTCAAGGGCGCGTTCAAGGCTGCCTGGCCGTATATTTCAAAATATATTCTGAATACCTTCTGGGTAGCATTGCTTGAGGTCTTTGGCGTATTGCTTTTCTCAAGCCTTGCGGCATACGGATTTTCAAGATTTAAATTCAAGGGTAAGGACACGCTGTTTATGGTGTTTCTTGCGTTTATGATGATCCCCGGTATTCTGACGCTTGCTACACAGTATTCCCTGGTTTATTCAACTCTAAATCTGAAGCAAACGTACGCGGGCGTGGTGCTGCCTGCGATAGCGGGCGGTATGCCTGTAAACATATTCCTTATTAAAACGTTTTTGGACGGACTTCCTTCCGATATTTACGAAGCCGCTGAAATGGACGGCGCGAGTAAGCTGGGCTGCTATTTCAGAATAGCTATTCCGCTCAGCATGCCCATTCTCTTTACCGTGGGACTCTCAACTCTGCTCGGCGCGTGGAATGACGTGGTCTGGGCAAGACTTATTCTCTACGGAGCAGAGGATATGTATACCATAGGCGTCGGAGTATTTACGGTATTTGGCTCAAGCGCGGCAAAGATACCCGATACGGTGATATATGCGGGATACTGTCTTGCATCACTGCCGCTTCTTATTGCGTTCTTCTTTACGTCGAAGCAGTTTATCAAGGGACTTACCGATGGCGCGGTTAAAATGTGATATGAAACAAACACAGAAAACACAGCGAGGAAAAAATATGAAAAAATTAGCTTTGATTTTAGCTATCGTAATGCTTCTCGCGGCATTGTCGGGATGTGAGAATATGCCTTCAACGCCTACGACTGATCCTGACGGTGAGTCAGTGCCTGTTGAAAGAGAGCTCCTCTTTGACAAGAATTTTGAGCAGGGGATCAAGATCTCCAATCTGAACTCTCATCAGGTAGGATATACCTGGTGGAAGTATGGCGAGGCGGGAGGCGATGAGCCGTTCTGGTCGCTTGGTCAATATTGCGATCTTTCTACAACGAGGGCAAATTACGATTCAACGAAAAATGACCTGTCCTTGGGAAATGAGCTTTTTGACATTCCCGCATACGGAATTGAGGGCGTTGACGGTGACTACTTTACTCTCACGAATGAATCCAAAAGCAAGTATATATCCGTAAACACCAAAACGGGCGAGTATAATCTTAACGTGGACACTACAAAGGAGTACGTCAATCAGGAAACAGGTAAGACTGTCGTCCGTAAAAACGGAGAAGATTGGGTGCACATGATAATTCAGCAAACACCCGGCGTGGTTTATCTCGACCAGGTAGAGTCCTTTATTATGGAGCTTGATTTCACGATAACGGAGAATATCGAATACGATAATTCGATAGGCGCATCCCAGTTCCAGTGGATATTCTCGGTTCACGATAAGGAAAGCGTGCTGGGCGATTATATGTGGTTCAACGTAACACTCTTTGACAACCGATATGATGTTTTCCCGGGTACGCAGCTCTATGACGGAGGCAAGGCGGACGCCACGGGCAAGTTCATATATGCGCCTACAGGCGAGGAGCTTTTCCCCGAAAGCGGAGGCAAGGTTGAGGTAGGAAAGACCTATCACGTAAGGCTCGATCTGAAGGAATATATGAAGGAAGCGTTTGAGCTTGCCAAGAGTAAGGGCGCTCTTGCTCAGTCTGAGTGGGAGAATATGGCGGTGAACGGCTTTAACATCGGATGGGAGGTCTCGAACCTTGCAAAGGTTGGAGTTAAAATTCAAAATATGTCCTTGAGGGTGATAGAATATGAAAAATAATTTGATCAAAGCCGTTGCTTTGATACTGACAATAGCGACAGGAGTAATTATGGTAAGCGGTTGCGATATTTTTAACGGCAATTTGGAAACACCTACCACAGAGAGACCTGATCTGACGTGGGAAACGACAACGGAAGGACAGCTGATGGAAAGACCGAAAATAGAAGAGGGCGGAGTTGTTGAGCTTCTTGAGGATCTCAACTTTTCAAAGGGCTTTGACGTCACGCTATTCCACGCAAACTCCTCTAACGGAAATCTTGCGGGAAAGCTTGATTATGATGGAGATAAAGCGGACGGAGACAGTGTCTGGCGTATGGCTCAGTGGGGCTGTACCAATGATATGGCTACTGAGGGAGTTTTTGAGAGAGATGGCTCGGTTATTACATATAATGACGGAGCAAAATTCCTCAGGGTCGACACTGCAAAAACAGGAACTATTACACTTGGAATAAAGGGAAGCGAAGAATATACAAGGGACGCGGACGGAAATATCCGTGAGCGTACCGACGGCACGGAAAACTGGCCGCACATTCTTATCGAACAGAACGTAATGGCAGACACAAGCGACTGCAAGCATCTCTATATGGAGGTTGACTACAGGATAACTAAATGTGAAAGCCTTGTGGACAGAGAGATCTATCCCTTGAATACAAATCTTAATGCGGCGCAGTTCCAGTGGTTTATTACACTTGCCGACAGTAATCCCGACAGCGAAAGCTACGGCGAGGCTATGTGGTTTGGTTTTTCAATGTTTGACACTCGCGCGCAGAACGGAACTCCCGGCGGATTTGCATCTTATGACGGCGGAAAAGAGGACAGCACGGGACTTTTCATCTACATGGTTTCTCTTGATGCCGTTGCAACACAGCAAAAGGGCTCCGTGAATGTTCCTACCGCGGTTATAGGTAAGGACGTAAGCGTAAAAATTGACATTCTTCCTTATTTAAAACAAGCTATCAAAATTGCCCGTCAGAACGGTGCGCTCATGGGAGCGAGTGCCGATCAGCTTATAATCGGCAGCACAAATATTGGCTGGGAGCTTCCCGGCAACTATGACGCTGAGGTGGAAATATCCTATCTCAACATGTATAAATCGAATTAAATATGGCGAGCCATATTAATTAATAAAATTCATTTTTGGAGGGTAATATGAAAAAAAGAATTTTAGCGCTTTTGATTGCGGTTATAATGATGTTTTCTGTGTTTGCTCCTACGTTGGCATTCGCGCAGGAAGAAACGTCTGCTCCCGTTTGGACTGCAAACGGAACGACCGTTACAGAAGGCGAGGACGGATATTATAATATTTCCGGCCTTAGTTATGAAACGAGTGCGTATACGACCGAAAAGTACGTGCTTGACGGACTTACCGTTGAAATGAAGCTTGCTGACTTTACGACAAACATGGCAGCCGGCTTTGTATTCTCGTCTGAGCCCGGCGCAAGCTACGGTACGCCCAATGCGGTTGCGATGACTCTCTGGTACGATCTGTTCGGAGCAAGCCAGTCCAGATTCCACGTAGGCGCTAACCACGACTACAATGGAGATACTTACGTTTATAAGGATTCTCAAGGCGCTACCGGTCAGGGCTTTGGTCTTGACAAAACAATGGTGCTTAACAATGTAACAAACGGTGATATTAAGATTGAGATCAACTCTGAAAATGACATCGCTTATAGAGTTAAGTTCACAATTATGCAGGATCATCTTCTTTGGGGTGACAATATTAACTATGCCGATGAAGTAGGCGGCGGACATTCCTGCACGTTCTATATGGCAAAGGCACAGTTTGAAAACATTCTTGATGCAAACGGCGCGCTCTACGTTGCCGCTGCGGGACTTGAAGCCCCCAACTATAGTGTCAGAGTGACCGGAGTTACTGCTCCTGCTACTACACCCGATCCCACACCCGATCCCGATCCCACACCCGATCCCGATCCCACACCCGATCCTGATCCTACCCCCGATCCTGATCCTACACCCGATCCTGTAGTTCCTTCTACCATAATCGGTTCTGCTGATGCTGACTGGAGCGATAGCTATGGACAGGGCTCTGTAGCTAAATACGCAGAAAACGGCTATACCGAGATCTCCAATCTCAGAACTTGGGGTGTTCGCGCACACTACAATCATCTTGTTAAGCTTGACGGACTTGAGCTCAGCTTCAGAGCCGCAACAAAATTTAAGGACTGCGTAGGTATAGTTTTGTCAAACGCAGCTGGCGCATATTTCACCGAGGCTAATACTATTGCTATTACATATTGGAACGATCCCTTTGGCGGAAATCAGGCAAGACTTGCTTTCACTACCAATCACAACTATGAGAGTGATCCCCTCGTTCACGTAGCTCCCGATCTCACATCCGCAAAGGGCTTTGGAGCTGACAAATCTATGGTAAGCAACGCTGCTGACATAGTTGGCTATACGATCAAAATCGAGTCCTATAACGAGGAATTCTATTCCGTAAAGATCACAATGACCGACAGCGGCTTGTGGGAAATCAACGCAAATTACAACGCAGAAGATCAGAGCTGCACAGTATATCTTCCTAAGGCAGCAGTAGCAGGTATACTTAATGAAAACGGCGAGCTGTACGTTATGGCAGCAGGCTTCCCCGATGGCGCAAACCCCGCTCCCGCAGTAGAAGTTAAGATAGTTGACGACAACTACAGAGCATACTTTGAAGGCGAGGCTGTAACAGGCGCGGTTGAAAAGTTCGAGGCTTATGTGACAGCTGCAGGCGCTATCGTAGACGCAACCACTTACGACGCAGCTATGGCAGCAAGAGATGACGTTCTCGCTTGCATCGGAGCACTCCGCGCAAGAGAGGCAGCAGAGCTTTCACTTGCTATATCCATTATAGATGCTGAGCTTGCAACTAACGAAGAAATCGTTGCAATCGTTAAGAAGGCAGTGATGGATAAGATCGACGCAGCTGTATCAGCTTACGAGGCTCTTCTCACGGACACAACCACTCTCAATGCCGATTCTCTCGCAGCTGCGCTTGCTCTTACAGGCGAAGCAAAGGCAGAATATGAAAACAGAGCAGCTATGCTCAGCGACGAGGCAAAGGCAGAGCTTGAAGCAGGAATTGCAGCTTTGGATTATGCGCACGATTACTGCATCGCTCTTCTTTGGGTTGTGACCTACGAAGCAAAGATCGCGGCTCTTGACGCAACAGATCCCGAAATCGTAAACGCTCTCGTTGAGGTTAAGGCATACAGAGAAGCATACGAAACAACAGCGGCTTACACAAAGATCACTACAGTTCTCGACGAAGAGGACAGAGCAGCTCTTGAGGCAGCTATTGCGGCATGCGACGCGGCAGTAGTAAACATTGAAACAGTAGTTCTTCCTCAGCTTAAGGAAAACTATATTGCAGCTATGGAAGAAAAGCTTGAAGCTGACCTTACCATCAAGCCCAATCTTGATGATGCTAAGATTGCTTACGCTGAGATCGCAACCTACGTTACGATCACAGAGGCTGACGGCGAGCTTTACACACGCTACGTAGCAGGCTACAACGCGCTTAAGGCAGCTTGCGAGGCATTCGTTCGCGCACAGATTTCTGAGGTTTCCGAGCTTCTTACAAAGGAATATAAGGTTCTTGACGAATTCGTATCCGTTCGCACCAAGTTCAAGGCTATAAAGCTTGATTATCTTATGGAAGAGAACACAGAGATAGCAGCTGAACTCTCCGAGCTTGAGAAGAAGATCGTCGCAACCGTATTCTATTACATGAGCTCTACTAACATTCCGTCTGTTAAGCACGATAATACGGGTATAGTAGTTGAGTCCAAACCCGAATTTCCCGCACGCTTTAACTACAATAAGGCTATCAACCTCAAGACAGGAGCAGAATTTGTTATTGAGCTCACAAGCGCTGCATACTACAATGATAACACGAGTGCAAATAACCTTTGCTTCAATTTCCTGGCTGAGCCCGATTCCTATAAGTCGATGAGCGACGGTATCTCCATCATCATCTGGCTCTATCCCACAGAATCCAACGTTCAGGTAATGAACTACACCGACGTACCCCTTGCAAACAGACCCATCGCTACTCCTCTTGACGGCGGTAAGATCACAATTTCCGTTAAGTATGAGGAATATTACAGCTTTATAGAAGATTCTACATACTGGGCTTACGTTATCAGAGTTAACGAGGCAGAGATAGTTCTTACTCCCGAGGTTCTTACAAACGAAGGACACCAGGTTCCCGATGAGGTTTACTTCTCCATGGGTTCGTTTGCGGACAAGAAGGATAACCCCAATATCCTTACGCTTATAAGCGCTAACGGTATTGAGTTCGGCACAGGCTCCGTAGCTCCCGACTGCACAGAGCATGTAGACGCAGATTCCGACGGCAAGTGTGATAACTGCGGCGCGACCGTTGAATCACAGCAGCCCGGAGATGAAAATCCCGATCCTAACCCCGGCACAACTCCCGATACAAAGCCCGACGAACAGCCCACTGACGACAATAATGGCGGCGAAGATCAGAAGAAGGGATGCAAGGGATGCGGCTCCGTTATCGGACTTGGCGCATTCGCGGTTATCGCAACAATCGGCCTTGCAGGCGTATCCTTCCTCAAAAAGAAGGACTGATCAAAATCTGAATAAAAATATTCAAGCCGGATAATTCATTTTTAATTGAATTGATGGCAAATAAGCTTTGGATTTATCACCGGTAGATCCAGATATTATGGCTTCCGGGTGTTATATTATAATGCCCGGAAGTTCTTATAAAACCTTTATTTCACAGCTAACGAGGTGAAACAAATTGAAAAAAATAAATAAAATTCTGGCGTTGTTGCTTGCGGTGCTTATTATGGCTTCCTTGATTTCATGCGATGCATGGAACGGGGATGAG
>JAZNWS010000152.1:0-3145 GCA_045593485.1 Eubacteriales bacterium | reverse complement strand
CGCTGCGAGCTTGTCGGAGAGTTTCGCATATTGGAGCTTGTTTCCCTCTGCGACAATTTCGTTACCAAAGCCGCGCTCTTTGCGGGTAAAGAAACAATTTGTAAAAGCCTGCTCAAGCTGCATATAAAACGGCTTGATTTCTCCCTCGTAAAAGTCGTCCTCGTCCTCGGGAGTCGCTTTGTTTTGCACGATAGCCTCGTTAGTTCCGATATAGTCGTAAATCTCGTTTTTGATATATTGAAGCTGTCCTTGCGGTAATGGTGTCTGTTTGTCATTGATAGGGGTATAATCGTACTTGTTGTCGGTAACGATAACGCCCGCTCCGTTGTTTTCCATTTTGAGGTTATCTCTTATAAAGTCGTCGCGGCGAGCGTTTAAGTCCTCTGTTTTGGTAGAGGCTGCTACTTTCAAAATACCGCGTACAACCGCTACAAGCTCCGCAAATTTGCTCATAGATTGGTTAAAGGTGTTTGCTGTCTTTAACACGGGCATTAACGCCTCGTTGTTGCTGCCGAAAAGCTCGTTATCGGCAAACATAGAGCCCAGGTGTATAATATCCGTATATGGGAAAGTATAGGTTTTCCCGTTATAAAAGCGGAATTTCAAAAAGAGCTCGCCCTGGTGCTCGAGCAGCTTTATTTCCTGGGCGTTGATGTTATATAACGCCTCGAGCCTGCCCGTGTATTCGTTCCACACGGGGAAAATAAAAGCGTTATTATATAGCTTGTACTGTGCAGCTATACGGTAGTAAAATTTGTATGCCGTAGTCAACGGGTTAGGCTGATACTGCAAAATGTAATTTAACGAGCTGTCCTCTACATCAAGCAGCTTTCCGTCGCCGCGTCTAATGTGTCGCGGCTGTACTGTCGCCGCTCTGCGGGCGAAAGAATGAATAGCAGCGCGGACAGTATTTACCTCCCAGGCATTACCCGAAAACGGTATAAAATTCGATTGGTAAGAGTTCAAGAGCTTATATTCGGTATAGCCCTCGGTAGCCTGCGGCTTTCTCCCGAAAATAGCCTCAAAGAGTCCTCTTTTTTCTTTCATTTGCTCACCCCACATTATACATAAAATCGTCGTAGTATTTGACATAGATAACCCAAGCATTAAGCAGGCTTACCGCCCCGTCTATACGGCGTTTGTCGGTTATCTTGACGGGTTGAATATTATTTAACCCGCTTTTCTTTACTGCCGTATTTGATAGGCACCAAAGCAAAATAGGGTTATTGTTATAATTAACTATCTTGTCGGCAAGAGCTGCGCCCATTTCTCGCATAGGTTGGCTCCAGGTAAAAGCTCCCTGCGCTACGGGCTCCATAGTAAAGCCGTTGTTTTTCATTTCCTCAACCCAATAGCCCGCTAACGCTCTATCGTAGCCGACTTTGAAAGCGTCTATAGAGTGCTCGTCGCGCATTTGGCAAAACCAGGCTGTTACATCGGAAAAATTAACGCGGTTGCCGTCGCAGATAGTAAGCAAGCCCCGCTCCGCCCAAAGGCGATACGGTGCCTCGTTTGTGTTTTTCTCCTCCAGGTGTTCTATGCGCGCCTGTGGGAGGAAATATTGCTGCAATACATAAACCGTTTTGTCGCCTGGTTTTCTTATAAGCAGCGTAGCCGCTGTTAAGTCGGTAGTAGCCGAGAGGTCGCAGCCGCCTATAGCGTAAGTATTGTATACCTCGGACATATCGAAAGTAGCAGCGTTTTTGATTTCCTCAAAGGATAACCAAACATTGCTCTCGTTTTCGCGTATGTTAAAGTCTTTGCATAGTACGCCTGGTAAGTCGGCAGGGTTATTTTTTGCCCTCTCAACGAAAGCGGCAAGGGTTTTATACTGTTTGATTTTGCCGAGCCCTGGGTTTGCTTTTATCCACATTTGGGGGTTAGTCCACTCGTCGCGGCTGTCGAGCTCGTAGAGTATCGGCAAAAATGTATCGTCTTTTTTGGTACCGTCCGCGAGCTCGCAAGCAAGCTCGTACATATTGTCAAAAATACACTCGCGCACAGTTCCCGCCGTTGTTATCATAACGACGAGGGGCTGCCTGCGGCTCGAGGTCGATTGTTTCATAACCTCGTATAGGTTTCTATCGCGGATAGCGTGCAGCTCGTCTATAATAACAGCGTGAGAGTTCAAGCCGTCAAGTGTATTTGAGTCCGAGGCGAGAGCCTCGAAAATAGAGGAGGTAGCAGGGAAGTAAACATCATTACGACGCTTTTTTATAACCGCCCGCAGCTCGGGCGATTGCTTAATCATATTGACAGCCTCGGTCAATACCTTTTTTGCCTGGTCTTTTTTGGTCGCTACGGAGTATATTTCCGCTGCGCCCTCATAGTCGGCAATGAGCATATATAACGCAATACCCGATAGCAGGGTAGACTTACCGTTTTTTCGTCCACACAAAAACATAGTTTCGCGAAAACGACGGTAGCCCGTTTCCTTTTCAAGCCAACCGAAAAGCAGTTGTATAAATGCTTTTTGGAATAATTCGAGCTCAAGCGGAGCTCCGATAGTTCCCTGGGATTGCTTGCAAAAGGTTTCGATAAAGAGTATAGGTCGCTCGCCCGTTTCCTCGTCGAAATAATAGGGAAAGTCGGCAGGCGGTGCCTCCATTTCTGCAATAAGTCGAGAGTAGACAGCTTTAACACGCCTACTCGTTACAATCTCGCCGCTCTCTATGCGGCTATAGTATTCTTTTACCCAATTCAAGGCTTTTTCGGTACCTTGTTAGGTTTAGTAGCAAACATCATAAGAGCTTGCCCCGCTTTGTCCGCCTCGGAGTTTGGCTCGAGGTCGGATAGCTGTTTAATGGTGGCATTATAATTCTTTACCATTGCGTTATAAGGCTGTAAAAGAGGGTGCGCTCTTTCGATTTTGTACGCGCCCTGCGGCATTTCAACGACGAGCCCGTCCTCGTTGATTTTTGCCTCCATATCCTCCAAAGAAACGAGCATATAAGCGGCTCGTTCAATCAATTTTTTTGCGATTTCGAGCTGTTCTTTGGGTAGATTTTTGTATATTTTCTTAATTCTGTTCTGCTCTTTCTTTTGTCGCGCATATAATGTAGACTCCACTTAAAAACTCCTTTCTTTTGGTTTTGGGTAGGGGGGGTAATACACACAAGGGGCGGTCATAAAAGGGGCTTAAACA
>JAZNWS010000151.1:0-20302 GCA_045593485.1 Eubacteriales bacterium | reverse complement strand
AAATCCACGCTTGGCGTGAGTACCATACAGGGAGCGAGGTTAAGCTCGGCGTTTGACTGACCGCCGATAAGCCATACGTCGCCTACAAGTATGTCCTCGAATATGACCTCGTGACCGAGGTCGTCGTATATTTTCATTGTCTGCGGCTCGTAAACGCAGAGGTGAGGCAGAAATTTAAGCGTCCAGGTGTTGTCCTCGCCAACAGTCGTAAAGCTTCCCTCGCCCATAAACTCGCCCTTGACGGTGCTTCCGACCGCCGTGGAAAAGCCCCATATAAGAATGGGCTGCTCTCTCTGGAGCACCATATGAGAGGAGAAAATGCCCGCCACCTTAAATTCGGGGCAGACCCACGTGTTTTTTATGCTTGTGTCGGCAAGCTTTTTTTCGCTTGACGGTAATGCTACGGTGTTTTCTGACATGATTTTGTTTCCTTTGTTTTGGAGTTTCTTTAAGTTGATTATAGCATTTTTGCGGTGGGGTGTCAATTGTTTTTTATGATACTTTCTGTCAATAGTGACAGAAAGTATCCAAAGAACACCATTCAAGGAGAGGGTGTGTCTTAATTTTTCCACCGAAAAATTTGTTTTCGCAAACGAAAACAACAGACGACTCCCCCTCTCCTTGAAAATCCTCTCCCCCTGCGGCGAATTTGCTTCGCAAATTCGCATTACAGCCTATGATTATTTATCATTCGACATAATAAAAACCCACCGTTTTCGATTACGATGGGTAGGTAATAAGTATATTTTCGGAAAAGTTTTTTAGGAAGGGTGTGGGAAACCCTTTTTCTCAAAAAAGGGTTTCCTACAATTCCCTCTCCTTACGACAACAATGCGCGGTCGTTGGCGAATTCTGCGCCCGAAGCCTTCGAGAAGGCGTCAAGGAGCATATCTACCGTGAGGTTTTTCTTTTCCTCACCGCTGATGTCGAGAATTATTTTACCCGCGTTCATCATTATAAGTCTGTTTCCGTGGGTTATCGCGTCACGCATATTATGAGTGACCATAAGAGTTGTAAGATTATTTTCACGCACGAGTCTGTCGGTTATCTCAAGCACCTTAGCCGCGGTCTTGGGGTCTAGCGCGGCGGTATGCTCGTCAAGAAGCAGAAGCTGAGGCTTTCTCATAGTTGCCATAAGAAGCGTCACCGCCTGACGCTGACCGCCCGAGAACTGCCCCATTTTTGTGGAAAGTCTGTCCTCAAGTCCAAGGTCAAGCTCGCGGAGTATCTCGCGGTATCTTATTCTGTCGGACCTCTTGAGCGCCCAGCCAAGTCCTCTGCGAGTGCCGCGGCACTCCGCTATCGCAAGATTGTCCTCAAGCCACATATCAGTAGCAGTGCCCATTCTGGGGTCCTGGAAAACTCGTCCTATATACTTTGCCCTTTTATGCTCGGGGAGCTTTGTGACGTCAACTCCGCCTATTTTTATATGTCCCTCGTCAACGGGATAAACTCCCGCAACGAGATTGAGCATAGTGGATTTTCCAGCTCCGTTGCCGCCGATGACTGTCACGAAGTCGCCCTCATTGAGCGTAAGCGAAAGTCCGTCAAATACCATCTTCTCGTTTGCCGTGCCAACGTTAAAGGTCTTGGAAATGTTTGATATTTCAAGCATTTTTGTGTCCCTCCTTCTTCTTGGCTTTGGAAAAATACGTCTTTCTTATATAGGGGAGTCCAAGGAAAAGCGCGACCACAATAGCGGAAAGCATCTTGAAATATTCCGTCGGCAGACCTATAAAGATTACAGTCTGATATACGAACCAATATATAATGCCGCCGCATATAACACATATCTGCTTTACAACGTATGGCGTGTTGAAGCGTGCGCAGAGCGCCTCGCCTATAACTATCGCCGCAAGTCCGTAAACTATCGCGCCTCGTCCCATATCGACCGACGCGCCTCCCTGCTGCTGAACCAGAAGCGAGCCCGCAAGAGCAACTACGCCGTTGGAAATAGCAAGACCTACTACCTTGGTAAGATTGGTGTTTATTCCCTGCGCGCGGCTCATATTGAGGTTATTTCCCGTCGCTCTTACCGCGGCTCCGAATTTTGTGCCGAGGAATAGGTAAAGTCCAAGTATAACCACCGCGCACACTGCGGCAAGTATGCCGAGTGTGACGAATATTTTTCCGTTTGCTACTGCAACGTCCGAGGAGATAAGAAGCTTGTCTCCGAACTTAAGTCTGGGCAGACCGAGGTTTGCCTTACCGCCAAGTATGAGGAGGTTAGCCGACCAGAGCATAAGCTGTGTCAATATTCCCGAAAGTATTGCGGGAATACCGAAAAATACGTGTATAAGTCCCGTGACCATACCCGCAAGAACTCCCGCAAGGAGTGCGCAAAGCATCGCCACCCAAATATTTACTCCTTTTGTGACAAGCACGGCGCACACCGCCGCGCCCGTTGCTATTGAGCCGTCAACCGTAAGGTCTGCGACGTCAAGAATCTTGTACGTCATATATACGCCGACCGCCATCAAGCCCCACACAAGACCCTGCGCCGCCGCGCCGGGCAACGTGCCAAGCCAAGACATGATATCCATCTGTTAAGATTTCCTTTCGTTGTATGTTTGCTGAAAAATTTCTCTTGTAAAATTAACAATTTGTGCCTTACCCTGCGGTAAAGCACAAATTTCGTTATTTCAAATTAAATTATCCGATAGCAACGTAGCCTGCAGCCTCAAGAGCATCGGTATCAATTCCGAGCTGCTCGCACTTTTCGGGATTATACATCTTTGTAAAGTTAGCCGCACTCTGAACGGGCATCTCGGAAATGTCAGCCTCGCCCTTTAGAATCTTCACAGCCATCTTACCCGTGATCTGACCAAGCTCGTAATAGTCGATAGAAAGTGTAGCAACACCGCAGCCAGAGCAAATGCCCGACTCACCCGCGATAAGGGGAGTGTCACCGATAGCGCCGTCAATAACGTCGGGGGAGTTTGCCGCGAGGTTATCCGTGGGAACGTAAAGAACGTCTGCCCATGCCGCAGCCGCCGCGGAAACAGAGCCCATTTCGGTAGCGTCGGTATATCCGAACTTCTGGCACTCAATATTCTTTCCTTCAAGATATTCCTTCACGATCGACACCTGATACTCGGAGTTAGGCTCGGACGCGCAGTAAAGAAGTCCAACCTTCTTTGTTTCGGGGAAAAGCTCAAGTATCATATCCGCCTGCTTGTCCAGGGGAGCAAGGTCAGTTGTTCCCGAAACGTTACCGCCGATAGTTCCGTTATAGGAGTCAAGCTGAAGAGCCGTCATATAGTCGGTAATGGACGTTCCAAGAACGGGAATGCTTGACGTGCCGTTAACCGCTGCCTGAAGCGCCGCGGTAGCGTTTCCGAGAATGAGATCGACCTTCTTGTTTACAAGGTCGTTTACTATTGTAGTGCAGACGGACGCCTCTCCGTTTGCGTTGCTTTCAATAAATTCAACGTTCTCTGCGCCAAGCTCTGCAACTATAGCGTCCTTAAAGCCCTGAGTTGCCGCATCAAGCGCAACGTGAGGAATAAGCTGGCAAATTCCTACGGTATATTTTCCGTCGTCCTTTGTCTGATCGCAGGAAGCGAAAACAAGCGTCATGCTTGCAATCATGCAAAGAATGAGAGCGAGTGAAATAAGCTTTTTGAGTTTCATAACTGTGTCTCCGTGTTTAAAGATTTTTGCTTTAGATATTCTCTAATCAAATAAAAATATACATCAATTATATCACCGTACCCCCTTGTTGTCAACAAAATTCTGCAAAAAGCAAAATTTTGGACGATGTTCACAAAAAACACCGTCCAAACCATTATATTTCATTTTATCCCTTGGCTATATCTACTATTATATCCACACATTTATCAATGCCTATTTTTGCGGAATCCAGGGAAATATCGTAATTCTCGCAAAGACCCCAATCGCGCATTGTAAACGAGCGGTAGAACACCCTTCTCTTTGTGTCCTTGTCTCTGAGTCTGTCCTCAATCTTTTTATCCGTCTCGCCATAAAGCTTTACTACTCTCTCGGCGCGGCTCTTGATGTCTGCTCGGATAAAGACGTGCAAGCAGTCCTCTCTGTCGCGGAGTATGTAATCCGCTCCGCGTCCGACAATTACACAATTGCCCTCGTCCGCAATAGACTTGATAACGTTTGACTGCGCAATCTGAACCTGATTTGCAAAGGAAAGTCCGCCGTACGCATCGCCTCCCGCATTGACCGCGATAGAGTACAAAAAGCTGTTTTTGTGGGTTGCGTACTCATCGTATTTTTCAACTATCTCCTTGGAAAGTCCGCTCTGCTCGGCGACCTGCATAATGATCTCCTGATCGTAAAACTTATATCCAAGTCTCTCAGCGACCGCGCGGCCTATACTTCTGCCGCCGCTTCCAAATTCACGGCTTATCGTAATGATTGTTTTTGACATACAAGTTCTCCTTTCCAATATGTGAAAACATCTACCTGCATTTATATTTTATCATATATACGTTGGATTGTCAATGAGCTTGAGGCATTCTCTCTCGTTTTTTTGCTATGGCGTGTTGACAAAATCCCCATTTAGTGATATTATTATATGAACATAATCTCGGGGAGGTAAAAAATGCAGGGTAATAAAAAGATAATTCTTCAATTTAGCTTGGGACTAACAATAACCGCATCAACCTTTGCTTTGGCGGCAATTGTATTGCTTATAGTATCTATTGCTGCGTCTTTCGCTTTTCTTATTCCTCTGTCGGTAGCCATGTTTGTTGCGGCTATGTCCATAATGATACAGAACAAAAGAATACTCCTTGAAAAAAATTCCATCGTCGTTCATCATTTTTTAGGCATTATAAAGGATATGCGGATATCTCCCGTTGAATGTGGATTGTTTGTAAGCGAAGGCTCGCTGTTTCAAAAGCCCGTTTATCTTGACAAGCGCGTCATCCGAGCAGACATTTTCCCCGAGTCAGGAAGATATATTTATATATCCGAGTATATTCTCTCTAAGGAGGAACAGGAGGGCTCACAGTACGTCCACGGCGAGCCGTTACTCATACTGCCCTACTCAGAGGAGCTGTACTCTGCTCTTGCCGAGGTGTTTGAGTTCAACTGCGAGCCATTCGGCAAGTAAAAGCATTTAAAAATCAACTATTTTCAGAGGATTATAATGGGAACAACTGAAATTTTAAGCACTCTTGGCCTTGCTGTTGCTCTCGCCATGGATGCCTTTGCCGTTTCGATGTGCAAGGGACTTTCCGTAGGCAAGGCAAACGTGAAGCATATGCTGATAACCGCGCTCTACTTTGGCGGATTTCAGGCAATAATGCCTTTGCTGGGATATTTTTTGGGGAAAACGTTTGCATCCCTTATATCAACCATCGCTCCGCTGGTCGCATTTGCGCTTCTGCTCATAATAGGTATAAATATGATTCGCGAATCCTTTGGATGCGACGAGTGTGCAGACGCAGATTTTTCCTTTAAATCCATGTTACCCCTGGCTATCGCGACAAGCATTGACGCTGCCATAGCGGGAGTGAGTATTGCTATGGATAATAGCGGAGCGAGCATCTGGCTCGCCATATGCCTCATAGGCATTACTACATTTTTATTCTGCTTTGTCGGTGTTAAAATAGGCGCGATATTCGGCGCAAAATACAAGTCTGCCGCCGAGCGCGCGGGAGGTATAGTGCTTATCATTCTAAGCCTTAAAATCCTGCTTGAATACATTTTTGAGAAGACACTTGCTGCCGACGGGCTTATAGACGGCTTCAAGCTGCTGTTTGAAAAAATTTTTTCTTGACATAAAAAAAGAGGTTGCAGCGCGGCGACCTCTTTTTTTGCAAAGCACAATTTTCGCGATCATCGACAAAATATCCGACGTTCATTTTATATTTTGTCGAAAACTTTTTTTCGTCGAAAACGGGCAGATGAAATCAATGCGGATCGTATTTGCTCGCGAGCTGTTTTTCCTTGTGTATAAAGGGGTTTTTATGTCAATGAGTTTTTATTGACTGTATGCTTACGTCTTGATATAATTGGTTCACCGATAAAAACGAAAGGACGTAAAAAAATGAAAAAACACACACTTACCGCCACTATCGCAGGTATGCTTGCATTGATACTTATTTTATCAATGAGCGCTTGCGCCAAAACCAAGGTAAAGAACGAAAGACCCACAAACACTCTTGAGACGCCTACATATCTTGAAGGCGAGACGCCGTCTGATAACGGCTCGGGAGAGCTGCCAACCGAAAACACGAATGATACTCCAACCGAAATCCCCACCGACACTCCAACGGATCAGCCAACTGAACAGCCCACCGAAATCCCCACCGAGCCCGCGCCCTCGCTTGAGTACGAGTCCTACGGAAACGGCACCTGCTCGGTAGTTGGAATAGGCGATATTGACGA
Organism: Eubacteriales bacterium; assembly: GCA_045593485.1. GTDB lineage: Bacteria > Bacillota > Clostridia > Oscillospirales > CAG-272 > SVTX01. The sequence goes on along the minus strand of JAZNWS010000151.1, from coordinate 13,933 downwards.
TCTGTACGTCGTCATTCCCGAAAAGAGCCCCGAGGGTGACGTCGTCACCACCATTGAGGCGGGAGCCTTCAAGGGCAACTCCGTCATAACGGTCGTGCAGATACCCTCTACCGTATACTCCATCGGAGATATGGCGTTTGCTGACTGCAAGAGTCTGGTCCACATAGCCGTTGACGAGAAAAATACACATTATCTTGACGTTGACGGAGTTTTGTTTGACTTTTCGCAGACAACGCTCATCGCATATCCCGCAGCAAAGGCGGCAACCTCTCTTCTTCTCCCCGACACAATAACTACAATAAACAACATGGCGCTTTACGGCTGCGACAATCTCAAGATGATAAGATTCGAGGGTACCGTCGAGCAGTGGGCGAGCGTATCTATCGGCGAGAAAAATTACGGTCTTTATACCGCATCTCTCACATTTGGCGTATAAACACTCTTGACGGGATGCCTGACTCATGGTATACTTTATGTGTAAAACAATTTATGTGAGGTATATCTTATGTACGGAAAAAACACTTGGCTTATTCCCGACGGATTCATGAGCAGCACCACAAAGGGTGACTACGTCAGCCACGAGGCTGTTTGCGTGCTCAATCTCTCAGGTGAGACGGCGAAAATAAAGCTCACCATATTCTTTGAGGATGCAGAGCCTCTTCGCAACTTTGAGGCAGAATGCGCGCACGAGCGTACTCATCATATACGTCTTGATAAAATCAAGAATGCAGACGGAGTCTCTATCCCCAAGGAAAAACCCTACGCGGTTCTTGTCGAGAGCGACAGACCCATCGTGGTTCAGGCCTCCCGCCTTGACGTCTCCCAGCCCGAATACTCGCTGATGACTACTATTGCGTATTGATAAGGAAGGCTTCCGATTTTTGAAAAGCACGGCATATTTCCAAGGGGGATATGCCGTTTTTTTCTCTCGGCAACGCAATTTTTTCGTCAAATCTGTCAATAATTGCTATTTTTTTTGGTAATATCGCCAAAAAATGCAACTTTGAGCTTTCAAGATTGCAAAAAGCCTTGAATTCTTTTTCCTTATATGATACAATACCTCTATACTAAAATTTGTAGCAAAGGAGAAACGCTATGAAAAAAATAATTGCTCTTTTATTAGTTTTAATTTTCGTGTTCTCGCTGGCAAGCTGTAATACCGGTAATAACGAACAGCCAAGCGAAGCACCTCACGTTCACGAATTCGTGCTTTCCGAAGCCGATTCAACCCCCGCGGGATGTCTTACCGATGGAGTTGAGGTAAAGGTCTGCTCCTGCGGAGAAAAGCAGGAAACACCCGTTGAGGCTCTTGGACACAACATGAAGGTGACCATGGAGATCAAGCCCAACTGTACACGTCCCGGCTCTATCGACTACAAGTGCGCAAAGTGCGGCAAGATGGAGTTCACCAATGTTCAGGCATTGGGTCACAATTACGAGGAAGCTCCCTCTGAGCCCTCCAGAGTTATACGCTGCACAAACGAAGGCTGCGTAAGCTGTAAGTGGGGCGAATCCAACAATAAGCACAAGGAAACGCTCACGTTCAGCTTCACCAAGGAGGATGAGGCTGAGATCGATGCAAAATATAACGAGGTCCTCGCGCTGATCGAGGCTGCCGCTAAATACGATCCCGCTCTTCACGGCTATGCAGAGGAGGGCGAGCTTGCAGATGCATACGCAGCGGTTGACGCAGTTCACACAGAGCTTTATGAGCTCGTTGAAAATGTCATCGCTCAGAAGCAGCTTGCCGAGATCGCTTATTACTGCGACATGAATAACTCCGAGCTTGAGGAAACTCATGTCTATATGATGGACTATCAGACCGCGGTTATAGCTAAGTTCTATACCCTTTCCCGTCCCTTCTATGACTCCTGCTACCGTGACTTCTATTACTACGGTATGACAGAGGAAGAGATTAACGCATTCCTTTTCGACTCCGACGCAATATCCAACCCCGAATATACAGCGCTCAAGGAAAGAAACAACGCCATTGAGTCTGAATTTTTGTCACTCACAGGATCCGAAAAGGGAGAAAAGCTCCCCGCCCTCTATGCCGAGTTCGTTGAAAACAACAACAAGATGGCAGAACTTATGGGATATGAAAACTATCTTGAGTATGCTTATGAGAACGTCTACGGCAGAGATTATTCCTATCAGGACGCAGCAAATCTCTCAGAGTACGTAAAGACCTATATTTCCCCTGTGTTCAACAAAATTTACAGGGTATTCAGAAATCTTACGGGATACACCGAGGAGGAGTTCGAAAGATACCAGAGCCATACCTCCCACCCTTTCTTTGAAAATCTTGAGGGCAACACGCAGGTAAATGATTACATAGATCTTCTGGCGTTCACCTCTAACCCCGACAAGAGCATTACCTTCTCCGACGAGTTCAACAAGCTTATGGGCGACGGCAATATGTTCAGAGGCGATTATGCAGGCGCGTTTGTCACCACTATTTATTCTGCAGACCTTCCTATTGCATATTTTGGTCACGGCTACGACAGCGCATTTACTATAGTTCACGAGTTCGGTCACTTTATGAATGAAATTTACAGCGCTGATGTTGCCGAGGAGAACAGCAATTTCTCCCAGTCCTACGACCTTCTTGAAATGCACTCTCAGGGTAATGAGCTTCTTTACCTCGCTTATCTTGAGCAGAATGCAGATCTGTCAGAGGTAGAGCACACCCTTATCCAGAGCTACTCTCTCGTAAACATGCTCTACGTTGTAATGGCGGGCATGACCATTGATTCCTTCGAGCAGGCAATATACCTCAATCAGTACGAGGGCACAAATGCCGACGTAATTATGGCGGACGGCAAGATCACGTCCGACGAGTTCAGTCTCCTTTACACCAGCATTTGTATCGATTACGGTGTTGAGGATTCTATCGATGGCTACTGGCAGCACGGTATGACCATTACCTCTCCCTGCTACTACGTTTCCTACAGCGTATCCGCAATCTCCGTTCTCCAGCTCTACGAGATGGCGAACACAGACGGATTTGACGTGGCAAAGGATGCATACCTCAAGCTGTTCACATACGTTGACGAGAACCCCGAAATGACTATGGAAGAAATTCTTGAATATGCGGGAATGCTCTCGTTTGATGACGAACAGCTTTACATAGACCTTAAGGAATCCTTGGGTTAAGTAATAAACAAATAAAGGACTGCCTCTGATTGAGGCAGCCCTTTTATTTTACCATCTCTTGAATTCCGAAAGCTCAAGGCCCTCATTATTTTCAAGCGCAAAGTTTATTGACCACGTACCCGGGAATATCAAGAGGTCATTACCTCTTACGTCACGGACGTGTCTGGTATCTCCCGCAAAGCGAAGCTTTGATATTTCAACGGGGGATTTCTCTACGTATCTTATCTGCTCGTGAGGCAGGTCCATTCTGGAATATCCAACGCCATACTCGCTCTGCATTCTGAACTTCAATACGTCAAACTGAAGCATACCTACAACGCCCACGATAACCCTCTCCATACCCGCATCGGGAATAAAGAATATCTGTATCGCGCCCTCCTCAGCTATCTGCTCCATTCCCTTCTGGAACTGCTTGCGCTTCATTGAGTCTATCTGCTCAATTACCGCAAAATGCTCGGGGGCAAATGTGGGTATTCCCTTGAACTTGACCTTTAGTGGCGGCTCTGCGATAGTGTCTCCTATCGAGAAAATACCCGGGTCAAACACGCCTATAATATCTCCCGCGTATGCCTCGTCAATAACCGCTCTCTCCTGCGCCATCATCTGCTGAGGCTGCGAGAGCTTTATCATCTTGCCCTGACGAACGTGCATATATTCCTTGCCGCGCTCAAATTTACCCGAGCATATACGCATAAACGCGATCCTGTCGCGGTGCGCCTTGTTCATATTCGCTTGTATCTTGAATACAAACGCGGAGAATTTCTCGTCAAAGGGATCAACCTCTCCCTCTATTGCCTCACGCGCCAAGGGGGGCGTGGTCATCTTAAGGAAGCTCTCAAGGAAGGGCTCAATACCGAAGTTGTTGAGCGCTGAGCCGAAGAACACGGGCGAGAGCTTTCCGCATCTGACCTTTTCAAGATCAAAGTCAAAGCATGCACCGTCCAAAAGCTCTACCTGCTCAACGAGCGTCTCGCGCAGATCGTCTCCTATAAGGCTGTCAAGCTTGTCCGTGTCGGTAATATCACACTCGATAGCGCGGAGTCTTTCTCTTCCGCCGTGGAAATTGTCAAACGTCAGAATCGCCTTTTTCTCGCGGTCGTAAACGCCCTTGAAGGTCTGTCCGCAGGAGATGGGCCAGTTCATAGGATACGTGCCTATGCCAAATTCCGTCTCAAGCTCGTCTATAAGATCAAACGGGTCCTGCGCCTCGCGGTCAAGCTTATTTATAAATGTAAATATCGGAATGTTTCTCGCCGCAACCACGTGGAAAAGCTTACGCGTCTGAGGCTCGATACCCTTTGCCGCATCGATGACCATTACCACCGAGTCAGCCGCCATAAGTGTACGGTAGGTATCCTCGGAGAAGTCCTGGTGTCCGGGAGTATCAAGGATATTTATGCAATATCCCTCGTATTCAAACTGCATTACCGACGACGTCACGGAAATTCCTCTCTGCTTTTCAAGCTCCATCCAGTCGGATACCGCGTGCTTATCTCCCTGCTTGCCCTTTACCGAACCTGCAGACTGAATAGCACCGCCGTAAAGCAGGAATTTTTCTGTAAGCGTGGTCTTACCCGCGTCAGGGTGCGAGATTATCGCAAATGTTCGTCTTCTTTCAATTTCGTTTCTAAAATCTGCCACGTTTTTTCCTCAAATAATAAAATCATTAGTTAGGGGAAACCCCACTTGTGGTTTCCCCTCGCTTCACCGTGATACGTTGAAGCTCACCCCTTCGGGCGCTTCCAATCGTAAGATTATTTCGCGCTCTGCGGAGCGCGACCAAGGCTTCGCGCCTTGGATAGCGGTCTCTTTTTGAAAAAAGGGACGCAAAAACTTTTTCGTTATTTAGTCACAAATGTCGTAAGACATGCGATAAAGTCTTTCCATCTTTGCCTGTCTATACGCGCAAAGCGACTTCATCTCCGCAATAGCATCGGGACTGAAGCGGCGGAGATCGCCATCCTCAAGCTCTCCCTTATACATGCGGTCAAGCATAAGCGCATAATTGATATCAACGCTCACGATACGACCCTGACGAACACACATAACCACGTTGCTCTTGCCCTCAAGCAAGCAGGAAACCGCATTTGCGCCCATCTGGGTTGCGGTAAGACGGTCACGGAGTGTGGGCGAGCCTCCGCGGACAACGTGTCCGAGGCGTGCGAATCTTGTGTCAATATCACTGTTAGCCTTGAGCTTTTCAACAAATCTTTCGCTGAAGCCCTCGCCATACTTTTTAGACATTCCCTCACTGAATACGCAGACAAGACCTCTCTTGCCGTTTGCTCTTGCGCTCTTGAGCTTTTCTATAGCGAAATCCTCATCGAAATCCACCTCGGGAATAGCAATTGCCATAGCGCCCGCAGAAATGCCCGCATAAAGCGCGATCATTCCGCAGTCACGACCCATAACCTCAACGACGTTGCATCTCGCGTGAGATTCGCAGGTCTCTCTCAAGCTGTCCACAAGTCCAAGGACTGTGTTCATCGCAGTATCAAAGCCAATTGTATATTCCGTTGCTGTAATATCGTTATCTATCGTACAGGGGATTCCTATAGATGGGATACCGTTGTTTGTAAGCGCCGTCGCTCCTCTGAACGTACCGTCACCACCGAGCGCAACTACTGCGTCGATATCATTTTCACGGCAGGTCTTTATTGCCTTTGCCATACCCTCCTCAGTCTTGAACTCGGGGCAGCGGGAGGAATAAAGTATAGTTCCGCCTGTTGTAATTATGTTGGACACCTCGCGTGTATCAAGCTTGGTAAGATATCCGTTTATAAGACCGTTGTATCCCTCCTGGATACCTACGACTTCAATACCCTCAGACATTGCCTTTCTTGCCGCGGCTCTTATAGCCGCATTCATACCGGGTGCATCTCCGCCCGAGGAAAGAATACCTATTTTCTTAAACTTTGCCATTGTTTTAACCTTTCAATATGTAAGAATTGCTCAACCAGTATATTTTAATATATTTTTGTGATTAAATCAAGTGTTTTTTCAAAAAAAATATCAAAATATGTATTTTACCAAAGACTTTTGTGCGATATCACACACTATTATATCACTTTTTCTATCATCGCAAAAATTATGTGCGCCGCGGTTCTGCGTATCTCTGCTCTGCCAAGCTGAGCGTCAAGCGAGAGGCGCAAGGCGCGGGTCTCCCTCTCGGTCGCTACCGCAATATATACCGTGCCAACAGGATTTTCCTCAGTGCCGCCATCAGGGCCTGCAACTCCCGTCACAGATACGCCTATATCCGAGGAAAACTTTTCTCTGACCCGCTCCGCCATCTCGCGCGCGGTCTCTGCGCTGACCTCGGTATGCTCCCTTATGGTCTGCTCCGAGATACCAAGAATATTCATTTTTATCTCGTTAGTGTAGCTTATAACGCCGCCAAGATACACTGCGGATACGCCCGACACGTCTGTCAGAAGCTTGCCTACAAGTCCGCCCGTGCAGGACTCGGCAGTCGCAAGAGTGAGATTTTTTCTTTTCAGGTCAGCCACAAATCCCTCAAGTCTTTGCTCACCCATAACACAGACAAGCTCGGCAGCGGTTTTATCAAGACTGACGCTCTTATAATTTTCCATTATCAATCATCCTTTTTAATGTGAATATCCATCTGCTGATAAGGAACGTGTATTCCCTCTTTTTCAAGGCTGCTGTAAAAGTCCTCAAGCAGATTGAAGTTCAAGGTCCAATAGTCCTCACTCTTGCACCATACTCTGACCTTGAAAATTATACCGTGGTCTCCCATTTCCGTCATTCTGATAAATGGCGCAGGCTCGGGGAGTATCTGCTCGTGTCTGTCAAGCACACCTCTTATGATTTCCTTTGCCATATCAAGATCTGTTCCATATGCCATATCAAGCGCTATCTCAAGACGTCTGGTAGATTTTGCCGAGTAGTTGGTCAGCACGTTTGATGCCACAGTTCCGTTAGGTATGACCACCTTCTTGTTATCGGGGGTGTAGAGTGTGGTGTAGAATATTCCGAGCTCATTCACCGTGCCGCCGACACCGTCAGACTCAATATAGTCACCCTCCTTAAAGGGACGGAAAACAAGCAGCATTATTCCCGAGGCAAGGTTTGTAAGCGTACCCTGAACCGCCAAAGAGATAGCAAGACCTATACTACCTACAGCCGCGACTATCGACGCCATATTAACTCCGAGCGCCGCAACTATCAGCAACGCGAGTATTACGTACACGGATATCTTTACGAACGCAACGAAGAAGCCGTGAACGGTCTCGTCCATTCTTGCAAAGATGCGTCCGTGTTTAACCCTCTTAATAACGAATTTGGCAAGCAAGCTGCCTATTATCAAAATGAGCGCCGCCGCCACAAGTCTCCACGATACCTCTACTATTTTCGGAAACAGCACTGTGCTCCAGAATTCATCCCAAGTCATTTTATATTCTCCTTTTATTTCTACCTAAAAATTGATATCAGCCTATTATAGCACATCTTTCGGATTATGTAAATACGAATTTATAATAATTTTATATTGAAATTGCGGAGCTTTTGCTGTATAATGGAAATAATCCACTGAAAGGGGGGGATATTGTGGGAGCCTGTAGCTTATGTCCTAAAAACTGTCTTGTTGACCGCGAGAAAGCTCGTGGCTTTTGCGGCGTCCCCGCCGATATCTACGTTGCAAAAATCATGCTTCATCAGTGGGAAGAGCCCTGCATCTGCGGTGGCGCGGGCGCGGGTACGGTATTTTTCTCGGGGTGCAATCTGCATTGTGTCTATTGTCAGAATTGTAGGATAAGCCAAGGTATGTGCGGAGAAAAATTCTCCTCAGAGCAGCTGAAAAGAGAAATTTTCTCACTCGCGGAGCAGGGCGCGTCGTGTATAGAATTTGTGACACCCTCTCACTATACGGATAAGCTTGCGGAAATTCTTCGGGAAATCAAGCCCTCTCTTAACATCCCCATCGTCTGGAACAGTGGAGGATATGAAAAAATCGAAACCCTTAAGTCACTTTGCGGACTTGTGGATATATATTTGCCCGACCTCAAATATTTTTCGAGCGAGCTTTCGTTGAAATATTCACACGCGAGCGACTATTTTCCAGTGGCAATAGACGCGATAAAGGAAATGCTATCGCAGGTCGGCGCGCCGCGCTTTGATGATAACGGACAGCTTTTATCGGGAGTTATAGTACGACATCTCGTGCTTCCCGACTGCCGACGCGACTCAATAGAGCTGCTCTCACGTCTCTCGGACCAGGTAGGCGCGCAAAACGTAATTCTCAGCCTTATGAGTCAATATACTCCCGATTTTTACATTGAGTGCCACCCGGATAAAGCTTATAAAAATCTTACCCGAAAAATAACGTCCTTTGAATACAACAGCGTGCTCAGGCACGCGCAAAAGCTTGGCTTCGAGGGCTATTTTCAGGACGTCTCGTCCGCAAGCTCTATATACACCCCCGACTTTTAATACGTGAGGATAAAAATGACAACTTCAAAGCCATCTTTTCTGAGCGGAAACATGCTCAAGCTTATAGGCGCGGCGTGTATGGTCTGCGACCATATAGGAATGATGCTGTTCCCGAAGATTATTATATTAAGAATACTTGGCAGAATTGCCTTTCCGATATTTGCGTTTCTTATTGCCGAGGGGTGCAGGTACACAAAAAACAAGCTGAGATATTTTCTCACGCTGTTTTTGTGCGGAGTTGTCTGCCAGACGGTGTTTTATTTCTACGGCGGCAGTCTGGAAATGTGTATTTTTATCACGTTTTCTCTCTCCATACTAAACATTTACGCGCTTCAGCTTTTCAAAAGCACGCTTGCCTCCGACAAGTCACCCATAAAAAAGATACTCTCCGCTCTTCCCTTTATCGCGACATTGTGCGGCACATGGATCCTCAATATTATTTTAGATATTGATTATGGGTTCTTCGGCTGTATATTACCTGTATTTGCGGCAATATTACATACTCCCAAGAACTCGTCGGCAAGGGCTTTTCAAGTGCTTGATAAAATCCCATTTCACGTGCTTATGACGGCTATGGGCTTAATACCCCTTGCAATTGAGCGCGGGGGAATACAGATATTTGCCCTGCTTGCAGTACCGTTTTTGCTTTTGTATTCGGGCAAGCGCGGCATGCTGAAAATGAAATATTTCTTTTATATATTTTACCCCGCTCATCTGGTTTTGATTGAGCTTGTGGGAATGGTTGTTTGTTTGTGACTTTGCCAATAGCTGCAACTGCTTGCGCTTTTGCTTCAGCTCGCATTTCTGCGAAATGCAATTCGTCACCAAAAAGCCACAAAAGGGAGAGAGGTTGCGATTCCTCTCTCCCTTTTGAAACCCTCTCTCACAAACGCTTACCCTGTTGTCGTTTATAGCGGTTAAGACGTGGACTCTTGAGTCTCTCCCTATATACGAGTTTGCTTGCAACCTCTCGGGGTTGGGGTATACTTAAGAGGGGAGAGGGTCGTCCGTTGTTTTCGTTTACGAAAACAAAGTTCTCGGGAGAGAAATTAGGACACTTTCCCCTCTTAAGCGGCGTTTTTTGGATACTTTTTGTTGCTGTTGACAAAAAGTATCATAAATAGAAAATTCACACAACTTTCACTTGACAACGCATATATACAGTGCTATAATAAAAAACAGTTAACGTGTTAATTATTAAAACGTTAACTTTTATTAACTCAACATTAAGAATATTACGAAAGGAGCTATATAAAATGGAAAAAGCTTGTGACATCACCGAGATAAAAACTCCCCGCCAAGCTATCCACCTACTCATCCAAACAAACCACACACATAAACGAATAATTGAGCGAAGAACCACGATGACCGAGCTTCACCGCTCGCAGCACCGTATGCTTATGTATATCTCAAAATACGACAATATTCCTTCTCAAAAGGAGATAGCCGAGCATTTCGACATAAGCCCCGCCGCCGTTGCGGTCACGCTCAAAAAGCTTGAAGCCGAGGGCTATATAGAGCGCACGCGCGGCGCTGACGGCGATACGCGTCAGAATGCAATAAGCATCACTCAAAAAGGCAAACAAGAAATCACAGACACGTGTGAATTCTTCGATTACGTTGACAATACTATGTTCAAGGACTTTACAGACGAGGAATTTTCCACCTTCGTCACACTTTTGAAAAAAGCAAACAACAACCTCCGCGAGCTTGACGCTCCGTGCGAGGACTAACGCATAATCACGCAATACTCACAGAAAGGAAACCCTATCTTGAAAAAATGGCTCAAGTACGTTAAACCGTACACACTTTATTTTATTCTCGGCCCGCTTTGTATGATAGTCGAGGTCATCGGCGAGATACTTATGCCTCTGTTCCTCGGAAACATAATTCAGGCATACTCCGACGGCAGACTGACAGAGGGCTACAGCCTTGGTACTATGGGCGCAATGATAGCCGTGGCTCTTATGATGATGCTCGGCGGAGTCGGAGGCTCATATTTCGGAGCTAAGGCGTCCGTAAACTTTGCCGCAGACGTGCGCAACGACGTCTACCGCAAGGTGCAGGACTTCAGCTTCGCAAACATCGACAAATTCTCCACGGGCTCGCTCGTCACAAGACTTACAAACGACGTCACGCAGATGCAGAACTTCGTCAATATGATGCTCCGTATGATGCTCCGCTCCCCCGGTATGCTTATCGGCGCGCTTATTATGGCGATTCGTCTCTCCCCCTCCCTCTCGGTCGTGCTTGCGATAATTATCCCCGTAATGCTTTTCTTTATTCTGCTTATAGTCAAAATTGGTTTCCCCCGCTTTGGCATAATGCAGAAAAAGATAGATAAGCTCAACTCCACGGTGCAGGAAAACATCACCAACGTCCGCGTTGTAAAATCCTTCGTGCGCGAGGAGACCGAAAATCAGAAGTTCTCCGCGGCAAACGCAGACCTGAAAAATTCGGGCATGTCCGCTATGAAGGTCATGATATTCATGTCCCCTGTAATGACGATATTTATGAATATCGCAACCGTGTCGGTAATCTGGTTCGGAAGCCAGCTTGCGATAAATAACATAGGCATTGAGGGAGCGTTCAACGTGGGAAATCTCTCCTCGTTTATTCTTTACGTCTCGCAGATACTCTTCTCTCTTATGATGGTGACAATGATGCTTATGATGTCCTCCCGTGCTCTTGCTTCCGCAAAGAGAATACAGGAGGTTCTGGAGGAGGACGTTGACATCAAAAACAGCGACGAGGCGGACATCAGCGCTGCCGTCACAAACGGACAGATAGAGTTCAAAAACGTCACCTTCCGCTACTACAAAAACAGCGAGGACGCAGTCCTTGACAACATAAATCTTACAATAGACGCAGGCTCGACCGTTGGTATCATCGGCTCAACGGGCTGCGGTAAGACCACTCTCGTTTCAATGATTGCCCGCCTTTACGACGTGGACTCGGGCGAGGTGCTTGTGGACGGCAAAAACGTAAAGGATTACACCCTCTACAATCTCCGCGAGGGCGTGGGAATGGTGCTGCAGAAGAACGTCTTGTTCGCGGGCACTATTGAGGAAAATCTCCGTTGGGGTGACGAGGACGCCACAAACGAGGAGCTTTTCGCCGCCGCCGAATACGCGCAGGCGGATAAGTTCGTAAAGAACTTTACAAACGGCTACGAAACCGAGCTTGGTCAGGGCGGTGTAAACGTCTCAGGCGGTCAGAAGCAGAGACTTTGTATTGCCCGCGCGCTTCTGAAAAAGCCCAAGATACTCGTGCTTGACGACTCCACCTCGGCAGTCGATACCGCGACCGAGGCGCAGATAAGACGCGCCTTCCGCGAGGAGCTTTCGGGCTCGACCAAGATAATCATAGCTCAGAGAATCTCCTCCGTTATGGACGCAGACAAGATAATCGTTATGGACGACGGCAGAATAACCGGCGTCGGTACTCACGCAGAGCTTCTTGAGAGCAACACCGAGTATCAGGAGATCTTCTACTCCCAGAACGATAGGAAGGAGGCTTAAGCTATGGCAAGAAATCTTGAAGAACTCAGAAAGCAATATAACAGCGCAGCCTCCGCATCCAAGGGTATGGGCAGAGGTCCAGGCGGCCCGGGACGACACGGCAGAGGCGGCCCCCGTGGCGGCATGGGCAGTAAGCCCAAAAAGATAGGCCCGACCATCAAGCGCATACTCTCATATATCGGAAAATACAAGATACTTCTGCTTGTCGTATTCCTGTTTATGATAACGAATACGCTCACGTCTCTTATCGGCGGATATATGACAAGACCTATAATCAACCACCTTTTCGACTACGTCGGAGAGTCAAACGTGGGCGAGGAAAGTCAGGGTGTGCTTTACGTCTTTGCAGATAACGCGATAGAATGGTTCCGAGGTGTTGCAAGCCCGCTTATTGAAAAAATAGTTCAGAATACTACTGCCTCGGATATAATGTCTTATATCGCGGCGGCGCTCATTCTTCTCGTATCCATATATCTTGTCGGAGTTGCGACCAACTATCTCCAGGCAAGAATAATGCTTAAAATTTCCCAAAGCTCTATTGAAAAAATAAGAAACGACCTTTTCCGCAAGCTCCAGAAGCTTCCCGTGCGCTACTTTGATACGCACCCCACGGGCGAGGTCATGTCCCGCTTTACAAACGACGTTGACAACATCGACATTATGCTCAACAACTCGCTGACAAGCATAGTCTCGGGTGTCATCTCCCTTATCGGTACGTTTGTATTTATGGTGACGACGAACATCTGGCTGACGCTTATCACAGTCTGCTTTATACCGATATTCTTCTTTGGCGGTCAGGCAATAGCCAAGGCATCCAGAAAATATTACTCGGGTCAGCAGGCGGCTCTCGGCGCGGCAAACGGCTACATTGAGGAGACCGTTGCGGGTCAGAAGGTAATTAAGGTATTCAATCACGAGGCAACCTGCATTGTGGAATTTCAGCTTCTCAACGAGGATCTCCGTGACAAGCAGTTCAAATCTCAGTTTTACGGCGGAATTATGGGACCCATTATGGGCAACACAAGCCAGATAAGCTACGCGGTCACAATAGGCGTGGGCGGAATTCTGATGTGTATGGGCAGACTTGACCCCGGCGCGCTTCAGCTTTTCGCACAGTACTCAAAGCAGTTCAGTATGCCTATAAATAACATCTCACAGCAGACAGCGACTATATTCTCTGCCCTTGCGGGTGCGGAGCGTGTGTTTGCGGTTATGGATGAGCTTCCCGAAATGCCCGACGGCGACGACGCGATAGCAAACATTGATATGAAAGGTGAGGTGGTATTCACAAACGTCACCTTCGGCTACAATCCCGACAAGGTAATTCTCAAAAACCTCTCGCTATACGCAAAGGCGGGTCAGAAAATTGCCTTCGTAGGCTCGACGGGCGCAGGCAAGACCACTGTCACAAATCTGCTCTCCCGCTTCTACGACATCACCGACGGCACCATCACCATCGACGGCGTCAACATCAAGGACATCAAGCGCGACGTCCTCCGCTCCAATATCGCGATGGTGCTTCAGGACACACATCTGTTCACGGGAACTGTTATGGAAAACATCCGCTACGGACGTCTTGACGCGACCGATGATGAGGTCATCGCGGCGGCGAAAACGGCAAGCGCGCACAGCTTTATTATGCGTCTTTCCGACGGCTACAACACGCTTCTTGAGGGCGACGGAGCAAATCTCTCTCAGGGTCAGCGTCAGCTCCTCAACATCGCGCGTGCAGCTCTTTCAAAGGCTCCCATTCTCGTGCTTGACGAGGCGACGAGCTCGGTCGATACGAGAACCGAGCGTCACAT
>JAZNWS010000150.1:0-18321 GCA_045593485.1 Eubacteriales bacterium | reverse complement strand
GGATACCCTGCTTATCAAGGAAGTTTGTAAGCTTTATTGCCGTCTGACCGCCGAAAGCAACTACGACGCCAACGGGTTTTTCAAGCTGGATGATGTCGTAAACGTCCTCGGGGGTAAGAGGCTCAAAGTACAGTCTGTCCGCGATATCAAAGTCGGGGGAGACTGTCTCGGGGTTGTTGTTTATGATAGCCACGTCGTAGCCCATTTCCTTGAGAGCCCAGACGCAGTGAACGGATGAGTAGTCAAACTCGATACCCTGACCGATACGGATAGGGCCTGAACCGAGAACCAAAACCGTGTCCTTTTCGTGATTAAGGTAATTCTTTGCCTCGTCGTGAGCAAAGTCGTCGTGTGTACCGTAGAAATAAGGTCTTTCAGAGGATACCTCGCCCGCGCAGGTGTCAACCGTCTTATAGGCAGACTTCATATGCTCGGGAAGGGTTGCGCCCGAAATACGCGCGAGAGCCGCGTCGGTATAACCGAGCTTTTTACCTCTGATATATGTTTCCTTGTCCATAGCAGTACCCTTGAGTGTTGCTATTTCAGCTTCAAAGTTTACGAGACCTTCAAGCTTTTTAAGGAAGAAGTTGTCAATTTTCGTGATCTCGTGGATCTCGTCTACCGTCACGCCCACCTTGAGAGCCTGGAAAATACGGTAGAGACGGAGGTCGTCGTTCTTGTGGAGAGACTTTATAGCGTCGCCCTCAAGAAGCTCCTTGTTGGAGTTTAACGTATCAATGCCTATTTCCGCACCGCGAACTGCCTTGAGGAGAGCCTCCTCAAACGATGGAGCAATGGACATGACCTCGCCCGTTGCCTTCATCTGTGTGCCGAGCTTACGCTTGGACTGCGCAAATTTATCAAAGGGCCATTTCGGTACTTTAAGCACTACGTAGTCAACGGAAGGCTCAAAGCAAGCGAAGGTCTTGCCTGTAATTTCGTTCTTTATTTCGTCAAGCGTGTAGCCGAGAGCTATCTGCATCGCAACCTTTGCGATAGGATAACCTGTCGCCTTGGAAGCAAGCGCGGATGAACGGGACACGCGGGGGTTAACCTCGATAACGGCGTAGTTGTTGGAGTTGGGGTCAAGCGCGAACTGACAGTTGCAGCCGCCCTCGATGCCAAGCTCCTCGATAATGTCAAGCGCCGCCGTGCGAAGCATGTTATATTCCTTGGGGGAGAGAGTCAATGCGGGAGCGCAGACTATGGAGTCGCCCGTGTGGATTCCTACGGGGTCGAAGTTTTCCATAGAGCAGACTGCGATCTTGTTGCCCACGTGGTCACGGATAACCTCAAACTCTATCTCCTTCCAGCCGTAGATGTATTTTTCAACGAGGATCTGTGTGATAGGGGACTGCTCAAGTCCGTTTGCCGCAACCTCGTTGAGCTCCTCCTCGTTGTACGCAACACCGCCGCCGAAGCCACCGAGCGTGAAAGCGGGACGGATAATGACGGGATAGCCTATCTCTTTTGCTATTCTGCGCGAATCCTCAAGAGTTGTAGCAATATCCGAGGGGATAAGAGGCTGATTAATTTTGAGCATTGTGTCCTTGAATATCTCGCGGTCCTCTGCCTTGATAATTGCCTCTGCGTCCGTACCGATAAGGCGGACGTTGTGAGACTGAAGCCAGCCCTCGTTGTAAAGCTGCATAGCGAGAGTCAGACCTGTCTGACCGCCAAAGCCTGCGAGAATGCTGTCGGGCTTTTCTTCAAGAATTATTCTTTTTACTGTGTTGAGCGTCAGGGGCTCAAGGTATATTTCGTCAGCCATCGCCTTGTCGGTCATGATGGTTGCGGGGTTGGAGTTGAGAAGAACTGTATTTATTCCGCGGCTCTTGAGAATTCTGCAGGCCTGCGCACCTGCGTAGTCAAATTCTGCCGCCTGACCAATAACGATAGGACCTGAGCCTATTACGAGAACCTTTTTTATGGAAGTATTAAGTGGCATAACAATAAAATCCTTTCTGTGTGCACTTACGCGCATATTTTACAATGCTATATTCCATACGCCATCATTTGCGGGAGGAGCAAGCCCCTCCCCTACGACGGAAAACGTAGGATAGTGTTGCAAAATTTGCTTTGCAAATGTGTTTTTTTCAATAAAATACTAATTTAAGCGCCACTCGCCATACATATTTTATCGTAGGGGAGGGGCTTGCTCCTCCCGTTGTTCACGGGAAAGATGATTGAAATTTTGTCTTGCGAAATTACTTTTTCATAAGCTCAATAAACTTATCAAAGTGAATATCGCCCGGATAGTATTGTACCGTAAATGCCTTTTGTTCTCTGTATTCTATCGCCTCGACCGAGCCGTCAAGGACGTTTGTTTCGGTGAGAGTTGCGGAGGCGGGGAGACGGGCGGGGTTGACTGTGTAAAGATGAGCCTGACAGGTTATCTCTACCTTGCCCGTTTCGGTGTTCTTGACAGGCTGATTTGCGCCGTGGTGACCGAACTTGAGTTTAGTCGTTCCTGCTCCTGCCGCGCGAGCCGCGAGCTGATGGCCAAGTCCCATGCCGAACACGGGAAGCTTGCCGAGAAGCTTTCTTATTTCAAGGATTATTTCGACGTTGTCCTTAGGGTCTCCGCAAGGGCCGTTTGAAAGCAGAACTCCGTCAAATCCGCCGTCGAGAATCTCGGACGCGGGTGTGCTTGCGGGGAATACCGTGACGTTGCAGCCGCGTGCTGTAAGGCTGTTTATAACGCTTGCCGTCACGCCGAAATCATAAATTGCTACGTTATATCTTGCGTCTGTTGCGGGATAAGACTTTTTCTCTGCGCAGGTGACTGCCGCAACTGAATTCTTTACCGCATAGGTGATGACCTCGTCGGGAACGATGGGGTCGGGGAGAGTGTCAGTGATTATAGCGTTCATAACGCCATAGTCACGAATTGCCTCCGTAAGCGCCCTTGTGTCAACGTCGCAAATTCCAACTACGCCGTTTTCCTTGAGCCAGGAGTCAATATCACCGCCGCAGCGATAATTCGAGGGGTTATTTGCCCACTCTCTTACCACGTATGCCGACGCGTGAATTTTCTGTGTTTCAAGGTCCTGCTTAATAACACCGTAATTACCGATGAGGGGGAAGGTCTGGACGAGAATCTGTCCGTGATATACGGGGTCTGTAAGAGCCTCGAGATATCCTACCATTGAAGTTGTGAAAATAATTTCACCGACCACGCGGCCCTCTGCGCCGAATGATCTTCCCTCAAAAACCTGACCGTTTTGCAAGATAATGTAGATCTTCTTCATGCCTTTTCTCCATTCTTGTTTTTTTAGTTGTCTGAGCGAGAAGCGACGCCATCTGCCCGCCGCAAAACGCCAAAATATGCAAAAAATACTCAAATTCCAAAAAATTCTCCTACTTTCGCATTATATCATTTTATTATAACTCTTTTATGCCTGCTTTGTCAATATTATTAAGCATTTTTCCAAATATTTTTATAAGAAAAAACGCATAAAATCCCGAAAGACTCGGGTTCTTATGCGTTTAATTTTTTTGCTTTTTCAATAAGAGTGTTTTTTTCGTTCCGCTCGGGATTAACTATGACCATATCAAGCAGCGCGGAGAGTGTTTTTCCTATATTTTCGGGCTTTATACCGAGGGAGAGAAGTGTATTTCCGTCAATTTCAAGCTGCCCCACGGTAATTGCGGGATCAAGCTTTTTTTGCTGCGCGACAAGACTTGAAAGCTCTGTTCTGCCTTGAAGAATACAAGCCTCCATAGCAAGATTTCCGTATCTTGCGAGAGTTCTGCGCGCGCCCTCGTCGGTGTCCTCAAAAACAATGGGGGTGAGCAGGAAAATTATATTTTTCTTTTGGAAATTTGAAAGTCGCAGGCGGGACATATTTCTCGCTCCAGACTGATACATAAAGGTCGCAAGACGCAACGACAACTCTCCGTCAAGGATAGTTAGGTCACTCGGTACAGCCTCTGTGTCGGGCAAAAGCTCGTATATAATACCCGTCTCAAAGAGCAGCTTTGCGCCTCTGTCAGCATGCTCGGAGCAAAGAATTTTTGAAAATTCAACAGTCTTTCGCTCGGCGGAAATATCCGAGAGGGTATGCGCCAGATCCTTTATAGCGCAAAGGGTCTTGGGCTCTATGTCAAAGTCAAGGACGGTCGCAAAACGGACTCCGCGGAGTATGCGGAGCGCGTCCTCGGAAAAGCGCAGGTGAGGGTCACCAACACAGCGGATAATTCTGTTTTTGATGTCGGTCTTGCCGCCGAAAAAGTCACAGACTCCACGCTCGTCTGACGCCGCCATTGCGTTGACGGTAAAGTCGCGGCGAGAGAGGTCAAGCTCCAATTTGTCGGTAAATATAACGCTTTCGGGGTGGCGGGAATCCTTATAATCTCCGTCAATTCGGAAGGTTGTGCACTCAAAGATCTCGCCGTCAAGCAGGACGGACACGGTGCCGTGCTTGAGCCCCGTGGGGAGAGTTCTTATATTTTCAAGCTCAAAAATCTCAAGAGTTTTTTCGGGTGTTGCGGACGTGGTTATATCCCAATCTGCAGGAGATTTTCCCATAAGAGAGTCTCTGACACAGCCGCCGACGGCATAAGCCTCGTACCCGTATTTATTGAATATCTCAAATATTTTTCTGACCTTTTCGGGATATATAATCTCTGTCATACACTGCCTCCTTTCCCTGAAACAAAATGCTTATAAAAATATTCCACCATGAAGCAAAAATGCTTGCTTGCAAGGACATTTTTTCGAAGCCGTCAATGTGTGCGGTACGCGAAAGCGTACAAAGGCGAAGCCTAAAGACTTGCTTGCAATGCTTTACGCATATATTATACCATAAAAGCCAACAAAGTCAATACACCATCAAAAAACTCTTGACACGGCAGACTTATCTAATGTATAATTAGGATATAATATTATATCTTAAAAGGCAGGTATAGGGATGTTTGTAGATATAAAAGACGTGACAAGAATAAAGATTTGCTTGCGCAAATACGACGACGGCGGTTTTATGCCCTTTGCGAGAGATTTTTCCTGCGAGGGATACGACGGAGTAGCTCCCGTGAAGATTGGCGTGCTTTCTCCCGAGGGAGAGGGCCTTATAACAGCGTGCGAGTATAAGATAGGCAACCCACAGTCCACAGACGGAGAGTTCAGCATCGTGGGAATAGGAATGACCTCCGACCCCGAGGTGCCGCTGGACTGGGAGAATATGATAAAGACATCGTCATCAAAGGCGGCAGAGGCAATAAGAATGATACATCAGAGAAACGGCTATGCGATTCTTTGCGGCTGTATTTCTCATAAAAATATACCCGATGAGCTGCTCCGTCTTGAAGGGCTTGACGCAGTTGAGGTATCAAATCCCGAAAGAGACGAGAACGGCGAGGCGGCTATACTTTGCGATATTCTCGCCGGCGAGGGAAGACCTGTCGGCATTATCTGCTCGGGCGAGGGCCTTGAGGGAGGAATATGCGTTGAGGCAAGGGAGGCGGACATGCAGAGTATTATCCGCGCCTTGAGAGCAGGCAGATTTTTCTCAAGCGAGTCGGATGCGGAGGTGCATATTTCCCAGCTTCCGTCGGGTAGAATTCAGGTGAATTGCACGCCTGCGCAGAGAATTGAATTTTTCACGGATTCGACGGAGGAAAACAATCGAAGAATAGTTGGCAAGGACTTGATATTTGCCGAGTATGTGCCTCTTGAGAGCGAGAGATTCGTCCGCGCGGAGATAACGGACGCAAACGGAAAGCGAGCGTGGAGCAATTATATCGAGGTCTTAGCATAAAATGTCGGAAAAGGTACTCAATACAAGTGACAGACATTATATAAAAATGACACAGACGCCAATACCAAAGCTGGTTATATCGCTTGGTATTCCCACCACTATAAGTATGCTTATCACGAGCATATACAATATGGCGGACTCGTATTTCGTCAGTAATATAAAAAGTGACGGCTCGGGAGTTTCGGCAGGCGGCGCGATAAGTATAGTTTTCGTGCTTATGTCTGTAATTCAGGCGTTTGGATTTATGTACGGTCACGGCTCGGGAAGCAATATAAGCAGGCTTCTCGGCGCAAAGAAAAATGACGAGGCAACGGAATATGCCTCAACGGGATTTTTCATTTCAATATTTACGGGACTTATTATAACTCTGCTTGGGTTTATATTCATGGACCCGTTCCTCAAGCTCTGCGGAAGTACCGAAACAATACTTCCGTATGCCCGCGATTACGCAAAATATATCCTGATAGCCGCGCCCGCAATGACGGGCTCGTGCGTACTAAACAACGTCTTGCGCTACGAGGGCAAGGCAACGCTTGCTATGATCGGACTCACAAGCGGCGGTATTCTCAATATGGCGCTTGACCCCGTATTTATTTTCGGCTGCAATATGGGAATAGGCGGCGCGGGACTTGCCACGGCGATCTCACAGTATATCTCCTTTGTAATTCTTCTCTCGGTATTTCTTATGAGAAGGACGCAGAGTAGACTCAGTATAAGAAAGATACGCTTTACGTTCAAAATAATAAGTAATATAATAGCCACGGGACTTCCCAGCCTTGCGCGTCAGGGACTTAACAGCGTGTCAACAATGCTGCTCAATAATCAGGTCAAGGCGGTCGCGGCTACAATGGCAACGAGTAAGGAATTTGCCGATGCGGCGATAGCAGCGATGGGATACGTTGCAAGGACGTCGCAGTTCGTGTTCTGCGTTGGGCTTGGCATAGGACAGGGCTTCCAGCCCGTCTCGGCGTACAATTACGGCGCGAAAAAATACAGCAGAGTCAAGAAGGCGGCATTGTTTACGCTTGGCTTTGGAGCGGCGTTTATAGGAGCTATTGCGACGGTGTGCTTTATTCTTGCACCCCAGATAATCTCGCTTTTTGGAAACAATCCGGAGGTGATAGAGATAGGCGGCAAGGCGCTCAGAATCTATTGCGCGTCGCTCTTGTTCGTGCCGATGTCAGTAGTAGCAAATATGCTTTTCCAGAGTATAGGAAAAAACAGAATTGCTCTTATTTTGTCCGTTCTTCAAAATGGACTTGTGTTTATTCCTCTGATACTTTTATTGCCGAGAGGACTTGGACTGCTCGGTGTACAGATATCACAGCCCTTGGCGTACGTGGCGTCGGCTGTTGTGTGCTTGCCGTGCCTGTTGGTATTTCTTAAAAACTTACCAGAGGACGAGGAGAAGCAAGAAATACAGAATTAAATATAGCATAAATCAACGGAGGTCAATATGGAATTCAGAGCGGTTGGCGGTAATGCCAATTCAAAAATCACGATTACACAAAAGCAGGTGAGTGAGGGAATACTTGACGTCAACGTCAACTACAAGCTCGCGCAAAAGGAGGTTCCCGGACATTTTGTAATAGAGTTTGCAACTCCCGAGAGAGATATATACTCTATGTGGAGCCCTTCAATGAACGAAAACAGAACTGTGGGCAGAGATTACGCGCCCAGATGCACGTATTCAAGACTCGCGGCGGGAATGCCTGTTCATTGTGGCATCTCGCTTTCGGGCAGAAACAGAATAACCCTTGCGCTGTCCGATGCTGCAACCTCTACCGTAATAACCTCGGGAGTTGACGAGGTTGACGCGGAGGTAAAGTGGAGAGTAAACTTCTTTACAATGCCCGCGACCGCGATAGAGGAGTACAACGTGACTATGAGAATAGACACAAGAGATATTCCTTATTACGATGCCATTTATGACGTTGTTGAGTGGTGGGAAAAGGATTGCGGATATACCCCTGCGCCCGTGCCCGAGTATGCGAGACTTCCTATGAACTCACTCTGGTACAGCTACCATCAGGTGCTCGTGCCCGAGGAGATAATAGAGCAGTGCAGACTTTCAAAGCCTCTTGGAATGGATACGGTAATCATCGACGACGGCTGGCAGACGACTGACAGCGGACGCGGATACGCGTATTGCGGAGACTGGGAGCCTGAGCGTATGCCTGATATGAAGGGACTTGTTGACGGAATACACGAGACGGGAATGAAGGTCATTCTTTGGTATTCCGTTCCGTTTGTCGGCAAGCACGCAAAGATATATGACGAGGTCAAGGAATTTTTGCTCAGCGATCAGGATATACACGGCGGATACTGTCTCGACCCCAGATATAAGTTTATCAGAGACCGTCTTATAAATCTTTACGTAAACGCAGTAAAGGATTGGGGACTTGACGGCTTGAAGCTTGACTTTATAGACAGCTTTAACCTCTCCGAGAAATCTCTCGCGCCCGACCCCAGACGTGATTTTGAGTCGCTTGACGAGGCGGTGGACGAGCTTATGGTGCAGATACATAAGGCGCTCAGCGAAATTAACCCCGATATTATGATAGAGTTCCGTCAGTCCTATGTCGGACCTTCTATACGCAAGTACGGAAATATGCTCCGCGTTGGAGACTGTCCTAATGACGGTATGCTCAACCGCAGAGGCGTGGTTGACCTTAGACTTACATCCGGCAGAACTGCCGTACATTCGGATATGCTTATGTGGCATCCTACCGACACTAATGAGAATGTGGCGGCTCAGCTTGCGGCGACGCTTTTCGGCGTACCGCAGATCTCTATGCGTATTCACGAGCTTTCAGACGAGCATTACAATGTACTTAAGCACTATCTTACTTTCTGGAGAGAGCACAGAAATGTATTGCTTGACGGTAAGCTGACTGCGCAGAATCCCGAGAGCTTTTACAGCCAGGTTTGCTCCGAGCTTGACGGCGAGGCAGTTGTCGTGGCGTATGAGAACACGGTTGTTTGTGGGGATTATGAGAAGCTTTCAGTAGTTAATATGAGCTCCGGTGAGAGCATTTACCTTAAGGGTATGTGTGGTAAGAGCTATCGCGTGGTTGATTGTAAGGGGAATGAGATTTCGCGTGGCGCAGTTGATTGCAATATTTGCGAGGTTGCCGTTAATATCGGTGGTATAGTGTTTGTTTCTTGATACTTTTTGGCAACAGCCCCAAAAAGTATCCAAAAAAGACCGCTTAAAAGGGAAGGGTGTTCTAATTTTTCTCCCGAAAAATTTGCTCTGCGAGCACCGAACGACCCCCTTCCCCTTTAAGAATACCCCAACCCCTCTACGCCTGCGCTATAAGCGCGGCGCGATTTGATGGTGAGATACAATGGGAGCCAAGTCCTAACCGCGATGAACGATGCTTGAGTAGGCGTTTGTGTGAGAGGGTTTCAAAAGGGAGAGAGGAATCGCAACCTCTCTCCCTTTTGCGGTGTTCTTTGATTACTTTCTGTCACTGTTGACAGAAAGTAATAGAGAAAAAACAATTAAAAAGACGGGAAAGCCAATCGGCTTTCCCGTAATTTTTTTAACATCAGAATCAAATTCCAACGTCAGTATTATTCATACAACTTACCCATTTTCTGGAGTCTCTCGTACTTAGCCTTTGCATTAGCCTCAGCCTTAGCGAAGAGAGCAGCTGCTCTTTCAGGATTCGACTGTGCAAGACGAGCGTAACGAGTCTCGTTCTTGATGAAGTCAACGTAGCTTGCGGTGGGCTCCTTGGAGTCTATTGTAAGCTTGTTGGATTCAAGAGTAGGATTGTATCTGAATGTCTGCCAGTAGCCAGCCTCAACTGCCTTCTTCATTTCGATCTGGCAGTTCTGCATACCGCCCTTAGCGATACCGTGCATCTCACAAGGAGCGTAACCGATAATAAGCGAAGGACCGTTGTAAGCCTCAGCCTCAGTAAGAGCCTTGAGGAGCTGGTTCTTATCGTAGCCCATGGAAACCTGAGCAACGTAAACGTAGCCGTAGGACATAGCGATCTCAGCGAGATTCTTCTTGCCGATAGCCTTACCTGCTGCTGCGAACTGAGCAACCTGACCGATGTTGGAAGCCTTGGAAGCCTGTCCGCCGGTGTTGGAGTAAACCTCTGTATCGAATACGAAGATGTTTACGTTCTCGCCGGAAGCAAGCACGTGGTCAAGACCGCCGAAGCCGATATCGTATGCCCAACCGTCACCACCGAAGATCCACATGGACTTCTTGTTGAGGTAGTTCTTTTCAGCGAGGATCTTCTTCTCGATCTCGCAGTCATCGGGATACTCAACAACAACCTTCTCGAGCATCTCTACCATAGCCTTTGTTGCCTTCTCGTTAGCTGCGCCGTCCTCAAGAGTGTTGAGGTAATTGTCAAGGAGAGCCTTGCACTCGGGGCAGTCGGAATAGTCAAGGGACTTAACGTAGCCGATAAGTCTGTTTCTTATAGCCTTCTGACCGAGGTAGATACCGAGACCGTGCTCAGCGTTATCCTCGAAGAGGGAGTTAGCCCAAGCGGGACCCTTGCCGCTTTCCTTGTTAACCGTGTAAGGTGTGGAAGGAGCGGAGCCACCCCAGATGGAAGAACAACCTGTTGCGTTGGAGATATACATTCTCTCACCGAAGAGCTGTGTGACAAGTCTTGCGTAAGAGGTTTCAGCACAACCTGCGCAGGAGCCTGAGAATTCAAGCAGGGGCTGCTTGAACTGAGAGCCCTTAACGGTGTTGTTGATGATCTCGGGCTTCTCGGAAACGCTTGCAACCGCATAGTCGAATGCAGCCTGCTGCTCGCTCTGAGTTGCCTGGGGCATCATCTTAAGCGCATACTTGGAAGGATCTGCCTTAACGCCTGCCTCGGCTGCCTTCTTATCAACACCCTGGTTGACGGGACAAGCCTTAACGCAGAGGGTACAACCCATACAGTCAAGGGGAGATACTGCCATAGTGAACTTGTAATTTGTCTTTATAATAGGCTTAGCTGCAAACTTTGTAGCCTCGGGAGCGTTTGCAACCTCTTCCTCGTTCATAGCGTAAGGACGGATTGTTGCGTGAGGACATACAAAGGAACAGCTATTACACTGGATACAGTTTTCGGGGATCCACTCGGGAACCATAACTGCAACGCCGCGCTTCTCGTAAGCTGCGGAGCCCTGGGGGAACTGACCGTCAACGTACTTTTCGAATGCGGAAACGGGGAGCTTGTCGCCTCTCATAGCGTTTGTGGGATTAACCACGCCGTTTACGAAGTCAACGAGGTCCTCGCGGTTGCCTGTTGCGAGAGGCTTTTCAGCGTCAGGCTCGCAGCTTGCCCACTCAGCGGGAACGTCAACCTTAACAAACGCGTCAGCGCCTGCGTCTATAGCGGCATAGTTGAGGTCAACCATAGCCTGTCCCTTCTTGATGTAGGACTTGTATGCCATCTTCTTCATGTACTCGATAGCTTCCTGTGCGGGAAGGATCTTCGCGAGAGCAAAGAATGCGGACTGAAGAATGGTGTTCTTAACCTTTGCGTTGCCGATCTGCTTGATAGCAAGGCTGGTAGCGTCGATGGTATAGAAGTTTACGTCGTTCTCAGCGAGGTACTTCTTAACTGCTGCGGGGAGGTTCTTGTCGAGCTCCTCCATGGTTGTCCACTGGCAGTCGAGAAGGAAGGTACCGCCGGGCTTAACGTCGGAAACCATATCGTACTTCTTGAGGTACGCCTGGTTGTGACAAGCTACGAAGTTTGCCTTATTGATGTAATAAGGAGACTTGATGGGCTGGTCACCGAAGCGGAGGTGAGAAATTGTGATACCACCGGTCTTCTTGGAGTCGTACTGGAAGTAAGCCTGGATGAACTTATCGGTGTGGTCACCTATGATCTTGATGGAGTTCTTGTTTGCGCCAACAGTGCCGTCGCCGCCGAGACCCCAGAACTTACAAGCGATAGTTCCTGCGGGAGCGGTGTCGGGAGCGGGCTTTTCCTCAAGGGAAAGACCTGTAACGTCATCAACGATACCTATTGTGAAGTTGCCCTTAGGAGCATCCTTTGCGAGGTTATCGTATACTGCGAATACGGAAGAGGGAGGAGTATCCTTGGATCCGAGACCGTAACGGCCGCCAACTACCTGAATGTCTGTTCTGCCAACTCTGGAGAGAGATGTCACAACGTCAAGATAGAGAGGCTCGCCAAGAGAGCCGGGCTCCTTGGTTCTGTCAAGAACTGCGATCTTCTTTACGGTTGCGGGAATAGCTGCTGCGAGCTTTTCTGCGCAGAAGGGTCTGTAAAGACGAACCTTAACAAGACCAACCTTTTCGCCTGCTGCGTTCATATAGTCGATAACTTCCTCGATAACGTCGCAGATAGAGCCCATAGCGATGATAACTCTCTCTGCATCGGGAGCACCGTAGTAGTTGAAGAGCTGGTAGTTTGTGCCGATCTTCTCGTTAACCTTATTCATGTATTCCTCAACAACAGCGGGAAGAGCGTTGTAATACTTATTACAAGCCTCTCTGTTCTGGAAGAATATATCACCGTTCTGAGCTGTACCGCGGAGAGCGGGCTTGTTGGGGTTGAGAGAGTGAGCGCGGAATGCAGCAACTGCATCCTTATCAAGCATTTCCTCAAGGTCAGCATAATCCCATACCTCGATCTTCTGGATCTCGTGAGAGGTACGGAAGCCGTCGAAGAAGCTGAGGAAGGGAACGCGGCCCTTGATAGCGGAGAGGTGAGCTACAGCCGCAAGGTCCATAACCTCCTGGGGATTGGTCTCTGCGAGCATAGCAAAGCCTGTCTGACGGCAAGCGTAAATATCGGAGTGATCTCCGAAAATGTTAAGCGCGTGGGATGCAACTGCACGAGCCGAAACATGGAATACGCCGGGGAGAAGCTCACCTGCGATCTTGTACATGTTGGGGATCATGAGAAGAAGACCCTGGGACGCTGTGTAGGTGGTTGTGAGAGCGCCGGATGCGAGAGAGCCGTGAACGGTACCTGCGGCACCAGCCTCCGATTCCATCTCGATCACGTTAACGGTTGTTCCGAACACGTTCTTCTGTCCTGCTGCTGCCCACTGGTCAGTGAAGTCAGCCATAGGGCTGGAGGGAGTGATCGGGTAAATGCCTGCTACTTCGGTAAAAGCATAGCTCGCGTGAGCGGCAGCCTGGTTACCGTCCATAGAAAGCTTTTTTCTTTGGATAGCCATTGGTTTTGTCCTCCTGAATTTATAAAAAATATTTTAACCGATAATTGCAGATATGCCGTGGACAGACCCTACTGTCCGAGCATAATCATACATAATAATCATAACACAAAAACAGAGAAATGTAAATAGATTTTTTCAAAAAACACCTTGTTTTGTACCAAATTTTTCATAATTTCAATGAAAAATTTTTAGAAAAACAGTAAATGACTCCAAGCGCAGACGGATTTTGGAGCTTTTACCCGAGCGAGCCTGCAAAAATTACGGGAAAAGAAAAATCAACGGCAGACCTTGTTGATTTTTTCAGCTGAATATGTTATAATTAAAGCAGAAATAAAATGAAGGAGCGAGGGAATATGAAAAAATCCAAAATATTGTTTTTTGCTGCGGCAGTTATTCTTGTTATGACGGTATTTGCGATGATCACGTCTGCGCAGCAGGACGTTTATTACGCGAGAGATACTATAGACGGAAACGTCGCGTACGTATACGATAAGCTTTGCGAGGATCTGCTTTGCTCCTCTCCAAAGACAGAAATAAATCTTGATCAGGACCGAAAGGTCACGTCGGATGAGGTTGCGCTTGCAATGGAGCTCTTTTTGAGCGATCATCCCGAATGCTTCTGGGTAAGCGGAGGATACGGATACTCGACTTATTCTGACGGCACCGTGGTATCTATTGCGCCGAACTATGCAGTCGAGATGAGCGATATACCCCGAATGAGAGCTCAGCTTGAGAGCGTCGTGAGCAGTATAATTGAGACTGTTCCGGGCGGGGATAATTATGAAAAGGCTCTGTATCTGCATGACGTTGTTGCAAGCCACGTTGAATACGTGCACGAGGGATTGCATCAGACGGCATACGGCGCGTTGGTTTCAGGCAAGGCTGTTTGCGCAGGATACGCGTCCGCATATCAGCTTCTTCTTCAGAGAGTTGGAATATGCTCATGGAAAATAAGCGGACAGTCATATGAGCCTAACACGGGAATTCCCGAGGCGCACGCATGGAATATGGTGATGATAGAGGACGATGTTTGTGTTTATACCGACGTCACGTGGGACGATCAGGGCGATGAGCTTTATAGAATGTATTTCAATAACAGCCTTGAGGAAATAAGCGAAACTCATTTTGAAAACTCGTCAGTCTACAAGCTTCCCGAATGTAATCATAACGCATATGAATATTTTGATAAAAACGGCGCAATACTCAACGACAACGACGAAGCGCAGACCCTTGCCGATATGTTTAACACGGTGACAGCCACAGATGCCTCGGTCGTGTTCAAATATACGGGTGAAAACCCGGGTCAGTGGTTGACTGATAACGCGGGTGAGGTATATAAGCTGCTCAGCGGTGCAGGCGGCTATTCGTACAGGATTTCAAATCTTGACCGAGAGATACACCTTACCTTCACGGGAAGCTTTGAATCTCAAAGGGAGGACACCGACTCTCCAAACGACACAAACATTCCTGATTTCGAGAAAAATCCCGACGTAGAGGTGCCAAGCGAAAACAATCCTCCTCAGGATCCGGGTGAAAACGGCGGGGCGGACGACGATATTGATGCCTCGCAAGGAGGCTCGCAAAAGCCCGGACAGCCCGGAGCGTCTACGCCAACGGGCGACGGCTCTGCGCTGCTCCTCGGATGTAAATTGTCCGCGGCGTCAGGTATGCTTGCGCTGATCTTTGCGATTGCAGGGGCGGGAATAGTGTTTTGCAAAAAGAAATAAGATTTAACCGATCAAAAAAACGACGGCCGCAAAAGAGCGGTCGCCGTTTTTTTATAAAATTTAATGCCTGTAATTGTTATTGCTTCCGTTGTTGTAGTTATTGTTATAATTGTTATTGTTTCCGTTGTTGTAGCTGTTGTTATAATTGTTGTTATAACCGTTGTTGTAATTTCCGTTATTATAGCTTCCGCCGTTGTAATTATTCTGACCGTTTTGGTTATTGTTCTTCCTGTTCTTAACAGCCTTTACTATCAGGACTATCGCAAATATGATAGCAACACCCATGATCACAAGGAAAATAATATCGCTTACAGGCATATACTTTCCAAATACGTTTTCCATCGTATCTACGACTATGACCGCTGTAATTCCCGTCTCGGCGGTAAACTCCTCAAGAGCCGTGTTTACGGTATCCTCGTTTATATTAAGAGGCGTTTTGTTTGTGACGTGAGGGGTTATTGTGCTTTGAGATACAGGAATTTTGATAAACGACGACTCGAGATCCAACGCCGAAATGCTTTGAGTCATTGAATTCATAGCCATAGCAAGATTTGCAGACAGGGAATATTCGTAATATTCTGAATTTATCGAGTTCAGCATAGCTCTGCCAAAAGCAGTTCTCTGATCGCCGAACATCTCGTTTATTCCGTAATTTATATTATTTCCTACCCATGCTATACAGTAGTATCCGTCATATTCCTCGTTTGTAAGGAATACAATGAGCACGTTGTCCTCATATGTCTTTGCGCTTGAGCCGAATTCCTGCGCGTACTGCTGATCTGCATATTGCTGGAACGTTGCTTCGTTGTAGCTTATGACGCCGCCGTTGGCAAGGTTGGTCATTACTTGACCCACGTAGCCGAACAGCATAACGCCGGCTATAAGAAGAATGATGAGAGGGAACATGATCATTCCAAGCAGACCGCCAAGGCAACCGCTTCCGTAATATCTTGGTCCCCAGCCCCCGTAGAAAAAGGGTCTGTGATAATAATGGTGATGGTGTCCGCGATAGCCTCCGCCACCGAATCCGCCTCCTCGGCTTCCTCCGCCAAAGCTTCCGCCACCGAATCCGCCGCCTCTTGAGCCTCCACCCGGTCCTGGCATAATATTTCCTCACTTTCGTTTGTTTTTTAATTATTTTTTGTCGCCCCGAGCAAATTATGCTACTCGGACGGTTCTTTTTTACGGTTATCAGTCCTCTATAACTGATTTTCTTCCGAAAATTTCCTTAAATCTTTCGGGAGGGAACTTGAAACGGCGGTCGTAGGTAAGCAGACCGTTTATTTCCTGCTCCACGTCGGTGAGCTGGGTAAGACAGAACGCGAAAATATTGCCGTTGTCAAGCAGGACGTCGGTAAGTCCCTTGAGGCGCGCAAAATATTCCTCCTCGGAGCTTACGGTGTTTCCGTATCCCCAGCCCGAGTCGTCGCCGTCTATTACCCACTTTATTCCGCCGTATTCGCTCACAAAAACGGGGAGCTTGGGATTATAACGCTGGAGTCCGGGGAACTGTCTGAATATCTGATCGCGCACGATCCCCTTGTCTATCTCGGAATAATATTCCTTGAATTTTTCGGGGTCCTGCTCGTAGTCGTGTACGTCGTGAACGTCGCTTCTCTCGGTCGGGAACGAGCCGCTTGAGGTGATGACGGGACGGGTGCTGTCAAGCGCCTTTGTGATGTCGTATATATAGTCAAGGAATTCATTACATTGGGGTCTGCCGTTCATCTCCCAAGTCTCGTTAAAGGGACACCAGCCGATGATTGACGGATGAGAAAAGTCTCTTTCCATCTCCTCCAGCCATTCGGGCAAGAACCAGTATATTGCTTCGGAATAAGTGTGGTCAAGATGCCAGTTGCCCGTCTCTGCCCAGACCATATAGCCGAGTCTGTCGGCGTGGTACAAAAATCTCGGCTCAAACACCTTCTGGTGAAGTCTTGCGCCGTTAAAGCCGCAAGCCATTGACGCCTCAATGTCAAATATCAATGCTTCATCAGAGGGCGCGGTGCAAACGCCGTCGGGGTAAAAGCCCTGATCGAGAATATATCTGCCAAAGACAGTCTTTCCGTTTATCTGCATACCTTTTTCCTTGGAAAGTGATACCTCGCGCAGACCGAAATAACCCTTCATTTTATCGGTTTTTCCGTTGCTTTCGAGTGTGAATTCAAGGTCGTAGAGTCTGCCGTGACCGCATTCCCACAGGTGTTTTTCGGAAAGGGATACGTTCAGCGTTGTTGACGCGGAGTTAACCTCTGCATGCGCCTGACCTACGAGTCTGCCCTCGTAATAAGCCTTGACACAGAGTTCTGCGCCGAGAGCGTTCTCGGTCTTTACGTCAATTGCGACGGACGGAGCGGAGATGTTGGAGAAAACCTTGTAGGATACAACGCGCGCCTGCTCGACCGCCTCAAGCCAGACCGTCTGCCAGATGCCCGTGGTTCTTGTATAGAAACAGCTGAAGGACTCTTTCTCGTGAGACTGCTTGCCCGCTACCTGACGGCCTGAGTGAATGTCGTCGAGGGCGTGGATTGTGATATAGTTTCCGTTGCCTGTAAGATAGTCGGTTATATCAAACTCAAACGACGTATAGCCGCCCTTGTGAGTGCCGCCCTTTGAGCCGTTTACATACACGGTAGTCTCAAAGTCGCAGGCGTCAATGTGCAGAAGCACTCGCTTGCCCGCCCACTCCTGCGGCACGGAAATGTCACGTCTGTACCAGACTGAATACATAAAGTCGGTGTGCTCAACGCCCGAAAGCTTGCTCTCGGGGCAGAAGGGGACTATGATTTTGCCGTCAAGACAGTCTCTCTTGAAAAACTCCTTGTCAACGCCAACCTTGTCGTTATCTATCTCAAAATCCCACTCGCCGTTAAGGCAGAGCCAATCCTCACGGAGTCTGTCGGGGCGGGGGTGCTGATTTCTTGGAATATTTGTCATTTTAGGGATCTCCTTTCACTGTGCGTGATAAATGAATTATAACATAAATAACCAATAAAGTCAATAAAAACAGGGATTTTTCAGGCGTCGTCACGCAGACAAATATCGCAGGACTCTTTTATGCCGAAGCATGAAAAATACGTATTTTCCTTGGGTATCCACTCCTCAAAAAATCGGGTTGCGAATTGAGGAGAATTTCGCGCAACAATTCGCTCTTTCTGTTTCTCGGGGTTGATTTCCAAAAATATCGAGAGACCGTAAAATTTCGCAAGAGACGGGTGCATTGAGTATGAGCCCTCAATAACCGTCAGCTTTTTGGGGTAGATGACCTCGGGCGGCATAAGCTGCTGAGTTGAGCAGTCGAATTTTCGGTATGAAAGCTCTTTACCTTGGCTGAGAGGTGTCAACACCTCGGAGAGAAATCTCTCTCGGTCCATATTGCCGCCCACCTCGGAGAGACGCTCGGGTGTGCGCTGCTCGGGGCGCAAGAAAAAGTCATCGGTGTGCAGGACTGTGCAGTCGTAGATATCCTCAAGCATTTTTGCAAGAGTTGTCTTGCCCGATGCGGCGTAGCCCTCAATGGCAACGACTGCCGAGCCTTTTTGGAGCAGCTTATCTATCTCGCAAAATAAGGGCAGGAATTTGACGTATTCATTCGCAACAACTCGATAAGCGGGCTTATAGTGACCGCGGAATTTTTCTGAATGATGTAT
>JAZNWS010000149.1:0-12806 GCA_045593485.1 Eubacteriales bacterium | reverse complement strand
TCTTTCTTTGCTTTGATCGCAACCTCGTCACCGCTGACTACGGTGATCGGATTGGTAGAATTGCAGACAAGAGACAGTCCGCAAAGCTCCAGATCGAATTTGTGGCTCTCGCCAACGTCAATAACGATATTACCGCGCAGTTTGCCCGAAATGGAATATACGCTTTCTTCACCTACCCCGGTAAAGGTCAGCGTCGTGCCTTCGAGCTTATAAGCACCCTGCGTTCCCGAAACACATTCGACTACAATATCGGTGGACTCGCCCTCAAAATAACCGTCATACGCGCCGAGATCGTCAAGAGACTCGCCAAAGCTCTTGTTATCGTCACCGAGATCTGCTGTTGTTCCTTGTTCCTCGGGATTTTGGTAGCCCTCGTTCTTATCCTTCTTTCCGCATCCTGTCAGAAGTAGAACAAGGCACAGTAAAAGGGCAAATATTCTTATTTTCATAGCGTTCTCCTTTTCATCAAAGCTCTGCCACACGGTTTTCTTGCTTTGACACCATAATTTCAAGATTTCCGTTACGCTCACGGATGCGGTCTATCATCTCTTTTTCCTTGGTCGCATCACGGAGCGTTACGTTGTATGTAAGGCGGAACATACTGCCCATATTGGTTGTCTTGACTTTAATCAGCTCGTTCTTTCTGGTGTACTCGGCAAAAATATCGTCGAACGCGCCCGTGTAGTCAAGATCCTCGGGAATGGTGATTTTAACGGTTTTGTTGACAGCCTCACTCCTTGCATTGCCTGCTACGGCATTGTAGATCAAGAACATCACGCACATAATCACGGTAAAGAGCGCGGCAAAGCCAAGGTATCCCATACCTGCGATCAGCCCTGCGCCCATGGCAAGAAAGATCGTGACGATCTCCTTTGCCGAACCGGGTGCGCTACGGAAGCGAACAAGGCTGAATGCGCCTGCCACAGCAACGCCCGCGCCGATATTGCCGTTGACCATCATAATCACAACGCACACCACGGCAGGCAGAAGTGCGAGAGTCACAAGAAAACTCTTGGTATGCTCGTTTCTCCACATATATGCCGCCGCCATGATCAGTCCAAGTATAAGCGATACTCCAAGGCAAAGGAGAAAATCTCCTACCTCAATCACCTGTGTCAGCTCGTTATCAAAAACACCCTTAAATATTGCATCCATTTGTTATGATCTCCTTATGTTTTATCGAATTTGGTAAATAGATTTCGGGAAAGATCAGCGTAGAGTACGCTGTTCCGTACTTTGAGAATGAGGTTTTATAGATACGCTCACGGGACAACACCTCCACCATCCAAAGTGGAATCCCACCCGAGCATTTCAGCTCCATCAGCACCTTTCCTTCGGGCAAGATCGGTGTGCCGTACACGGACGAGCAAAGGTTCACATCGGTCTGTCGGGATAAGATATTATCGTCAAAGGTCACTCGAAAATCTCCGCCGCCTTTATCATAATAGGCTTCTCGCTCATAGGAGAGAAAGACGGTCGGATTTAGTTTTCCGTAAAAGTCGATAAAATAATCGATCTCACGGGAGATCTGTGTATCAAAGGGGCACGCGCGCTCTCGGCATACCCACGCCATGGCATCGGCTTCGCACAGAGGAAGTCTGCGCTTGTAGACCACCTTCTCGTATTTCTTTTTCAGTTCCACGAACACCGTGCTGTCAGCAGTTGCCTGAGCGTAGCTTCGTATTCGTATCTTTTCTTTATAGGCAGGCTTCTCGATGGAACGCCTGATGAGTCGGTAATTGTCGGTGTCGAAGTAGATATTTCGTATTGTCGTTCTGCCATACTTGTCAAGCTGCATATACGGTGACATCGCTTCAAGTATTTTCTCTTTCTGTTCGAGCGTCAGCATATACTTCAGCTCATACCGCTTGAACACCGTTTGAAACGCCATACGAAATCCTCCTTTTCCCATTTTATAAGAGGATTATATCACACCGCGCTAAAGATAGGCTAAAGACTGGACTGTAAAAAAAAAAGATAGGCGCAGGACCTATCTAAAACTTGAGGGCTGACAATATCGCCAGCCCTACCCAATACACAAATTTTTATAAGCAATGCATAAGGTGTATGATACACAACACCGCCATCGGAATCAGGCTGCCGCCGATCAGTTGCCAAGCAGTATGACGCTTGGTTCTCAGGCTTGAAATGTAAACAGGAATTATCAAAAGAGTTCCTACGACAGCGGGAATATACATTTTGAAATACAGCATAAGTAACACAGGTCCGACGATGCCGCAGGCGTGTCCGCTTGCCTTCAGCTTAAATATCTTATTGAACACAAGCATAGAAAGACCGCATAGCAGATATTCAAGGTAGATAATCTTCAATTCGGTGGGAGCTTTCGTAAGGAACGCAACGATCGTTCCAAGCAGATAGCCTAACGCGGAAAAAATCATTGCCAGACTTCTCTGTCCATCCCTTCCCTTATCCTTGAAGTGCGGAATATATTTCTGCAACGGATAAGCCAATAACGGCAAAACGCACAGGAATACCAAACCGCCTATTACCTGCCAAATTGATCCGAAATAGCTCGGATACATAATATACGCAAGTATTAACAACGTTGCCGCAAATACGGGCGGCACTGTAATTTTTCTGATAACAAATGAAATCTTTTTCACGTTTTTCTTTCCCTCTCAACAATAGATCCTACAAAAATTTTTCTTTTGCTTATTCCAAGCAGCCAAACATTTCTCCATCTATATCCCGTATTTCTTCCACAAAAATGTTTCCATGCTCAGCCATAACAATACATCTTTCAATCTCATCGATGCGCGTTATCACTCCGGAAACCGTGACGTATGCTCCTCCTGCTTTTTTCGTATCGGGAAAAAAGTACGTAATCGTCACGACTGGTTCTTCGTCGAGCAACTCGGAAAGGATTTGGATCTTCGCATCTATGACAGCCTTCATATCCTCCGATATTTCCTTCTTCTCGTCAGTCAATCTTGCTGCTTCCTCAACCACCGCTTCGTAACCCGTAAGAGCCGCAAAAGGAGCGAACTGCGCCGCACGGTCAAGCATTGACATTCTCGGTCTGCACATCGGCGTTGGATTCGGGAGATTTAGCATATCATCGTATTTTCCGTTTCCCATCGCTCCTCCTAAATCTTTTTTCTGTTTCTTTGTCTTACTTGTTTTCCGTGTCCTTATCTATGTTACGCTTCAAAATATCCGTTATATCTGCAAGATAATTTAAGATAGCTGCAACAACATACAATAAAAGCATAGTTCCTGCGGCATAAAGGGGATAAATCATCAACGGAATTGGCTCATTATCTCTAAAACTATTAACAACACCTGCAACAATCGCAACCACAAGTATTACCCAAGCCAATATACGCAGAATCATTGCTATTTTGCTTCTGCTATAAATCCATTTATCATAAAACTTGTTTTTCATCACATTTCTCCCATAAATTTATTATCATAACTTACGCCTTATGTCCTCCGATTTGAGCATTACGGTCTTTTGCCGTAGCACCTTCTTCGAGATTCATTCCCTTGAGGATTGCGTTTTTTCCGTATTTCTTTTTTATATCTATAATAGCGGTCTGCATCTGCTTTTCTCTTTCCAAAGCCGCTTTTTCTTCCGCTCTCTCTCGTTCAAGTTTTTCGTAATCAACGAAAATGCTCAACTGCTCCGTAGCACCCGACGTGTCCTCTGCCCTGCTTTCGTCAATCAAGTTATTTACGGATATATTCATTCTGCGGATTAAGAGGTCGGGATTGACTATCCGATCATAGAGATCGGACACCGCTTGCACGATACGCTTGGTCGATGACGTGTATTTGAAATTCTCCGTTCCTTGCGAGTGTTTTGGTATTTTTCGTCCGTAGTGGTCGGTTGTCACTTCGCCCTTGTAGTACCTGCTGATTTTAGGATTAGTCAAGTTCTCAATATCATAGCCAATGGTCAGCACAATTTGATTGGTTACAAGCCCTTTTTCAACGATGTCAAGCGAGAGCAGGTCTGCCATTTCTCTTATCACAAGCTTTGCTTTCTCTGCATCATACGGGCAATGCAAAACCTGTCCTGAATTTAGGCTTTTTGTCTCCGGTTTATATGCTTTAATATCGGCAATCGTACACGGCTCATATCCCCAAGCGTGGTCTATCAGCAGTTCCGCATTAACTCCGAACAGCTTATAAAGCAGAGCTTCGTTCCGTCGGTCAAACATACCACCGATGGAGCATCTGGCAACGTCGCCCATCGTGAACATTCCGTTTGCTTCAAGCGACCTCGCATACCCCTTTCCAACTCTCCAAAAGTCCGTAAGAGGTCGGTGATCCCAAAGTTCTCTGCGGTAGCTCATTTCGTCAAGCTCGGCTATTCTCACGCCGTCCTTGTCTGCGGGCATCTTCTTTGCCTTAATATCCATAGCTATTTTGGCAAGGTAAAGATTTGTTCCAATACCCGCCGTTGCGGTTATCCCGGTTGTGTTCAACACATCCGTGATAAGCATACGGGCAAATTCGTGTCCTGTCATTCCTTGTGTTTTGAGATAAGCAGTAGCGTCGATGAACACCTCGTCAATGGAATAGACGTGTATATCTTCGGGTGCAACGTGCTTGAGGTAAACCTTATAGATCCACGTGCTGTATTCCATATAGTGCGCCATCTGAGGAGGTGCAATAATATAATCGATTGCCAAAGAGGGATTCTTATTTAATTCATTTGCATCGTATGATTTCCCTATCAACCTTTGCCCTGGTGATCTTCTTCTGCGCTCCGCATTGGCTTCCTTAACCTTTTGTACCGCTTCAAAGAGTCTGGCACGTCCGGGTATCCCATACTTTTTCAAGGAGGGAGACACCGCAAGACAAATGGTTTTCTCGGTACGCGAGCTGTCCGCAACGACAAGATTAGTTGTCATGGGATCCAGCCCTCTTTCGTTACATTCCACGGAGGCATAAAATGACTTCAAATCTATGGCAATATAGGTTTTCTGCTCGTTCATCCTTTACCTCCTATGACGATTATTTTATCCCTTGCATCCCCATCTTATCGATCAAGTCACCAAGACTTTTGTCATACTGCGCCTTTGATATGGCGTTCCGTTCCAGGAACAGGTCAAGGGTTCTTTTTTGATTGAGAAATAGTTGATTTTTCTTCTCCTCGGGAGTCATCTGCTCCCACGGTATCTGTTCACTCATTGCCATCACCTGCTTTACCGTAAACTTGATATTATATTATATCAAATTTTGAGCATTCTTTCAAGTGAAATATGTAAACATACACCTTTCGGGACACAATATTTTTACTGCAAAAAACGAGGTATTTATGCGTAGATTATTTGTAAACATCGTCATTCGCTTTGATTTCGAAGGCACTATTACTCCTCTGTGGATTGAGTGGACGAACGGTGAAAGGTATGAAATTGATAAAATAATAAAAACAGAAGCCACCTCTACCCTGCGTTCCAACACGGGTTTTCGGTATACCGTCCGAATACGCGGTCAGGAGCGAGAGCTCGGCTATGACGGACGACGGTGGTTTATTGTGATGTACGATTAAAAGGCACCGATCAGGTCTCCGAGAAAGGGGACTTAATCGGTGCCTATATCACACTGACGCTACTGTTATTCTTTTACTGAGGCTGAAACGATAGATTATCCTGACTTTTATCATTGAAGCATCAATGTTGCGGAAGACACAACCGTTGCTCTCGATTTTTATGTGTTGTTAGCGTCGTTGATATCAAAATTATTCGCGTTTGATACTTTCAAGTATCTCCGTCACAATTCTGCCTTTATAAGATTCATCATAAGTTGTGCAATTCTTACGGATCATTACGTAGATGTTTAGAATGTTGTTTCCCTCGCACTCATCAATATCAAAGGCATATTCCTCGTTAAGCGTGCTACCGTCCTCATAAACCGCTTTATATCCATTCAAGGTATTCACGATTATTTTTTCGATCTCCCCTATGAGCGCATAGGAACACTCCTCGTCAAAGATATGCGCAAATGCTTTGTCTGCATTCTCCTCGCTCTCATCAAAAGAGATTTGAACGGTAAAGCTATTGTCAAGGGCAACCAAGGTCAGTCCCTCTCCATTGATTTCTTCATTAGCGGTGTCGACTCCGATACCGTTGGGGAGTTCGAAGGATAACGCTCCTACTGAAAAACGACCGTTATTGTAGATCAACATTTATTCTTCCTCCAATTCATTCAAGTTAATAACTTGTTTATTTTGTTTTTCGGCATAACGCATCGCCGTATATGCACCGCCGGATCGGCGTTCCACGTTCACAATTACCAAATCCGCTTGGTCAACCATCCATCTGTTGCGGAGCGTAATAGCGTTTTTATAATGCGCCTTGCCGATGCTTTCGGGAATAATCATTTCGTCATAATACTTCTCATAGTATTCCATGTCCTTAACCGTATACGGCAAAACAAGGGTCAATATATTATAACTCATTTCCCGCTCTTTTTTCAATCGTTTTATGATAGACGCGACAATTTCATCAAACTCACCGTTGCGTCCGATATAAAACTCAATATAAGTATGTGTGTCCATAACGTTTTTTAATATTGGCATCAACTTTGCTTCCAATTCCCGTATATTCCACACTGCTCTGTGTCCGAAAAAGGTTACTCTAAATATATCCATTTTCACTCCCATTGGTTTGTTACCAACATATATTCATATTATAACATCTGCCAACCAACAAGTCAACAAAATTACAGCCCAACAACAAATAATATTTAGTGTGTTATGGGTTAAAATATTATATATAGGTTGTGAGGTGATAAAATGGACGAAAAAGACTTTGCGATACGTCTTGCGCGCTTGCGTGAGAAAAAGGGTGTTTCTGCTCGTGATATGAGCTTATCCATCGGTCAGAATCCGGGATATATCAATAACATCGAGACGGGAAAATCCAAGCCATCTTTGGACGGAATTTTCTTCATTTGTGAATACTTGGGTGTGACTCCAAGCGAGTTCTTCGACTTGGAAACTTCTAACCCTTCCAAGCTCGATGCAATCATCAAGGATATGAAAAAGTTAAATGACCAACAGCTTGACACGATAGCAACACTCGTAAAGGACTTAATCAAAAGATAGTATAAGCGGAGGGACAAAATCAGTCCCTCCGCTATCCTTTTATATCTTCCCTTCCTTTCCTGCTTGTTCAAGAATCTTTTCTACTTTGGCGTGTTCTTGGGTTAATGTATGCGCCACCTCCGAAACTGCCTCCACGTATTCCTCCTTGTATAGCTCCTTGGCTGATAACGCACTTTGCATTCTGATGTAAAGGCTCGGATCATTGATTGCCGTCCGCCTAACAGCTTCGGGTATTTCCCAAGGTTCTATCTGCTTGGCTACATCCTCGCGGTATTTCATACCAAGGCATAGCGGGAGCAGATCTTTCAGCAGCGGCATTGACAAGGAAAGCTCCATTTCCTGAAGATAAACGGTGTAATGATTGAAGCAATATTCGTTTTTGAAATATGCTGTAAAATACAAATCATTATACTGTTCTTCAACAAATAGGTCAGATGATTGCCAGCCCGCGATACACCCATTCTCCCTCTCCTTTTGAATGCTTTGTCGGAGAACGATCTCTGCATGCTTTTTATCGGAGAACAACCTTGTTTCGCCGTGATCCTCTCCGTCAATCATACAGTCCTCGACAACAGCGTAAACCTTCACGGTCGGTAATCCATTGCCCACGTATCGTGTCGGTATCAGCATCTCAGGCGCCATAATCACATGGTCAAGAGAAAGATCCTCGTTGCCAAATCTCATTTTGCTCACAAGCTCGGCATCCTGATTGAGTATCGGAGGTTGGAAATTGCAATAGACGTCGGGACTTTCGTTTTCGGTGTCCCGATCCTCACCTGTCCGTATCTCCGTGATTCTGCCAAGCAGACCCGCATAGTCGCTTTCGCTTGCAAACACTTCCTCTCCAATGATAAACATCTTATCCTCATAGAAAAACATTTCACCATTTTTGTTGTAAATCATTTTTTCTCCTCCTTTTCTGCTTCTTCTTTTCGGCATATGCCTTTATCCATACAAATAGGAAAATCCTTTACCGACAACTCCTTGCCACAGATATCCATTCCGTAACTGCACAGTGCAAAGCCTCTGCCGAAGGGACAGAGCGCGTGAACGCAAGTATCCCATTTATGTTGCTTGTTGATCTTAGCCATCTTGAACCTCCGTTGTTTGATACAGATATTCTTGACTCGCCCACATCGTTCCTCCCTTTCCGGCAAGATAATCGAACAGATGATTGCCGGTGTGGTCGGAAAGCGACTCGCGAAACCTTACGTTTGCGATTGGACGGTTATCGTGCTTTTGAAGCTTCAGCTCCAAAATCTCAACGATTGCTGAACACAGTTCTCCCTCTCGAGTCACAAAGCGGTAGTTAACCACGTCTCCTACTTTTAATTCTTTCATAATTCATTCCTTTCTCTAAGCTATATTTTGTTCACCCCAGCGTATGTGGAGCTTTCCTTCGCTATCGGCTTCTCTGCGCATAAGCAACGAGAGCAGATTGTAGTCTACCCCGAACTTGTCATAGATCTCGTCAAGGTCTGCATCCTGTCCCTTCATAAAGAGATTGAGCTTTTCCTTTGCCATTACCATCTGCATCAGATTCGACTCAATACTTCCTGCGTAAGTGACAAAATAAATGTCCTTCCATTCGGTTGAGGTATAGCGAATAAAACGCATATAGAATTGGCTCATACGGGAGTTGTTGTAGTGAAGCTCCGGTATGATGATCTTATTGACGTACTCGAAGTTGACACTGCTGGGCAAGCTCTGCTGAGTGCACAGGAGAATACCGTTTCCGCTCTCCTTGAGGGTTTTGCGTAATGCTCTGCGCTTGGCAAAGCTGGTGTTGCCTCCCGTTACAACAAACAAAGGTCTATCCGGGAACGCTTCCTCGATTGCCTTACGATATTCCTCAAGTACGGGAATATGCCGCACACCGATAGCCACGATCTCGCTGTCCCATTCCTCTATCATTGAGAGAACCTTTTGGATCTTCACGGGAGTATCGCCAACGTATTCGCTCATAGAGCTCGGCGCCGCGCTGATACGAAGGAGTGTGAGGATCTGTTGCATCAAGATCATCATTGAGTCCTTACGGGAGTTGCCCGTAGACTGAAAGTAGTTCCAGCGCATCTCATAGAACTTCTCGATTGCCTGTTGATAGACAGCTTTCTCTGCCTCGCTGAATTTAACGGGCACTTGATGAATACGGCGTATGTCCTTTCCCGTGATTTCCTCAAAGGTTCGGGTTATGACCGTCTTACCAAGTATCTCGCTGAGAACGTCGGCATTGTAGATGTCCTGCGTTCTCTGCCCAACACCAAATACGGTTATCTTTTCAGGCAAATGAGAGTTGGAGAATAAAGTGTAACCTCTTTTGTACGCGGGAATCGGCATACCAAAGTAATCGTTTTCCTCCGAATAGAGTTCCCCGCTCTCCTTGTCACGCTTATAGATCCTATCGCACCAAGAAAGCATATTAAATGAATTGTTGTAGAGCAACTCCATTTGCGGCGCAAACTCGGAGATATTGTTTCGGGTACTCGTTCCTGTTTCCAGGAGCTTATACCTGCAACGGCGAAAGCAATCAAGGCACGCCTTGGTCGTTGCTCCCGATGCGTTGGATATCTCGTCGCTCTCGTCGAATACCAACTGTATTTTCTGGTTATGTATCCGCACCCACCGCTTGATCTGCTTTTGGTACTTTCTTACTCCGTTAAGTGTGATGATTACGAAGTCACCCCTTTTGATACGGGCAAAGTCGGACAGCTCTTCCACGAATACGTAGGATAAGCCGTAGTTCCTTAGCATCAGATCCCAGTTGTTACGGATAGAGATTGCTGAGGATATAACCCACGTGTGATGCACGTTCTGAAATTGCATACGGTAAAGTCCAACGGCAATTCCGGCGAGCGTTTTACCGCAGCCCTGTTCCCACTGTAAGAGTCCGTACCGTTTCTGAAGCATTAGATTGATATCCTGCTTTTGCTTGTCGTTTAGGCGGATCTCTTCCTCGTTCTCCGAGTCCCATATTACGAACTCATTGAGAGCGCGTGCTATGGTTTCATCAAGCTCCATATCCTCAAACTGTTGGTTCTGTATCATATACTCCCGCTGTTTGCGACGTATGAGCTTGTCATAGCGCGTAAAGCCGTAATTTCCGTCCGTAGAAGCCAACAAGTACATTGGCACGGGTGTTTTCATCTCTTCGCTCAACTGCCTGTTAGAAGCGTAGGAATAGCCCTTATAGACGATCCCGTAATCTCGCTTGACAAGAGCGATCCTATCCTCGGGCGGCTTCTCATTCTGCTTTTTTAGTACCTTTTTGAGATAAGCGATCACCTTTTCCTCGGTGATCCTTTTCTTGCACCATTCCTCGTAAGGCATACTGTCGGGCTGCCTTTCGGTATAGAAACGGTGAACGTAGGTACAGCAGCGTGAGTGATCGGAGGACAGACGCGGGTGAATCTGTATCTGATAAAGCATCTTATCCACTAAATACGCAAAGTTCTCCGACGTTTGCTTGTTGCGAGCCGTTGCCTTGAGCAGCTCCATTCGGCTCTCGGATAGCTCTTTCTTTGCCCTTGCAATATTCTCGCTGAGATCTCTTGGGCGGGTAAAGGAGCAAGCGGTATAATACGGTAGCTCCGTATCCTCCGCATCCTTTCTTTTCTGCCAAAACTGAAGCTTGGTCGGGAACGTCTCAACGCCCATCGGCGCGAACGCTCCAACGGGCAGATCGAACTGACCGAGAAAACGGAATTTCTCACTCATTTCTCTTATCATAGCGCCGTCCGTGAAATCGTCTGCAAGGAAGGACTTGGGCACAACGAGTGCCAGAATGCCGCAGGGCTTGAGCAGCTCGTGAGCCTTGATGCAGTAATAGAGCTGGGACAATACCTCTTCATTACTCTCAATCCACCATTTCAGATTAAAGGGTGGGTTGCCGAGCACGTAGTCAAAAAGGATACCCGGCTTATACAGTCGGATATCCCCATTCTCGATATTGGCGTCTGGATATAGGTGGCGGGCGACCTTATAGGCTTTGTTATCAATCTCACAGCCATACAGATT
Organism: Eubacteriales bacterium; assembly: GCA_045593485.1. Lineage (GTDB taxonomy): Bacteria > Bacillota > Clostridia > Oscillospirales > CAG-272 > SVTX01. The sequence continues at coordinate 1,714 of JAZNWS010000149.1, read as the reverse complement.
GTTTTCCGTAGGCATATAATTGAAGAAGTTGCCCATACCGCAGGTTAAGTCTGCGATAAGGTCGCCTTTCCCGACACTGAGGCACGCTGCTACCGTTTGACATATGCTCGGCGGTGTGAAGAATTGTCCGTTCTCGATCTCCTTCTTGGCTTCACTGTATTCCGAATAGCTGTCGTAATCCGAACGCTTTAACCCATGTAAGCCACCGTCCCCCGTGTAGGCGTTGTAAATATCCTCACGGGAAATATCGGTTGCTTCGCTCATTCCCGCATCGATGAGATACAGGATCTTATCGTTCAGCTCACGCCGTCTGTCCTGCGGAATACGCTCGTTACGGGCAATATACTTCACTGCATATCACCTCCTACGCAACAAGACCGAGATACTGTTCGGCAAACTGATGTGCAAGCTCCTTGCTGGCGAATTTGACGTCAACGCGGTGGTTCTTGAACATACGGATCCTCTTGAGCTTTTCATAGTCAAAATCGTATGACGAGGAACATTTGTCGTCATATCCCACGAGGAAAGCAATATCCTTTGGGAGATAGTCGAGCTGCTTCGTCTCAAAGTGAGCAAGCCCGCGCAAAACATCCCTCATACCGTCGTTGATCTTCCACACACAACGGCTCAGCCACGATTCGTAACTACAGGCATAACCCGTAAATTGTATTGTATCGTTCTTGACCTCATACTCCACTTTGCTGTGGTAGATATTCCAAGCAAATTTATGGCACTTTTCCTTCAGTTCATCAAGGGCACGCTGCTCAAAGGTACGCCCTCCAAGTTGAACGAATATCTGTTCCACCACGTCCTCATAGCGCAGGGTGAAATCGCGCATCATCTTGTGATACTCATTGGCACGGCTCTTTTCCCAATCGTACTTGGGAGATTCGGGCAGTAAAGCTTTCTTTGCCGCCTCTACACTCACGGAAACGTGGTACTTACCATTAAAATAAGTAACAAGTGAAGTAATGAACAGTTCCGGCAACAACTCGATTTTATTTCTCAAGCTGCTCGTGGATAAACCATCAACTTTGATGTAGCGCTCTCTTGTATACTCGCTGTCGGATATTTGCTCCATAACAGCCATTTGTGCGTCATAGAGCTCCTTCCACTGCTTTTTGATAGACCTTAAAGCGTCTCTTGCTTCAAGGTATGCCTTTTGATGTTTTTGGCAGAAATCACGGTCTTCCTCTGAAATACGAGAATCCGTCTTTATTTCCACCGCTGAAAACTTATCTAATATGCTCATTTGTTTTCCTCCTATACACAACTGTAAAATTCATCAAGAATCTCACTTCTGTCCTTTTTCTTGATCTTGCGCCAACGCTGTGCAATATAATCCGCGAGTGCTCCGAGGGGTGTTCTGTTGCTGTCCGACAAATAGCAGTCGTGAACTACCGACACATACTCAAGAAGCCCTTTCATACCGTATCTTTCGTGTATATCGTTATATATTCCGGTGTGGAAAATATACGCCTGCGAACCATATTGAAACTCATATTCGACGCCCTCGTGAACAACCTTAACGGCAATGTCCTTTTCCTTATCTTCGTCAAGCCCTTTTTTATAGTCCTTGACGTAAGAGTGTTTCGGTCCAAAAAACATTACGCCGCCGTTGACAACGATTGTTCTCTCAATCACAAAAGGAAATTCCTTTGCTATGAGCTTGAGTGCAAGAGACGTGGAAATACGGCTTCTTTCTCTGTCGAGC
>JAZNWS010000148.1:0-8883 GCA_045593485.1 Eubacteriales bacterium | reverse complement strand
GGTCTTGTAGCGTTCTGCATCTCGACCAGCGGAGGACTTATCACTGCAAAGATAATGAACTGGCTCTCGGGCGGAAAGATCAACCCCCTCATCGGTTCTGCGGGCGTGTCCGCTGTTCCTATGGCGGCGAGAGTATCGCAGGTAGTAGGACAAAAGGAGGACCCCTCAAACTTCCTTCTTATGCATGCGATGGGACCCAACGTGGCAGGCGTTATCGGCTCCGCGGTTTGTGCGGGCGTATTCCTGTCGTGGATCGGTTGATAACCGATAATTTTTCAGAAAGGTTTGGTTAATAAATAAATGGCACAGGTAAAAATTACCGAAACTGTACTCCGAGACTCGCATCAGTCACTCGTTGCAACGAGAATGACAACGGAGCAGATGCTTCCCATACTTGAGCAGATGGATAAGGTGGGCTACCACTCACTTGAAGCCTGGGGAGGAGCTACGTTTGACGCGTGTATGAGATTTCTCAACGAAGATCCTTGGGAAAGACTCCGCACCATTCGTGAGCACGTAAAGGATACAAAGCTGCAGATGCTTTTCCGCGGACAGAATATTCTCGGCTACCGTCACTATTCCGATGATGTTGTTGAGTATTTCGTTCAGAAATCTATTGCAAACGGTATTGATATTATTCGTATATTCGACGCGCTCAACGACCCCAGAAACCTCAAGACCGCAATAAACGCAACAAAGCGCGAGGGCGGTCACGTTCAGGCGGCGTTCAGCTATACCACAGGTCCCGTTTATACGATGGAATATTATTCCGAATACGCCAAGAGACTTGAGGATATGGGCGCTGACTCTATCTGCATCAAGGATATGGCAGGACTTCTCAAGCCCTATGACGCGTTCGAGCTTGTAAAGACCTTGAAGGAAAGTACTGACCTTCCTATACAGCTTCATACGCATTACACGGCAGGCCTTGCATCAATGACTCTTCTCAAGGCTATCGAGGCAGGCGTTGATATTGTTGACACGGCTATCTCGCCTATGGCTATGGGTACGTCGCAGCCTCCCACGGAGACCCTTGTTGCGACACTCCAGGGAACACAGTACGACACGGGTATTAGCCTTGAATCTCTTGATAAGGTCACAAAGCACTTTACACCCTTGCGTGAAAAGTATCTCGCTGAAGGACTTCTCAATCCCAAGGCGCTCAAGGTTGACGTAAACGCGCTCATCTATCAGGTTCCCGGCGGAATGCTCTCCAACCTTATGTCTCAGCTCAAGCAGGCGGGCAAGGAAGACAAGCTGACTGAGGTTCTTGAGGAAGTACCGCGAGTAAGAGCAGACGTAGGATACCCTCCGCTCGTCACTCCTTCCTCACAGATCGTAGGCACGCAGGCTGTATTCAACGTGCTTAACGGCGAAAGATACAAGATGGTCACAAAGGAATTCAAGGGCGTGGTACGCGGCGAGTACGGAAAGACTCCCGTAGCTATTGACCCCGAATTCGTAAAGAAGATACTCGGCGAGGACGCAAAGGTCATAGACTACCGTCCCGCAGACGATCTCAAGCCCGAGCTTGATGAGCTTCGCGCAAAGATTCCCGCAGGGTATCTTGAGCAGGACGAGGACGTGCTTTCCTACGCGCTCTTTGAGCAGGTGGCGCTCAAGTTCTTTGAGTATAGAAAGAATAAAAAATATGGTGTGGATTCCGCGTCGGATGCGGCTTTAGGAGTACACAGCGTATAAAACAAAAAATCACCAAACGCAGAGTTTGGTGATTTTTTTGTCCTTAAAATTATCTATTAATATTTATGACGAACCAATATTTTGTTTGAATTGTCTTTTGAAGGGCACTAAATTGATAATAAATTGTAAATTGTGTGAGATGTTATGTATTTTTTTACAAAAAAACCGTTGACAAATTGGTGCTTTTGTATTATAATGAAGTGTATTTTCTTGGTCATTGTAATAAAACTGTTGTTTAAAATGCCCAATAAAAGTATACGTTTAAATAGCTTTCAGCACATTTACGGACTGTTTTGGAGATTTTTATGCCTCGATTTTTTGTACGACAAAATCAAATAGCCGACGGCATAGTCAATATCGTCGGAGACGACGCGCACCATATTTCACGTTCCTTGCGTATGGCGGCAGGTGAATGTATCACGGTATCGGATATGCAGAAAAACGAATATGAGTGTGTCCTCAAAAGCTTCTCGGAGGGTCTTGTGACCGCAGAGATAATATCTCAGAAAAGGGCAGACACCGAGCCAAGCTTCAAGGCGCATCTTTTTCAGGCGCTTCCCAAGGGAGAAAAGCTTGACTATATAATTCAGAAAGCAGTCGAATGCGGTGTGAGCGAGATTACTACGTTTGAGAGCGAGAGATGTATCGCAAAGGAAAAGGATCCCGACGGCAAAAAGCTCTCCCGCAGACAGAGAATTGCTCTTGAAGCCGCAAAGCAATCGGGACGCGGAATAGTTCCACAGATAAATCCCACTGTCACGTATGAAAAAATGCTTGATGAGGCAATGGGCGCGGATATAGTTCTGTTTTGCTACGAGGGAGACGGAACACTGCCGCTTGGTCAGGTGATAAGGGACAAGCTCGCGAACAAGACATGCGAGGATATCAGCATTTCTATAGTTATAGGAAGCGAGGGCGGATTTTCTCTTAAAGAAGCCCAGCGCGCGAAAGAGCGTGGTATGTCGCTCATAGGACTTGGCAAGAGAATACTGAGAACCGAGACCGCGTCGGGCTTTGTGCTCAGCTGTCTCGTTTATGAATTTGAACTTTAATATTAAATCAATATAAGAAGGCTTGCAAATGCTTGCCGGGAAAGGAATTTTTATGTCGAACAGATTGTTCCAGAACGTAATTCATCAGATGAAAACAGCGGTTGACCGCGTTATCGGCGTTATAGACGAAAACGGCGTTATCGTTGCTTGCTCCGAGCTTGTAAAGATCGGTGAGGTTAAGCAGGGCGTACGTGACGAGCTTATGTATTCCGCGGGTCACGTAGTATCAGGTGGATATACATACCGTCCCATCACCGTGGGAACAAAGACAGAGTACATCGTTTTCATGGAGGGCGAGGACAAAATGGCAGAGAAAATGTCCAAGCTTTTGGCAGTTTCTCTCTCCAACATCAAGAATCTCTACGATGAGAAATACGACAAGGGCTCGTTCATCAAGAACATCATTCTTGATAACATTCTCCCCAGCGATATTTACATCAAGTCCAAGGAGCTTCATTTCAACTCCGAGGAGCAGAGAATAGTATTCCTCATAAAATTCTTTGGCAAGACGGACGTTATGCCCTTTGAGATGCTTCAAAATATGTTCCCCGATAAGTCCAAGGACTACGTTATCAGCGTAGGCGAGCACGACATCGTGCTTGTTAAGGACATAAAGCCCGGCACGGACGCAAAGGACATTGAAAGAATTGCTACAAATATTTCCGATACACTTTCCTCTGAGTTCTATACAAAGGTAAATATCGGTGTATCCACGGTAGTTGATAACCTTAAGGACCTTGCAAGAGCATATAAGGAAGCTCAGGTAGCTCTTGAGGTAGGTAAGGTATTCGAGACAGAGAAGAACATCATCAGCTACGAAAATCTCGGTATCGGCAGACTTATATACCAGCTCCCCACAACTCTTTGCGATATGTTCCTTCAGGAGGTATTCAAGAAGGGAAGCCTTGAGTCTCTCGACCGCGAGACACTTATGACTATTCAGTGCTTCTTTGAGAATAACCTCAACGTTTCCGAGACGTCCAGAAAGCTTTTCGTACATAGAAATACACTTGTTTACAGACTTGAGAAGATCAGAAAGATCACAGGTCTTGCCCTCCGTCAGTTTGAGCAGGCAATAACCTTCAAGGTTGCGCTCATGGTTAAGAAATATCTTTCCTCCAAGCCCACAAAATATTGATTTAGAGTAATAAAAGTAAATAATTTGGGATAATATAATCCTATCTGTCAAGCGAAGCGTCCACATTGTTTTGGGCGTTTCGCTTGATATTGTGTTATAGATATAACACTCCACTATAAAGCGAAAGGTTTGGTAGTTTAATGGAAAAATATACCTATACCGTGTCGAGAATAATGACAGGTCAGGATGAAGAAAAAATTTGCTCCATTGTAAGATCTTGTATAGATGTCGAGGCTGTTCAGGCTTCGGCAGAGACATCCAGCGTTTGCTTTTCAGTAAAGGATAAGACAATCTCCAAATCGGAGATAGAGAGAAAACTTTCCTACGCGCTCCAGTCGAATGGATACGAGCTTATTCTTCCCGAGGGTGTGACAACGTTTGTGCCCTCAAAGCAGAGAGGTGATAAAAAGCCGCGTACTCTGTCGCTTACAACGGCTATTATTCTTGCGGCAGCAGTTGGACTTTTCTGCATAATGATAACCTTCGGCATATGCTCAAGACATATGAGCGATTCAGTCAACAGAAACACCCCTGAATACGTCAAAGACCTTGTTGCGCTTGACAAATTTTTCCGCGAGTATTCCTACGACGGAATTGACGACAAGGATTTTGGCGAGCATCTGCTTGACGCGTATATTGACTTCAGCGGAGACATTTACGCAGAGTATTATTCAGAAGATGAGCTTGAGGCTCTCACACAGGATATGACGGGCGAGTTTGTCGGAGTTGGAATTGGTGTTGTTGAGAGTACTTTTACTCTCAATGGCAAGACTGTCAGCGCAATACAGATAGTTTCCGTTTATGAAAATTCCTCGGCAGAGGAGGCAGGCATACTTGCAGGCGATATGATAACGCACATTGGTATCGGAGAGGATGCCGAGAGTGTGACCGACCTTGGATACGACGCGGCTCTTGATAAGCTTGCTGGTAAAGAGGGCACAAAGGCAAAGTTCACGGTTCACAGAAAGAACGAAGTGGGCGAATATGAGTCTATAGAGTATAACATAACTCGCAAGAAGGTAGTGACTGTATCCGTTAAGGGAAAGGTGTGCGATACTGACGATAAGGTTGGTATCATAACCATAACCAACTTTGACTATACAACCCCTCCTCAGTTCTGCGAAGCAGTAGATAGTCTCAAGAAAGCAGGCTGCGAGTATTTCGTCATCGACCTCAGAAACAATCCTGGCGGATACGTTGAGTCCATTGTTTCTGTAATGTCTTATTTTCTTGATGAGGGCGATCTTGTAATGACCGTTGAGGACAGAGATGGCAAGGTCACGGAAAAATATACCGTCAAGGAACGCTCAAACGAACAATTCAAAATAACAAAGGATGATATTGGCAAATACAAGGGCATGAAGCTTGCAGTTCTCGTCAACGGAAATACAGCGAGCGCGGCAGAGCTTTTCACCGCTACAGTGAGGGACTATTCTCTGGGTACGATAGTTGGTGTCAAGACCTATGGCAAGGGCTGTATGCAACGCACCTATTATCTTGACAATTACGGACTTAAGGGCGCATTGAAGCTCACGACAAGCCTCTATTTTTCCAAGAGCCACGAATCCTATCACGATAAGGGTATAATCCCTGATATCGAGGTCCCGCTCTCTGACGAGGCAAAGGAATACGGCGCGCAGCCCATTCCTCACGACAAAGACAATCAGCTGCAGAGCGCGATTGAAAATCTGAAATAAAGCTACGGCTAAAAATAAAACAAACATATATAAAAGGAGAATTTATCATGGCAGAGAAGCAGTTATATACGCCCGAGGGCTACAAGGAGCTTACAGACGAGCTTGATTACCGCAAGTCCGTAAAGAGAGAGGAGATCAAGGAGGCTATCGCTACAGCGCGTTCCTTCGGTGACCTTTCCGAGAACTCCGAGTACGACGAGGCAAGAAATCAGCAGGCAGAGAATGAAGCAAAAATAAAGGAGCTTGAGGCTCTTATAGAGAACGCAGTTATCGTTGACGAGTCCAAGATAGACACCAAGGTAGTTTCTCTCGGCTCTACGGTAGTAGTTCTTGACGTTGAAGAGGACGAGGAGATAAAGTACAGCATCGTAGGCTCAAACGAGACTAATCCTCTTGAGGGCAAGATCTCCGATCGTTCACCTGTTGGAAGCGCGCTTATGGGCGCACGCGCAGGACAGACTGTCAGCGTGACAACACCTGCGGGAGTTTATGAGCTTAAGATAGTTGACGTTTACAGAGCAGGCAAGAACGACAATTGAGATCTGACCCAAAAATAACAAAGGGGTCGTAAAAATGAATCAAAACAAAGAAAACATAGTAGATGAAAAGCTCGAGGGCGACAGCGTGAGCGTCGTGAGCAAAAGTAAGCTGCTCTCAAAGCTTGATAACTTCTGGTATCACTATAAATGGGTAGTAATTATCGGCGCGTTTTTCCTTGTGGTACTTATAGTGGGCATTGTGCAGATATTCAACCGAACAGCTATTGACGCGGCTGTGACGTTTGCAGGTCCTGCCTACATATCCCCCAATCAGTGCGCGGCAATTGAGACTGAGCTTGGAAAAATTATTCCCGAGGATTACACGGGTGATGGAAACAAGACGGTTAAGTTCAGCAACTATACAATATATTACGAATCCGATCTTAACGGAATAGATTCGACGCAGATAGACTTGTCTCAAAACACCACGAATAAGAGTAATTACGACGACTACGTCTCGTCAGGAGAATGCTCTATATACTTTGTCGGCAGTGAGTTTTACAAAAATTTTGTAGCTCACGAAAGATTGCAGTCTATGGGGGACTTGTTTGGCGACGAGCTACCCGAGGGTATGACCGCTGACGGATACGGTGTACGTCTTGGAGATCTGCCTATATATGAGCTGGACGCATTTAAGGTTATGCCCGCGGACACGTATATCTGCCTTGCAAAGCCGTATATATACGGCGAAAGCTCAAAGGCTGGTACGTATGCTGAAATGATCGAGTGCTTCAAGGCAATAGTGAATTTTGGACAGTAAGAAAATGAAGCGATGTAATATCGCTTCATTTTTTATGTAATCACCTAAAATTCACTAAAACATTCCTTATTTGCCGTGTTCAGTTAACACGGTGTTAATTATTTAGTGATAAAATTTATTATATAAGTAAAACATATATTTGAACTGATATAACTATTCGGAGGCAAAATAATGGGAAAATTCAAGGATAAGATATACAGATTTATGTATGGCAGGTACGGAACGGACCAGCTTTACAATTTTTTAAGTGTATTTGTTCTTATCAGCCTTGTGCTTGAATGGATACTCAGCTTTTTTATTGGCAGGTATCTTGTCGGGGCGATAATTCTTTACGCAATAATCACGCTCAATCTTGTGCTGATCATCTGGTCGATGTTCAGATGCTTTTCACGAAACATCTATAAGCGCAGACGTGAAAACGAGATATATCTCAAGGCGCGCAGAGCAGTAGTGAGATTTTTCACGGGCAATACGTCAACAAAGACCAAAAGAGGACCCAAGGACGGCGGTGGATACATCTACCGTGACTGCACCAAATGCGGAAACACACTCCGCTTGCCATATAAGGCAGGCAAGAACGCGGTAAGATGTCCCAAATGCTCGCACCGCTTTTTCGTAAAAGCCAAGAAAATGAAATAAAGCTATACTCCCCGATTTTATCGGGGAGTATTTAGAATAGAGATATGACTAAAAAGACAGTAATTAAGATTATTATAATTTCGGTTGCCGTCTTGCTTGTACTTGCTCTTTGCGGCGTGGGAATATATATTTTCCGAGACAGACTGATTGAGGATGATATTGTATCCCAAGCCCTTGAGGACGGTGAGATAGTCCTGCATTTCATTGACGTGGGGCAGGCAGACTGCATTCTGATAATGACACCCGAGGGCAATATGTTAATTGACACGGGCACGAACAGCTCCGAGTCACAGCTGAAAAGCTATCTGTATGACCTTGAGATTGAGTCCTTTGAATATCTTGTCCTGACACATCCGCACGACGACCATATTGGCGGCGCGGATATGATAGTCAAGGAGTTTGACGTTGAGAACGTGATAATGACCGACGCCGACGAGGATATTGATATGTATATAACGCTTCTGTCACTCATAGAGGACAGAGATATAAATCTTATTGAAGCAGTATCGGGTGAGAGCTTTTACGTTGGCGAATGCAAAAGCACGGTAATTGCGCCCAATAAGGATTATGAGGAATACGGCGAGGTGAACAGCACGAGTGTTGTACTAAAATGCGAATTTGGCGAATGCTCGGTGATACTTACGGGTGACGCCGAGACGGATTCCGAGGCGGAAATGATAGCAGAGTACGGAGATTTTCTCGACTGCGACATATTAAAGCTCGGGCACCACGGTTCAAAGACCTCAAGCTCATATAGATTTTTGGAGATAACCTCGCCCGAATACGCCATAGCCTGCTGCGGCAAGGACAACACCTACGGACATCCCGCCGCCGAGGTGGTTTACAGACTTAATTTGTTTGGAATACAGCTTTTGCGCACCGATAAAGAGGGAAGCATAATCTTTACCTGCAACGGCGAGGAGTTTGAATATGTGGATTAAAAAATGCCCCGACAGATTTTCTGTCGGGGTATTACTTTTATTTCAGAGTGCTTTCTAATTTAATAGCTGAATAGCCGTCTTGTGTCATAACGAATATGTTCGAATTTTCGTTATCGGGATTTAATTCGCAAAGCATTTTTCTGAAATCATAGGAGGGAATATCAACCGAGCCTTCATGCCAAAGACACAAAATATGGTCTATTCTTGTATCCGATGCGGCTATCAGCTTGTCAAGCAAGGCTTTCTCGTCGCTTTTCTCGACTGATAAAGCATTTTCAATAACCGCGCTATATTCATTACCGCAAGATGTAAGTAAAACTATGGCTTGAGTATACTGCTTTTTTTCTGTATTAAACAGTATTTCATCCGCGGCTTTTTTCAATTTTGCAAATATGCCTTCATCAAAAAACAGTGGA
>JAZNWS010000147.1:0-4099 GCA_045593485.1 Eubacteriales bacterium | reverse complement strand
AGGAAATGGCTATCCGCAAAAAGTACGCGGGACGTAACGACCAGGCTACTCAGCAAAAGGTAACGCAGGAAATACAGGACCTTTATCAGAAGGAAAAGTTCAACCCCATGAACGGTTGCTTGCCTCTGCTCGTTCAGCTCCCTGTAATTATGGCGCTTTACAGCATAGTTATTCATCCTTTGAAGTACGTTATCGGCATGGGCGGAACCTTTATAAACTTCGTTGCAACGTATATGACGGAGCATCTTGGCGAGAAGGTCGCAACAAGCGGTACCATCAGCTTCCTTTCAAAGTTCAAGGAAATAGTTGACACCCAGGGTGTTGAAGCCTTTGAGGACATAAAGGGCTATTGCGCTAACGGCGACGCAGTCTACAGCAAGATCCAGGAGCTCGCAGAGGCCGCTGAAGGCATGAACTTCAACATCGGTCCCATCAATATGGGATACACACCCGGATTTACTCCCGCAGATCCCAAGCTCTATTGGCTTCTCGCAGTACCCGTTCTGACCTTCGTGGTTTACTTCTTCAGCACCAAGATCACACGTAAGTTCACATACCAGCCCACACAGAGCGAGGCAAACAACCCTCAGGCAGGCTGCTCCAACAAGATGATGGATTGGATGATGCCCCTGATGAGCGTGTGGATGACATTTATCGTCCCCGCGGCGGTTGGTATATACTGGATTTTCAAGAGTATTCTCAACGTAGTAAAGCAGATAATCATCAGCAAGGTAATGCCCCTTCCCCAGTTTACCGAGGAGGACTATAAGGCGGCAGAGCGTGAGTATATGGGCAAGCAGCCCAAGAAGGTTCAGAAGTCTGAAAACGTAGGCAAGGTACGCTCGCTCCACCACATTGACGACGATGACTATGACGAAAAGGGCAACTATGCCCCCAAGGCTGAAGAGCCCGAGTATATCGAGGTAAAGCCCGAGGAGCCCGAAAAGCTTCCCGAAAACAACATGACTGACGGCGCAAGTCTCAAGGACGAGTCCGACAAGTCTGAGGGTGTATTCGGCGGTCTTTTCAAGAAAAAGGCTAAAAAGAACAACGACAAAAAAGAAGAAAAATAATCGACTTATTGGAGTATATCGTGAAAAAAGAAATAATTGTAACAGGAAAAACAGTTGACGAGGCAGTCGCTAATGCTGCGGCTCAGCTTGGCGTTAATTCCGAGGACATCAAATACGATGTTATCGACGAGCCCAAGAAGGGTCTGTTCGGCATCGGAGCTGTTCCCGCAAAGATAAACGCAGTCTATACGCTCAAGGGCGAGGAGATCGCGCTTGAATTTGTAAAGAAGCTTGTATCCGATATGCAGCTTGACGTCACCGTTGATATGAGATATTGCCCCGAGAGAGAGGGTATGCTTATTGATATTCAGGGTGAGGGCGCAGGTATGCTTATAGGCCACCACGGCGACACACTCGATTCCATTCAGTATCTTGCAAACCTCGCGGCAAACAAGAAGATCGACGGCGAAAAGAGAGCGCACGTCAAGATCACAGTTGACGCAGAAAATTACAGAGCAAAGAGAGAGGAAACTCTCCGCAGCCTTGCCAGAAGAATGGCAGACAAGGTGCTCAAGTACAAGAAGAGCGTTATGCTTGAGCCTATGAATCCTTACGAGAGAAGAATCATTCACTCCGAGATTCAGGGTATCGCAGGCGTTTCCACAAATTCTATCGGCTCGGAAAACAACCGCAAGATAGTTATCTACCTTGAGGATCAGAAAATAGCCGCACAGAAAAAGTACAACGAGGACGAGGAATATTGATTTCTCCCCAAAAACAAAGCTCCGCAGATAAGACTGCGGAGCTTTTTATTATAAAAATCACATTTTTTGTCCTTTTATGATTTTACTATTGCAATATTTGTCTTATCGTGTTATAATCAAAATGATGTGATAATAAATATATAAATACGTAATTTTACATACAGAACGGAGAAAAATATGAGCAGATACAGGACATATTCCTCTCTCCCCATCTCAGATAGGCACAAGGCGGAGGCACATATAGACCTCGATGCGCTGGTCTCAAACTACAAAAAGCTATGCTCTTATCTTGACGGGCAAAGAGCAATATGCGTAGTCAAGGCGGACGCGTACGGTCACGGCGCGCCCGAGTGCGCAAAGGCTCTTGCCGATGCGGGATGCGACTTTTTTGCGGTGTCATCCATCGAGGAGGCGGCGGCGATCCGAGAGATATTCCCTCTTGGATGCGGTAAAAAAATCGACATAATAATTCTCGGATACACCTTTCCCTCTCAGGCAAAACAGCTTGCTGAGGCTGATATAATCCAGACCATCTCCTCAGAGCAATACGCCCGCGAGCTTAACGGCTATGCCACCGAGACGGGAGTTGTCGTGCGAACTCACATCGCGCTTGACACGGGAATGAACAGAATAGGCTTTTGCGTACACAACGACCGCCAGATAAACGAGGCGGTATCGCAGATCTGCGATATAAGTCAGCTTTCGGGCATAAAAATTGAGGGAATGTTCACTCATTTTGCCGATGCCGACGCGGATTTTGAAAAGCGCGAGAAGAAAACAGTCCGTCAATACGACCGCTTTGACAAGGTTCGCAGCCGACTTGAGAAAAAAGGCTTTGACGTTGGCTTCTGCCACGTCTGCAACAGCGCGGCGACGGTCAAATTTCCGCAATTCCACCTGGACGGAGTAAGGCTTGGCATAATGCTTTACGGAGCGCTTCCGTCGGAATACGTGGAATGTCAGCTCTCCCCCGTTATGACCTTCAAGACTATAATATCCCACATTCACCTGCTCCCGCCCGGCGAGGAGGTAGGATACGGCGGAGAGTTTTCCTCCTCCATCGAGCGAAAGATAGCGACCATCCCGATAGGCTACGCCGACGGATTTATTCGCGCGTTCTCGGGAGCGGAGCTATATATCCACACCAAAAACGGCGTTGTCCCCGCGCCCGTGGTCGGCAGAGTCTGTATGGACCAGTGTATGATAGATATAACAGAAATCGACGCCTGTGAGGGTGACGAGGTGACCGTCTTCGGAGAGGACTCGGGCAGACTTCACGCGCTCGCGCAAAAGGCAAAAACCATAGAATACGAGATTCTTTGTTTGACCTCGTCAAGAGTACCAAGAATATATAAGAAAAAGGACTGAAAAAATGAAAAAGCTTAAATTATTTATTTGTATCTGCCTTATAATGATCAGCGCAGCAATGCTTTCCTCATGCTCCAAGGGCGAGGACATCGTGGACTCCAACATAACCTCCGTCGAGCTTAAGGGAAGCGGCGAAAATATGGAGGTCAGAGTTCAGGCAAGCTTTACGGACGAGTTTGTCGAGGAACACAAGGGCGAAAAAATATACCTCATCGCAAAGGACCTCACAAACAGCGCAGAGTCCTATACTCCCCTGGCGGAAACCAAGGTCAAGGACTCTGTAAAATTTGAAATCCCCTTTGAGACAAACGGAAAAACCCACCTTAACACCGCATTTGTATGCGCGATAATCGAGGGAGAGGGTGATGCTCGTCAGTTCACACCCGTCACAGACGAGAGATACATACAGAACATTTCAAAGCTCGGCAGCGGCGCGTCGCGACCGTCCGTTTCCACAATAAAGGGACTTGCAACAGACAACATAGGACACGCGTCCTACCTCGGCGCAGACCACCTCTTGCTTGAGGTCAGAATAGATAAGCTTTTGCTCGAGGGCTACGAGGAAAACTCGGTAAGGTTTGTAAGTCAGGGCTTGACCTATTATTTTGACGGTGGACAGATAGAATATTTTGACAAAACCATCAGCGAGGCGACCTTGTCGGGCGCAAGAGTCTATTTGCAGTTTGTGCTGGGCGTGCCCGACAAAAAAGATGAAAAGCAAGCAATAGATTGTCTCTATTTCCCCGCCGCATCCTCGAAGGCAACATATTATATGCCTAACCTTTCGGATAAAAAGACCGAGGGATATCTCTCGGCGTTATACAGTCTTTTTGCCGACAGATACTCGGGCGAGCACGGTGTGGCGATCGATTATATAATAGGAAAGAACGTTAATATCGGCGGCACGTGGAATAATGCGGGAAACTGCGAAAATCCGGATGAATATTATCTCGC
>JAZNWS010000146.1:0-2517 GCA_045593485.1 Eubacteriales bacterium | reverse complement strand
CCCGACGGATATATCAACCGTGCGCACTTCGCGCACGAGCTGACGCGTCTCGGATATACCGAAGACTACAAAGAGGCATTCCGCACACTTCTCAGTCCCTCAAACAAGTATTACACTCCCCCGCGCCGCCCTGACGCGCTTGATGTTATAGAATTTATCAAAAGCACAGGGGCTGTACCCGTGCTGGCGCATCCGTTTTTGAGTCTTGACGAGGAAACCCTGCTTGAATTTTTGCCGCAGGCAAAGGCGCGCGGACTTGTGGGAATGGAAACGCTGTACTCAAAATATTCACCCGAGCAAATAGCGCGTTCTATTGAAATAGCGGAAGAATTTAACCTCAAGCAAAGCGGCGGCAGCGACTACCACGGCGCAAAAAAGCCCGACATCAACCTCGGCACAGGTAGAGGCGGATTGCAAGTACCGATGGAGCTTGTAGAGCAATTAAAACAATAAAAAGAGCCACGTACGTGGCTCTTTTTCGTATTACTTACAAATCTCTCTTGCAACAAAGACTCCGCTTGCGGAGGCGTGGGAGAGCGAGTGGGTGATTCCGCTTCCGTCGCCGATAACGTAAAGGTTATCCATTGCGCGAAGATGCTCGTCGACCTCGACCTCCATATTGTAGAACTTGACCTCAACGCCGTAAAGAAGCGTGTCGTCGTTCGCCGTGCCGGGCGCGACCTTGTCAAGCGCGTATATCATCTCGATAATTCCGTCAAGTATTCTCTTGGGAAGCACGAGGCTGAGGTCACCGGGGGTAGCGTTCAGGGTAGGTGTCACAAAGGACTCCTTGATCCTCTGGGGGGTGGAGCGCTGACCGCGTATAAGGTCACCGAATCTCTGCAAAATTACTCCGCCGCCGAGCATATTGCTCAATCGCGCGATAGACTCGCCGTAGCCGTTAGAATCCTTGAAGGGCTCGGAGAAATGCTTTGCGACCAGCAGCGCGAAGTTTGTATTCTTTGTCTGCTTTGCGGGGTCCTCGTAGCTGTGTCCGTTAACGGTAATAATGCCGTTAGTATTCTCGTTAACCACCGCGCCCTTGGGGTTCATACAGAAGGTACGCACCTTGTCCTCATAATTGGGTGTGCGGTAGACTATCTTACTCTCGTAAAGCTCGTCGGTCAGGTGAGCAAACACCTCCGCGGGAAGCTCAACGCGCACGCCGATGTCAACACGGTTGGACTTTACGGGGATATCAAGCTCGCCGCAGACCTTTTCCATCCACTTGCTTCCGCTTCTTCCGACGGAAATTATGCACTTGTCACACTCATATTCACCCTTGGCGCTGGTTATCTTATAACCGCCATCAAGCTTTTCGACCTTCTCAACGGGAGTGTCAAAATAGAACTCTACCTTGTCCTTAAGAAAATCGTAGAGGTTTTCAAGAACGATATAATTTATGTCCGTGCCGAGATGACGTACCGACGCGTCAAGCAGGTGAAGGTCGTTGCGGATACAGTCGGTCTTTATCTTTGTGTTGGCGGTAGAATAAAGCTTTGTTCCCTCTCCGCCGTACGCCATATTTATGTCGTCAACGTATCTCATAAGGTCAAGAGCCTCGTCCTTGCCAATGTACTGATAAAGCGTGCCGCCGAAGTCGTTGGTTATGTTGTATTTTCCGTCAGAGAACGCGCCCGCGCCGCCAAAGCCACTCATAATAGAGCAGGATTTACAGCCGATACAGGTCTTTATTTTTTTGCCGTCGATGGGGCACTTACGCTTTGAGAGCGCGTGTCCTGCCTCGAAAACCGCGATCTTTAAGTTCTTGTTAAGCTTTACAAGCTCGTATGCGGAAAATATTCCGCCGGGTCCCGCGCCGATAATTATTACGTCGTATGTCATTTTATTTCTCCTTAAATTTATTATCTTTAATTATCTACCTTTAATTTTTCCGACAAGGGCGAAAATGCCGAAAATTATAATGTTTATTACCACGATGCTCGCGCCCACGGGCGTGCCGATAAGCACTGCACACAAAACTCCTACGCCCGAGCATGCCACCGAGATAATTGCCGCTACCCCGATAACACCATTAAAGCTCTTGCACACTCTCATCGCCGAGAGCGCGGGGAAAATTATGAGAGCGGACACAAGAAGCGCGCCCACAAGCTTCATTCCCACGACTATGACCGTGGCAGTCACCGCGGCAATAAGCAGATTGTAGAGCTGTGTTTTTGTTCCCGTCGCGGTGGAAAATCTCTCGTCAAACGTGACTGAAAATATCTTGTTGTAAAAGACAAAGAATACCGCTATCACTATAAGCGAAAGTGCTATGCAGGATATAACGTCAGCCGTATCAAGCGCCAGAATTGACGTCGAGCCAAAAAGCGAGGTGCAGACGTCTCCGCTCAGGTTTGAGGACGTTGTATTGGTGATATTCAGCAGCAAATATCCCACCGATAGCGCGCCGACCGACAGCATAGCTATCGCCGCGTCTCCCTTTATCTTGCCCTCGGAGCTTGTCTTGAGCAGAATTATCGCAACTACCACTGTTATAGGCAGGACGACAAGCAT